>JAAZBL010000113.1 GCA_012513825.1 Limnobacter sp. | reverse complement strand
CGGTCACCGCCTTGCCTTCGAGGTGCGCGGCCATGCCGAGCAACTGGCCGATCGTGACCACGCCGGTGCCGCCGATGCCGGTGATCATCAGTGCGTAGGAGCCGTCGATGGCGGGCAGCACCGCGCCGGGCAGGCCCTGCGCGATCGACGCGGCGATCGAGGTCTTGCGCGTCGCCGGCATCGCCGCAGCCGTCACGGCCGTGCCGGACGCATCGGCCGCGGTCGCCTGTCCCTTCGACGGGCTCGTGCGCCCGCTGCGCAGCTTGCCGCCGTGCACGGTCACGAAGCTCGGGCAGAAGCCGTTGACGCAGGAATAGTCCTTGTTGCACGCGGACTGGTTGATCTTGCGCTTGCGCCCGAACTCGGTCTCCACCGGCTCGACCGCCACGCAGTTCGACTGCACGCCGCAGTCGCCGCACCCTTCGCAGACCGCTTCGTTGATGAAGACGCGCTTCTGCGGATCCGGAAACGCGCCGCGCTTGCGGCGGCGTCGCTTCTCCGCGGCACAGGTCTGGTCGTAGATCAGCACCGACACACCGGGGTACTCGCGCAGCTCGCGCTGGACCTCGTCGAGCGCGCTGCGGTGGTAGACGGCGATCGACGAATCGAAGTACCCGCCCGGGTACTTCTCGGGCTCGTCGGTCACCACGACGATCTTCTCGACCCCTTCGGCAGCCACCTGGCGCGCGATCGCCCGCGGTGTCAGCGGCCCGTCGTGCTGCTGGCCGCCGGTCATCGCGACGGCGTCGTTGAACAGGATCTTGTAGGTGATCGGCGTCTTCGTGGCCACGGCCAGCCGGATGGCGAGCGAACCGGAGTGGAAATACGTGCCGTCGCCGAGGTTCTGGAACACGTGGCGGGTCTCGGTGAACGGCGCCTGCCCGACCCAGCTCGCCCCTTCGCCGCCCATGTGCGTGAAGGTGGCGGTGTCGCGGTCCATCCACATCGCCATGTAGTGGCACCCGATGCCGGCCAGCGCGCGCGAGCCCTCGGGCACCCGCGTGGACGTGTTGTGCGGGCAGCCCGAACAGAAGTACGGGATCCGGTCGCCGGCCGGCACCAGCTCGGCCGTCGCCTTGTCCTTCGCATCGAGCAGCGCGAGGCGCGCCTCGCAGCGCGCGAGCACGGCGTCGAGCGGGCCGCCTTTCGCATCGCCGACGCCCGGGCCCGACGCCGCGAGGCGACGCAGGCGCGCAGCGATCGTTCGGGCGCAAAGCGCCGGCGTCAATTCGCCCCATTCGGGCAGCAGCATCGCGCCGGCTTCGTCGTTCTTGCCGGTGACCAGCGGACGCTGCGCCAGCGGATAGAGCGCCTCCTTCAGCTGTGCCTCGATCAGCGAGCGCTTCTCCTCGATGACGAGCACCTCGTCGCAGCCGGCGCAGAACTCGCGAATGCCTTCGGGCTCGAGCGGCCACGGCATCGCGACCTTGTAGACGCGCAGTCCGATCGCCTTCGCCGTCGCGTCGTCGATGCCGAGGTCGGCCAGCGCCTGCATCGTGTCCAGCCAGCTCTTGCCGGTGCTGACGATGCCCAGTCGCGCCGGCTCGCCGTCGGCCCGCCCGAACACGTTGCGGTCGAGCCGATTGGCCCGCGCCCAGGCCAGCGCGGCCGGGAGTTTCCAGCGCGTCAGCCGCTCCTCGAGCTGCGGGAACGTGACTTCGGGCCAGCGGATGTTCAGCCCGCCCTCGGGCATCGGCACGTTCTCGGGCGTGACGAACGACAGCCGCTGCGGCGACACGTCGACGATGCCGGCCACCTCGATCGTGTCGGTGACCGCTTTCAGCGCGACCCACAGGCCGGTGAAGCGCGACATCGCGAAGCCCTGCAGGCCGTAGTCGATGTAGTCCTGCACGGTGGCCGGCGCCAGCACGGGCATCGAAACGGCGCTGAAGATGAAGTCGGTCTGAGCGGCCATCGTCGACGACTTCGCACCGTGGTCGTCGCCGGCCACGGCGAGCACGCCGCCATGTGGCGAGGTGCCGGCCTGGTTCGCGTGCCTCAGCACATCGCCGCTGCGATCGACGCCCGGCCCCTTGCCGTACCAGATCGAAAAGACGCCGTCGTACTTCGCGCCGGGAAACAGGTTCGTCTGCTGCGTGCCCCAGATCGCCGTGGCGGCCAGGTCCTCGTTGACACCGGGCACGAACTTCACATGATGCTGCTCGAGCTGCCGGCGCGCCTTCGTCAGCGCGAGGTCGTAGCCGCCGACCGGCGAACCGCGATAGCCGGTGATATAGCCGGCCGTGTTCAGGCCGGCGGCCAGGTCGCGCTGGCGCTGCATCAGCGGCAGGCGCACCAGCGCCTGGGTGCCGGTCAGGTAGACGAGGCCTTCGGAGGCTTCGTACTTGTCGTCGAGCGTGGCCTGGCGCAGGGCCCGTTCCATCGGTGCATTCATCGGAAGCTTCTCCTGTTTGGTCACGTTTCGATATAGCCGAGGCTTCTGGACACGCGCTGCGCCGCATCGCGCACCATGTCCACGTAGGTCTGTTCGCCACCGGCGAAGCGGTAGCTCGGAATCGACACGCTGATGCCGGCGATCGGCTTGCCCTCGTCGTTGCGGATCGGCGCCGCGACGCAGGTCAGCCCCGGCACGATCTCCTCGCGGTCATAGGCGATGCCGGCTTCGCGGATCGTCGCCAGCTCGGATTCGAGCCGCCCGAAGTCCGTGATCGTCGCCGGCGTGAACGGCTTCAGTTCGACATTATCGAACAACTCGGGCAGTTCATCGGGCGGCCGCAGCGCAAGCAGCAATTTTCCGCAGGCCGAGCAGTGGGCGGGCAGGCGCAGGCCGACGCGCGACATCAGGATCTGCATCGCCAGCGAAGCCTGTACCTTCTCGACGATGACCGCCTGATGGCGTTCGAGCACCATCAGATGGCTGGATTCGCCGTGCCGCTCGACCAGCTCCTGCATGGCCCGCCGGCTTTCGCGCACCAGCGGCGTCGATTCGAGCAGCACCTGGTTCATCTCGAAGAAACGCCAACCGAGCCGGAAGCGGCCGCGGCGCGTACGTTCGAGAAAGCCCTGCCGGGCCAGGCTCGCCAGGATCTCGCTGATCGTGGATTTCGGCCACGACAGTTCGCCCGCCAGCTCGGTCACGCCGAGTTCGGGCCGTTCGAACGAATACAGCGAGAGGATCGTGCCGATCTTGTCGACGATCTGGCGCATCAACGGGTTCGATCGAGGATCACCCCGCCAGTATCCCCCGTCGAACCGGCGTCAACAAGACCTATATTCGGCGATACCGAACAACACGGTTCCGGAACGTGTTCATCCGATCTCCGCGCCGAGCGCGCGCGTCCCCTGCTCGAGCCGGGCGAAGGCGGGACCGACCAGATGCTCGGGCCCCTTGACGCCGAGTTCGATGTGGCGCCGTTCGCCGTTCTCGCCCACCGAGGGCAGGCTGAAGACCTTGATCCCTGGGAAATCGCGCTCGATCTGTTCGAGCAGCGGCGTGACCTTCGATTCGGGCAGTTCGTAGGCGAGGAACGAGGACTCGCCCTCGCGGCTCCGATGGAACAGGTCGGCGAAGCGATGGTCGAGCACCCATTCGATCATCGGCCAGGCCATGACCGGAAAACCCGGCATGAAGAAATGGTTGCGGATCTCGAAGCCCGGAATCTTGTTGAACGGGTTCGGAACGATGCCGGCGCCGGCCGGGAACTCGCCCATCTTCAGGCGCTGCCGGTTCTCGGGCGTGCTCATGTCGGCGCTCCCGCCGCGCCCCTCGGCCGCCATCTCGGCCGTGCGCTCGGCGATCAGTCGAGCCGCCTCCGGGTGCAGCTCGAGGTCGAGTCCGAGCGCCAGCGCCGCCGCCTGGCGCGTGTGGTCGTCGGGCGTGGCCCCGATGCCGCCGCAGCAGAACACCGCGTCGCTGCTGGCGAAACTGCGCCGCAGCGTCTCGACCAGGCGGTCGCGGTCGTCGCCCAGGTATTCGGCCCACGACAGTTTCAGGCCGCGGGCGTTCAGCAGTTCCACGACCTTGGGAAAATGCTTGTCCTGCCGCTTGCCCGACAGGATCTCGTCGCCGATGACGATCAGGCCGAAGTTCATCGAATCCTCGCACTCAAGATTTGATCGCTCGCTTGTCCGCTCGTGCGTCGCCGATCGAAGGCGACTGCAGGCGCCGGTCGCGCAGCAGCGCCAGCGAGTAGTGTCCGTAGGCGAGCGCCGACAGCACCGGCGTCACCAGAAACAGCGGCGGCACGTAGTTCAGCGCGCTGACGACCATGCCGAGCAGCAGGTACTCGCGCCGGTTCTCCTTGACCAGCAGGCGGCGCTCGTCGGCGCCCGCGTACTCGACGAGGCTGTCCAGGCGCATCACGCGTGCCGTCAGCCAGCTCCACCAGAGCCAGGGCACGATCAGTGCCAGCGGCGGGATCAGCCATAGCGGCAGGCTCACCAGGTAACCGATCGCGAATACGAGCAGCGCGACGATCGCATTGAGCACGCCCGGCACCGGCGACATCGTGCCCAGCGCCGCGATGCCCGGATAGTTGCGTGCGATCAGGAAACGCATGACCAGCGGCATCGCGAAGACGGCGACCAGGATCGTCGCCGTCACCCAGGCGGCCGGCACGACGAGCAGCAGCGCGATCAGGGCCGGAATCCAGTCGCGGATGCCGCCGAGGCCGATGCCCTCGGCCCAGGTATAGGCCCTGCCGAACCAGCCGTCGAACAGGGCGACGCCGAGCCAGTCGGTCAGCGGCGTCCAGACGAGCCAGGCCGTCGCGATCCAGAACAGGATCGACACGACGAACGGCAGGAGCAGCAGCGCCAGCATCTTCGGATGCAGCTGGCTCAGGACCGCGCGGCCGAAGGCTTTCATGACTCGTTCCATCGTGCGGATCATACTCGCGCACTTTTCGCGACTACACTGCCCGCCCATGCTCGCCGTCCTCGAAGTCACGCTGCCGGTATTCGCGCTGGTCCTTTGCGGCCACGTCGCGTCCGGACGCCGGCTGCTGCCCGCCGGAGCGGTCGAGGGAATCAATGCCTTCGTCTTCTATTTCGCGTTGCCGGCGATGCTGTTCCGCGTCGTCGCGCAGCGACCGATCGCCGAATTGCTCGACTGGCGCTACGTCTGCGGCTACCTGGCCGCCGGGCTCGCCGTCTACCTGCTCGTCTGGCGCTCGGCGCTGCACGGGCGCCTCGGGCTGCCGCCCGGTGCCGACCGCACGCAGGCAAGCGCGCTGGCCCTGCACGCGACGCACGGCAACATCGGCTACCTGGGCCTGGCGCTGGTGGCGGAACTCGATCCGACGGCGCTGCCGACCGTCGCACTGACGATCATCTGCGACATCTTCGTTTTCATCGCGCTGTCGATGGTGCTGATGGAATTCGGCATCGCGCGGCAGGACGGCCGGCCGGCTGCGCGTTCGCGATCGGCCTGGCTGCCGGTGGCAACGAGCCTCGCACGCTCCCCGCTGGTGCTATCGATCGGCGCGGGACTGCTCGTCTCGATTCCGGCCCTGCCGGTCCCGGTCGCCGTCGACAACTTCACGCGCATGCTCTCCGGCGCCGCCGGACCGGCCGCGCTGTTCGCGATCGGAGCCGCGCTCGGCGCGCAGCCGTTGCGCATCGACCGGCAGGTGGCCGCGCTGGTCTTCGCCAAGCTGGTGCTCTACCCGGCCGCGATCGGCGCCTCGCTGTTCCTGCTGTTTCGCCCCGACCCGGCGGCCGCGTCCGTCGGCACCTTGTGCGCGGCGCTGCCGGCAGCGAGCAACAGCTTCATCATCGCGCAGCGCTACCGGGTACCGACCGATGCGATCGGCGCGGCGACCGCGGTCGGCACCGTCCTGTCGGTGCTGTCGATCACGGTCGCGATCTGGTTGCTCGGCCTGCGCTGAACGGGGCGCCCCCGAGCAAGGCGCCCCGCATCCGCCGACGGCCGCACCGCGGCCGTCGCGGCTTCGCGCCCCGGCTCAGCGCCCGTGGCCTCCGCGGGCCATCTGCTGGTTGCTCTTGCGCGCAGCGATCGGCGGTTCCCAGCTGATCTCGTTCTGCGTGCTCAATTCGCCGGCAGCCTGGGCGCGCGCCAGTTCGGCCATGACCTCGGCACGGGTCAGCATCGAACGCGGCGCCGGGTCCCCCGGATACGAGACGATCTCGCCCTGCGTATAGAGCTGGCCGGCGGCCGCTGCCGCAGCAACCTCGGCCATCACCTCGGCGCGCGTGCGCGTCGAAACGAAGTGGTCGTCGAAAGGAACGATCTCCCCGGCGACGGACGGAAGCGCGGTCGTCATCAGCAGGGCCGACAGGGACAGTGCGATCGATTTCATGATGATCCCCCGATGGTTCGTGGCAATCGACACCCAGCGCGCCCGGGGTCGGGATCGTGCCGTTGTCACTGCGTTAGACGCGGCCGCCGCGAGAAAAGTGACAGCGCGCCACCCCACATTCGTGGGAGATCCGCGCGGCGCTCGTGTGGGAGATCCGCGCGGCGCTCGT
>JAAZBL010000112.1 GCA_012513825.1 Limnobacter sp. | reverse complement strand
TCACTTAGGGGGATGATCGCCAGTCGAACGCACAGACCAATCCGAGCCCGACAGGCCCAGCGCGTGAGCCAGGATCTCATCACTCCATCGGCTCGAACCGGATCAGCCGGCGCCCGAGGTGCTCGAAGAATCCCGCTCGCACGCGATCGCCGATCCGCACGCCGGGAGCGGCATGGCCCATCAGACGCGGTCCTTCGTCGAGCTCGACGAGCACCAGCGTGTAGGGCGCCAATGGCCGGAACTCGTTCGACGGTGCGCGCGTCACGACGGTCACCGCTCGCACGGTGGCGCTGCCGCCGGCATCGGACCAGCTCAGCCCTTCGTGTCCGCAGTGCCGGCACGCATAGCGCACGAGCGTCTGCGCGCCACCACAGGCCGTGCATCGCTGGTAGCGCAGGATTCCGAGCTGCAAGCCTTCGTTGAACGGGGCCGAGAGCGCGGTCATGGCCAATCCTCCGTCAGTCCTCACGAGCAAGCAGCAGGCTGACGTGCGACGACATGACGCCGCCGTCGGCATGGACGAAGGCTCGCCGCGGCGCGCGGATCTGGCGTTCGCCGGCCTGCCCGGTCATCTGGCGCCAGGCTTCGACGGCGTGCGCCATGCCGCCGGCCACGCCGCAGTGGCCGAACGACAGCAGGCCGCCATGCGTGTTCAGCGGCAGCGCGCCGTCCGGCGAGAAGTCGCCGGCGCGAGCGCGCGCAGCGGCGCCGGCGCGCGGCGCGAAGCCGATCTCCTCGACCAGCATCACCAGCGTGATCGTGAACGAGTCGTAGATCCCGAGGTAATCGACGTCGGCGTGGGTCAATCCCGCTTCGTCGAAGGCTTGCTGCGCGGCCTGGCCGGCCCCGCACCGCATGACATCGGTCATCGCGGTCAGGTGCTGGTGCCGGTGCGCCTGGCCGGCGCCGACCATGCGCACGGCCGCGTGCGGGCCGGCGTCGGCGGACACCACCAGCGCCATGCCGCCGTCGGAGATCGGGCAGCAGTCGAGCAGCGTCAACGGCGTGGCGATCGGCTTCGATGCGAGCACTTCGGCATGCGTGATCGGCGCGCGCAGGTGCGCGTCGGGATTGCGTGCCGCATTGGCTCGCATCAGCACGGCGAACTCGGCGAGATCGGCCGATGTCACGCCGGTCCGGTGCATGTACTCGGAAGCCATCAGCGCGTAGTAGGCGGGCACCGAAGCGCCATTGGGCACCTCGAAGTCCGCATCGCCGACCTGGGCCAGCGTCCGGATCGAACTGTCGCGCGTCTGTCCGCTCAGGCGGTTCTCGCCGGCGACCACCAGCACGTTGCGGCAGCGGCCCGAGCGCACGAGTTCGCGCGCGGCCATCAGCATCGCCGCGCCCGTGGCTCCGCCGACCTGCATCGCATGCGCATAGCGCGGCTGCAACCCGAAACGCTCGCCGAACAGCGTGGACAGCATCAGGTGCGGCAGCGTCGTCGCGTAGCCGCAGAGCAGGCCGTCGATCTCGTCGCGCGCAAGGCGGGCGCTGTCCAGCGCCCGTTGCGCGGCCGCTGCCATCAGGTCCAGCGCGCTGCGGCCTTCGTGACGGCCGAACGGCGTACTGCCCGCGCCGCGAAGGTACACGGGAAAGGATGGGTTCATTCGCTGGCGCCCTCGTCGACCACCGTCAAGACCCGAGACTACCGCGTGCCCGGAATCGGACCGGCGCGCCTGCAGGGGAAGCTACCGGGCTTCCTGCCGCGCCCCCCGGTGCTTGAGCGCCATCACGACCCCGGTCACGACGATCAGCGCCAGCCCCGCCAGCGCCAGTGCATCGGGAAACTGGCCGAAGAACAGCAGCCCGAAGAACAGCGCGGCCACGCCATGCATGTAGCCGAAGGGGGCCAACGACGAGGCCGGTGCGAGCTCGTAGGCTCGCACCAGCAGCAGGTGGCCGCCGGCGCCGATCAGCCCGGTCGCAACGAACAGCAGCGCATCGACCGGCGTGGTCGGCAGGCTCCAGGTGCCCGGCGCGAAGATCGACAGCAGCAGTGCCGCGACTGCGCCGCCGATGAACAGCGTCGCCAGCCCGTTGTCGACGCCGCTCAGTTGCCGTGTCAGCAACTGGTATCCCATCGTGAAAACCGCAGTCAGGATCGGCAACAGCGCGGGCCAGCCGAACAGCGCCGTGCCGGGCCGCACGATCAGCAGCACGCCGGCAAAGCTGAACGCCAGCGCCAGCC
>JAAZBL010000111.1 GCA_012513825.1 Limnobacter sp. | reverse complement strand
GCTGATCGGCGAGCGGCTGCTCGGGATCGTCAACGGCTGGCTCGAAGCCGAAGGCGCGGCGCCGGCGCGCCTGCTCGAGGGCGCCGACCTCGACCTGGCCGTGGCCCGCGGCGCCGCCTACTACGGCTACGTGCGGCGCGGCCGCGGTGTCCGGATCCGCGGCGGGACGGCGCGTGCCTACTACGTCGCGGTCGAGTCGGCGATGCCGGCCGTACCGGGCATGGCGCCGCCGATCCAGGCGCTGTGCCTCGCGCCGTTCGGGATGGAGGAGGGCAGCGACGCCGACGCGCCTGCGCAGGAGTTCGGCCTCGTCGTCGGCGAACCGGTGCGCTTTCGCTTCTTCGGATCGTCGGTGCGCCGGCAGGACCGGGCCGGGACGCTGCTCGACTTCTGGGCGCCCGACGAACTGCAGGAGCTCGAAGAGATCGAGGCGACGCTGCCGGCCGACACGCGACGCGCCGGCGACATCGTCCGGGTCAGGCTGCACGCGCGCGTGACCGAGACCGGCACGCTCGAGCTCGAAGCGCAGCCGGTCGACGGCAACGAGCGCTGGAAGGTCGAGTTCGACACGCGCGGCGAGGCCGGGGACGGCTGATGCCGTGACGCGCTACACGGTCGGCATCGACCTCGGCACCAGCAACACCGTCGTCGCCTACGCGACGGCAGGCGAGGACACGATCCGGCTCCTGCGGATCGGCCAGTGGGTCGGACCGGGCGAGTTCGCCGCGCGTCCGCTGCTGCCGTCGGTGCGTTATCACGCGGCGCCCGGCGAGCTGGATCCGGGCGAGCTCGTCTTGCCGTGGTCGGCTGCCGACGGCAGCGATGCCGACATCGGCGGACTCGAGCGGGTGGTGATCGGCACGCGTGCGCGCGAGCTCGGCGCGCAGGTGCCCGGGCGCGTCGTGGCCAGCGCCAAGAGCTGGCTGTCGAATCCGGGCGTGGACCGCACGGCGCCGATCCTGCCCTGGGGAGCGGACGACGGGGTCGACAAGGTGTCGCCGCTGGCGGCCAGCGCCAGCTATCTCGCGCACGTGCGCGCCGCCTGGAACGCCGGGTTCCCCGACGATCCGCTCGAACGGCAGGACCTGGTCCTGACGGTGCCGGCCTCGTTCGACGAAGGCGCGCGCGCGTTGACGGTCGAGGCGGCGCGGCTGGCCGGCCTGCCGACGCTGCGCCTGCTCGAGGAGCCGCAGGCGGCGTTTCACGACTGGCTGTTCCGGCATCGCAACGAGCTCGATTCCGCGCTCGGCGACGCGCGGTCGATCCTCGTCTGCGACGTCGGCGGCGGCACGACCGACCTGACGCTGATCCGGGTCGAGCCGGGCGACGCGAACGCGCCGGGTCTGGAGTCGCCGGGCGGCCCGGCCGGGCCGCGATCGGCCGGGCCGCGCACGGCCGGGCCGAAGCTGACCCGGGTCGGCGTCGGCGATCACCTGATGCTCGGCGGCGACAACATGGACCTGACGCTGGCGCACGTCGTCGAGCCGCGTCTGGGAGCCGGCGCAAAGCTGTCGGCCGCGCGCTTCTCGCAGCTCGTCCACCGCTGCCGGATCGCCAAGGAGCGGCTGCTCGCCGCCGACGCACCGGAACGGGTGACCGTGACGCTGCTCGGCGCGGGCTCGCGGCTGGTCGGCGGTGCCGCGTCGGCCGAGCTGACGCGCGACGAGGTCGAACGGCTGCTCGTCGACGGCTTCCTTCCCGACGAAGACGTCCACGCGCGGCCCCACCGGCGCCGCAGCGCGATCGTCGAATTCGGCCTTCCGTATCCGGCGGACCCGGCGATCACGCGCCACCTGGCGGCCTTCGTGCAGCGGCACGCGGCCGTGGCCGGCGGCGTGCCGGATACCGTGCTGCTCAACGGCGGCGTCTTCCATGCGGCGGCGCTGACCGCGCGGCTCGTCGATACGCTCGCGCGCTGGCGCGGCACCCCGCCACGCGTGTTGCACAACGACGAGCCCGACGTCGCGGTCGCGCGCGGCGCCGTCGCCTGGGCGCTGCTGCGTTCCGGCGCCGGGCCGCGGGTCGGTGGCGGTTCGCCGCGCAGCTACTTCCTCGAACTCGACGAAGGCGGGCCGCTGCGTCGCGGCATCTGCGTGCTGCCGCGCGGCACCGAGGAGGGGCACGACGTCGACCTGCCCGGGCGCAGCTTCGCGCTGCGCCTGGGGCAGCCGGTGCGCTTCGGCCTCGTGTCTTCGGCCGGCGACGAGGCCTGGCAGCCGGGCGAGATCGTCGAGCTCGACGACGAGCGTTTCGTACGGCTGCCGGCGCTGACGGCCGTGCTGCCGGCTCCGCGCAAGGGCTCGCGCGCCGAGGTCGCGGTGCGGCTGGTCGCCGCAATGACCGAGGTCGGCACGCTCGAGATGCACTGCGTCAGCACCGAGGACCCGCGCCGTCGCTGGCTGCTGGCCTTCCAGTTGAGGGGCGAGGCCGTGCCGCCGGACGCCGATGCCGGCGCGCGGCTGCCGCCGCGCTTCGACGAGGCGGTGCAGGCGATCGATCGCGTCTTCGGCTCGCGCTCGCAGGCGTTCGCCGCGAACGAGGTGCGGCGCCTGCGCGTACGCCTCGAGCGCCTGCTCGGTCCGCGCGAGAGCTGGGACCTGACGCTGCTGCGTGCCTTGTTCGATGCGTTGATGGAGCGCGCGCGGCGCCGTCGGCGCTCGGCCGAGCACGAGCGCGTCTGGCTGAACCTGGCCGGCTGGTGCCTGCGGCCCGGGACCGGCGACCCGCTCGACGAATGGCGGATCGAGCGGCTGTGGCCGCTCTACGAACAGGGGCTGCAGTACCTCGGCGAGCGGCGGAACTGGCCGGAGTGGTGGACGCTGTGGCGTCGCGCAGTCGGCGGTCTGCCGGAGAGCGCGCAACTGGTCCTGCTCGAAACGCTGGCCGGGCATCTCGAAGACATCGACCTGCGCCGCTCCGGTGCGGCCGGCGCGGTGCAGGCGTCGTACGACGACATGGTGCGGCTGTCGGCTTCGCTCGAACGGGTGCCGGTCCATCACCGGGTCGAGGTCGGCGCCTGGTTGCTCGAACGGCTGCGGCGGCCGGCCGAATCACCGCAGACCTGGTGGGCGCTGGGTCGGGTCGGTGCGCGCGAGCCGCTGTACGGCAGCACGCACAACGTGGTGCCGGCGGACGTGGCCGCGACCTGGTTGCAGGCCGTTCTCGAGCTCGACTGGAAGGCCGTCGAGCCGGCCGCCTTCGCCGCGGCGCAGATCGCCCGGGCGACCGGCGACCGGGCGCGCGACCTGCCGCAAGCACTGCGCGACGAGGTCGTGCGCCGGCTGCAGGCTGCTCATGCGCCACCGGGCTGGATCGCGATGGTTCGCGAAGTCGTTTCGCTGGACGACGAAGCCAGGGGCCGGATGTTCGGCGAGTCGCTGCCGCCGGGGCTCAAGCTGATCGGCGGCTGAGGTCGACCGGCGGCGAGCCCCGGCTGACCGTCAGGCGCTGTCGGCATCGCCGGCCCTCGGCAGCCAGGCGAACGCCGCCGTCCCGGCCGCCAGCATCAGCGCAACCGTGCCGAATACCGCTGCGAAGGTCGGCACGCCCCAGCCGGCCGACGCCGACGCGACGGCGCCGGTCGACCACTGCATGACCGCCACGCCGAGGAACATCGCCATCGTGTAGACCGACAGTGCGCGACCGGTCATCGTCGCCGGATACGCGCTCTTCACGTAGGTGTAGAGCAGGATCGAATAGCCGGACAGCAGCGCGAAGACCGGCACGCCGATCACCTTGAACAGCGTGCCCGGGTTAGATGCCAGCACCGCGAAGAATGCGACGGCCCCGATCGAGAAGACGATGACCACGGGCCGGCGCGCGCGTGCGCCAGGATCGAGGCGGCCGAAGGTCGGTGCGCCGAACAGGCCTGCGAGCGTCGCCGCGACCGCGACGTTGCCGGCTTGCACCAGCGTGAAGCCGTGGAGTTCGATCAGCATCGGCCCGAGCCACAGCCCGCGCAGCGTGACGAACGACGCATAGCAGACGCTTCCCAGCGCGACGATCCCCCAGGTATGGGGCAGCTTCAGCAGCGAGACGACGCCGCGCAGTG
>JAAZBL010000110.1 GCA_012513825.1 Limnobacter sp. | reverse complement strand
GCGATGCCGACATCGGCGGGCTCGAACGGGTGGTGATCGGCACGCGTGCGCGAGAACTCGGCGCGCAGGTGCCCGGGCGCGTCGTGGCCAGCGCCAAGAGCTGGCTGTCGAACCCGGGCGTCGACCGCACGGCGCCGATCCTGCCGTGGGGAGCGGCCGACGAGGTCGACAAGGTGTCGCCGCTGGCGGCAAGCGCCAGCTACCTCGCGCACGTGCGCGCCGCCTGGAACGCCGAGTTCCCCGACGATCCGCTCGAACGGCAGGACCTGGTGTTGACGGTGCCGGCCTCGTTCGACGAAGGCGCGCGCGCGTTGACGGTCGAGGCGGCGCGGCTGGCCGGCCTGACGGCGCTGCGCCTGCTCGAGGAGCCGCAGGCGGCGTTCCATGACTGGCTGTTCCGGCATCGCGACGAGCTCGATTCCGCGCTTGGCGACGCGCGGTCGATCCTCGTCTGCGACGTCGGCGGCGGCACGACCGACCTGACGCTGATCCGGGTCGAGCCGGGCGATGCGAGCGAGGCCGGCCCGGATTCGCCGGGCGGCACGGCCGGTACTCCACCGGTCGGGCCGAAGCTGACCCGGGTCGGCGTCGGCGATCACCTGATGCTCGGCGGCGACAACATGGACCTGACGCTCGCCCACGTCGTCGAGCCGCGTCTGGGCGCCGGCGCGAAGCTGTCGGCCGCGCGCTTCTCGCAGCTCGTTCACCGCTGCCGGGTCGCCAAGGAGCGGCTGCTCGCGGCCGACGCACCGGAACGGGTGACGGTGACGCTGCTCGGCGCGGGCTCGCGGCTGGTCGGGGGTGCCGCGTCGGCGGAGCTGACGCGCGACGAGGTCGAACGGCTGCTCGTCGACGGCTTCCTTCCGATCGAGGACTTCGACGCGCGGCCCCACCGGCGCCGCAGCGCGATCGTCGAGTTCGGCCTGCCGTATCCGGCCGACCCGGCGATCACGCGCCACCTGGCGGCCTTCCTGCAGCGGCACGCGGCCGCGGCCGGCGGCGTGCCGGATACCGTGCTGCTCAACGGCGGCGTGTTCCACGCGGCGGCGCTCACCGCGCGGCTCGTCGATACGCTCGGGCGCTGGGGCGGTACACCGCCGCGCGTGCTGCACAACGACGAGCCCGATGTCGCGGTCGCGCGCGGCGCCGTCGCCTGGGCGCTGTTGCGTTCCGGTGCCGGGCCGCGGGTGGGTGGCGGTTCGCCGCGCAGCTACTTCCTCGAACTCGACGACGGCGGGCCGCTGCGCCGCGGCATCTGCGTGCTGCCGCGCGGCACCGAGGAGGGGCACGACGTCGACCTGCCCGGACGCAGCTTCGCGTTGCGCCTCGGGCAGCCGGTGCGTTTCGGCCTCGTGTCTTCGGCCGGCGACGAGGCCTGGCAGCCGGGCGAGCTCGTCGAGCTCGACGACGAGCGTTTCGTGCGGCTGCCGCCGCTGACGGCCGTGCTGCCGGCTCCGCGCAAGGGCTCGCGCGCCGAGGTCGCGGTGCGGCTGGTCGCCGCGATGACCGAGGTCGGCACGCTCGAGATGCACTGCGCCAGCACCGAGGACCCGCGCCGTCGCTGGCTGCTCGCCTTCCAGTTGCGGGGCGAGGCCGTGCTCCCGGACGCCGATGCCGGCGCGCGGCTCCCGCCGCGCTTCGACGAGGCCGTGCAGGCGATCGATCGCGTCTTCGGTTCGCGCTCGCAGGCGTTCGCCGCGAACGAGGTGCGGCGCCTGCGCGCACGCCTCGAACGCCTGCTCGGTCCGCGCGAGAATTGGGATCTGCCGCTGCTGCGTGCGCTGTTCGATGCGTTGATGGAGCGCGCGCGTCGCCGTCGACGCTCGGCCGAGCACGAGCGCGTCTGGCTGAACCTGGCCGGCTGGTGCCTGCGCCCCGGAACCGGCGACCCGCTCGACGAATGGCGGATCGAGCGACTCTGGCCGCTGTACGAGCAGGGGCTGCAGTACCTCGGCGAGCGGCGGAACTGGCCGGAGTGGTGGACGCTGTGGCGTCGCGCGGCCGGCGGCCTGACGGAGAGCGCGCAACTGGTCCTGCTCGAAGCGCTGGCCGGACACCTCGAAGACATCGACCTGCGTCGCTCCGGTGCGGCCGGCGCGGTGCAGGCGTCGTACGACGACATGGTGCGGCTGTCGGCCTCGCTCGAGCGGGTGCCGGTCCATCACCGGATCGAGGTCGGCGCCTGGCTGCTCGAACGGCTGCGGCGGCCGAACGAGACGCCGCAGACCTGGTGGGCGCTGGGTCGCGTCGGTGCGCGCGAGCCGTTGTACGGCAGTACGCACAACGTGGTGCCGGCGGATACGGCCGCAACCTGGCTGCAGGCGGTTCTCGCGCTCGACTGGAAAGCCATCGAGCCGGCCGCCTTCGCCGCGGCGCAGATTGCCCGGGCGACCGGCGACCGGGCGCGCGACCTGCCGCAGCCGCTGCGCGACGAGGTCGTGCGCCGGCTGAAGGCCGCGCATGCGCCGCCGAGCTGGATCGCGATGGTTCGCGAAGTCGTTGCGCTGGACGACGAGGCGCGGGGCCGGATGTTCGGCGAGTCGCTGCCGCCGGGGCTCAAGCTGATCGGCGGCTGAGGCCGTTCGGCGGCCGAGTTCGATCGGCGACCGATGTCGTCCGGCAGCCGATGTCGACCCGTAGCCGGCCCGTGCCGTCCGTCAGGCGCTGTCGGTGTCGGCGGCCCGCGGCAGCCAGGCGAACGCCGCCGTCCCGGCCGCCAGCATCAGCGCGACCGTGCCGAACACCGCCGCGAAGGTCGGCACGCCCCAGCCGGCCGACGCCGACGCGACGGCACCGGTCAGCCACTGCATCAGCGCCACGCCCAGGAACATCGCCATCGTGTAGACCGACAGCGCGCGGCCGGTCATCGTCGCCGGATACGCGCTTTTCACGTAGGTGTAGAGCAGGATCGAATAGCCGGACAGCAGTGCGAAGACCGGCACGCCGATCACGGTGAACAGCGTGCCCGGGTTCGCCGCCAGCACCGCGAAGAACGCGACGGCGCCGATCGAAAAGGCGATGACGACGGGCCGGCGCGCGCGTGCGCCGGGATCGAGCCGGCCGAAGGTCGGTGCGCCGAACAGGCCTGCGAGCGTGGCCGCGACCGCGACGTTGCCGGCCTGCACCAGCGTGAAGCCGTGCAGTTCGATCAGCATCGGCCCGAGCCACAGCCCGCGCAGCGTGACGAACGACGCATAGCAGACGCTTCCCAGCGCGACGATCCCCCAGGTATGGGGCAGCTTCAGCAGCGAGACGACGCCGCGCAGTG
>JAAZBL010000109.1 GCA_012513825.1 Limnobacter sp. | reverse complement strand
CTGTCGGCCGCGGCGGGTACAGTGCGGAATCGAGCCTTCGCTGCGAGGAGTCAACCGATGCACGCACCACGTCGCTGGGGCGAGGTCGCAAAGGCAACCGGCGTGAAACTGGACTGAGGATGCGACTCGACTTCGTCCCTTCGCGAATCCCCGACATCGACGAGGCCCTGCGCCCGCGCATCCGGGAGTTCATCGCCGAGCGGATCGACCGCTATCCGGCCGCACAGCGCACGCGCACCTGGATGGGCTTCGACGAGGGCTTCAGTCGCGAGATGGGCCGCAACGGCTGGATCGGGCTGTCGTTCCCCACGCGATACGGCGGCCAGGGGCGCGGTCCGTTCGCCCGCTACGTGGTCGTCGAGGAACTGCTGTCGGCCGGGGCCCCGGTGTCGGCGCACTGGATCGCCGAGCGCCAGAGCGGCCCGCTGCTGCTGAAATACGGCAGCGAAACGCAGCGCCAGCGCTACCTGCCGGCGATCTGCCGCGGCGAAGCCTTCTTCGGCATCGGCATGAGCGAACCCGATTCGGGCTCGGACCTGGCGTCGGTCCGCACCCGTGCGCGTCGCGGCGACGGCGGCTGGATCGTCGACGGCCGCAAGATCTGGACGACCAATGCGCACCGCTCGCACTACCTGATCGCGCTGTTGCGCACCAGCGGCGTGCCCGAGGACCGGCACAAGGGGCTGAGCCAGATCATCATCGACCTGAAGGCGCCGGGCGTGACCGTGCGCCCGATTCGCGACCTGGCCGGCGACGCCCACTTCAACGAGGTGTTCTTCGACGAGGTCTTCGTCGACGACGACGCGCTGGTCGGCAACGAAGGGGACGGCTGGAAGCAGGTCACCTCGGAGCTGGCGTTCGAGCGCAGCGGTCCGGAACGGATCCTGTCGTCGATCGTGCTGCTCGACATGCTGGTCGCGCGCATCGCGCAACGGGCCGATCGCGCGGCACGCCACGACATCGGCCGCGTCGTCGCCACAATGACCGCGCTGCGCAGCATGTCGCTGTCGGTCACGGCACGGCTCGAGCAAGGCGAAGAACCGGTGCTCGAGGCCGCGCTGGTCAAGGAACTGGGCACGACGCTCGAGCAGTCGATCCCGGAACTCGCCGTGCGCCATCTGGGCGACGACGAGGTCGCGCTGGCCACCGACGAGCTCGCACGCGTGCTGACCGACACGACGCTGCTCGCCCAGTCGTTCTCGCTGCGCGGCGGCACGCGCGAGATCTTGCGCGGAATGATCGCGCGCGGCCTCGGACTGCGCTGAACCGGGGAACGCAGAACCGAGGCCGCCCAGGAGCCGGGCCGCCGCACGACAAGGAAATCCAGGATGCTCGAACTGATCGAAGACAGCCTCGGGCGCCTGCTCGACGACGCGTCACCCGCAACGGACACGTCGAGCGCCCGTCCGCTGATCGAAAGCCTGCACGAAGCCGGGATGCTCGACGTGCTTGCGCCCGACGCCGACGGCGAGATGCCGCTCGCCTGGCGCGACGCCGCGCGCCTGTTCATGCAGCTCGGCGCCAAGGCGCCCGACGCGCCGGTCGCCGATGCGATCCTGGCGCGAGCGCTGGTCGGTGCAAGCGTGGACCTGCTTCCGGTATTCACCGTACTCGCGATCCACCCTGCTGCGCTGACGCTCGACTTGGTCGACGGCAGCGCAAGGCTCGGCGGCACGCTCGACGGCGTGCCATGGGGCGAGGAGGCCGATGCGGCGGTCGCGGTCATCGGCGGTGGGACCGGCGTCGGCGTCAGCACCAGCGTCGGCGGTAACCTCGGTGTCGGCAGTGCCGGCGGCGTCGGTGGCGCTGGCGGCCCCGGCAGCAAGATCGTCCTCGTCGCCCGGTCGGCCGCTTCGGAGGTCCGCCCCCGCGGCACCGGCGTCGAAGCCCGTGCCGCCTGGCGTTTCGACGCTGCCGATCCGATGGCCGTCATCGATTGCCCGCAAGCACTGCAGCCGCTGCTGCTCGCCGCTGCCGCGCGTGCCGCGCAGATCGCCGGAGCAATGCGGGCGGCGCGCGAACTGACGGTCCACTATGCCAACGAGCGCGTGCAGTTCGGCAAGCCGATCGCCCGCCAGCAGGCGATCCAGCATCGTATCGCCGTGATGGCCGAACACTCGGCGATGGTCGGCGCCGCCGCGATGCTCGCGTTCGCCGGCGACGGCCCGCCGGCGTCGGCCGACCGCGTCGCCACCGCCAAGGGCCTGGCCAGCGAATACGCTGCCGAGGTCGCCGCGGCCGCACACGCCGTGCACGGTGCGATCGGATTCACCGACGAGTACGCACTGGCCCGGCTCACGCGCCGGATGTGGCAGTGGCGCAGCGAATACGGCGGCCCGGCCACCTGCTACGAGGCGATCGGCGCGCGCGTGCTGAGCGACCCGACAGAAGGCGTCTGGCCGCGCGTCATCGAAACCACGCGCTGGTAGTCTCGCCGCCGGGCGTCGATCGGTCGATGCGCGGGACCGGGAGACCGGCGGACCGGCGCCCGACCGTCTGCGCCCCATCGCCCGCCTCTCAGGACACGAGCCGGCCGTCGACGATCTCGATGCGCCGCCGGCAGCGCGCGGCCAGCCGCATGTCGTGCGTGACGATCAGGCAGGCGGCCTGCGTCGTGCGGTTGAACTCGAGCAGCAGTTCGAAGACTTCGTCGGCAGTCCTCGTGTCCAGGTTTCCGGTCGGCTCGTCGGCCAGGATCAGCGGCGGCGACAAGGACAGCGCCCGTGCGATCGCCACGCGCTGCTGCATGCCGCCCGACAACTGGCCGGGCCGCTTGCGCTCGGCGCCGGCGAGCCCGACACGGGCCAGCAGCTCGGCAGCGGTCCGCGCCGCCTCCTCGTCGGGCATGCCGCGATCGATGATCGCCGGCATCATCACGTTCTCGAGCGCCGTGAACTCCGGCAGCAGGTGATGGAACTGGAAGACGAAGCCGATCGTGCGTCCGCGCAGCGCGGTGATCTGCGCCTCGTCGAGCGACGACACCGGCCGCCCGCCGATCGCGATCTCGCCCGAAGTCGGCCGCTCGAGCAGCCCGATCAGGTTCAGCAGCGTGCTCTTGCCCGAGCCCGACGGGCCGACCAGCGCGACCAGTTCGCCGGCGTCGATCCGCAGGTCGATGCCGTGCAGCACCTCGGTGACGACCGGCGTACCGATCCCGTACGACTTGCGCACGCACGACAGCTCGACGATCGGCGCGTTCACATCCGGATCGCCTGTACCGGATCCATCTTCGCGGCCCGCCGCGCCGGCAGCGCGGCCGAGAGCAGGCCGACGAGAATGGCGATCGCGCAGGCGCCGAACATGATCGACGGATCGAGCTCGATCTCGAACAGCGCACTGCCGTCGGCGTTGCGATAGACGCGCGAGAAGAACTCCAGCAGCCCGACCGACAGAGCCACCCCGAGCAGCGAGCCGAGCAGCCCGTAGAGTCCGCCCTGCACGAGGAACACGGCCATGATCCGCCCCGGGCTCGCGCCCATCGCCCGCAGGATCCCGATTTCGCGCTGTTTCTGCACGACCGAGACGACCAGCACGCTGGCGATGCCGACCGCCACGATCGCGATGACGAATCCGCGGATCAGCCCGTTGGAAACGCTCTGGTTGCGCAGCGCCGACAGCATCTGCGCGTTGGTCGTCATCCAGCTCTCGACGCGCAGGCCCGTCTGCCTTTGCAGCCGCTCGGCGACCCGCTCGGCGCCGAAGATCTCCGAGACGCTCAGGTCGATGTTCGAGACGCCGCCGGCCAGGTCGAGCAGCGACTGGCCGAGCCGCAGCGTGACGAAGACCCAGCGACGGTTCAGGTCGCGATTGCCGATGTCGAACAGCCCGACGATCGTGATCAGTTCGTCGCGATTCTCCGGCGTCACGATTCGGATCCGGTCGCCGAGCGTGACCCCGAGATCCTTCGCCAGTTCGACGCCGATCACGCCGTTGGTTCCCGAGGTCTCGAAGCGGCCGCGAACCATGTATTCGTCCATCCTGACGATGCGGCGGTAGCGCTCGGCCTCGACGCCGACCAGCGCGATCGCGCGGCTGGCCGTGCCGCGGATCGCGAACCCGGCCCCCGAGACGACCGGCGAAACGGCCACGACGCCGGGCGTTTCGGACGCCAGCCGCGCCACGGCCTCCCACTGGTCGACCGAGCGCAGGCGCTGGGCGCGCGGCTGCACGATCGCGGCCGTGGCATCGGCCGGCAGCGAGCGTTGCGCGAATTCCTCGGGCGGCCGGATGACGACGTGCGCCTGGCTGCCCAGCGTGCGGTCGATGATCGCGTCCTGCAGTTGCCAGATCAGGTGCGTGAGGAAGACGATGACCGCGACGCCACCGGTGACGCCCGCGAGGATCAGCGCGGTCTGCAAGCGGCCTTCGCGCAGGTAGCGCAGCGCGATCATCCACTCGAACGGCAGCGGCAGCTTCGGCATCGCCCTTGCGCTCGTCCCTCAGTCGTCGATCCTGGGCAGCTCGCGAAGGTTCACGCTGCCGCGCGACTGCCGCGAGCGGACCGACTCGCCGTCGCTGGCGCCCGATTCGGGCGTGATCACCCGGTCGCCTTCGACGAGCCCGTCGAGCACCTCGACCGTACCGACGCCGCGCAGCCCCAGCGTCACCTCGGTGCGGCGAGCCCGGCCGTCGCGCATCGCGAGCACGGCGCCCCGTTCGGCCGTCGCCGTCGGATCGGCATCGAGCAACAGCCAGGCCGGCAGCAGCAGCGCGTCGTCGCGGCTTCCGACGATCATCTCGACCGAGACCGTCATGTCGGGTCTCAGGAACTCGGGCGGCTCGTCGACGACGAGCCAGACCTCGACCGTCGCGCGCTGTGCGTCGATCGACGGCGCCACATAACTGATCCGGGCTTCGAACGGCCGCGACGGGAAGGCGTCGGCCACCGCCGATGCGAGCTGGCCCTGCCGCAGCCAGCGAAGGTTGCGCTCGTCGACGCTGGCGATGATCCGGGTGGCGCCGGCCTGCGCCATCGTCAGCAGCACCCGGCCGACCTGCGCCGTATCGCCGGGCTCGGCCAGGCGCGTGAGCACGACCCCGTCGGCCGGCGCGCGAAGCACCAGCGTGTCCAGACGCGCGTCGGCGCTGGCCAGGCTCGCTCGCGCCTGCTCGATCCGGGTACGCGCGAGCTCGGCCTCGACGCCGCCGACGCGCAGGCCGTCGACCTGCGTCTGCGCGCTCTCGGCCGCCGCCCGCGCCGTGTCGACGAGCCGCTGAGCCTCGTCGATCCGGGACTGCGAGACGAAGCCGCGCGCGACCAGGTCGCGCGCGCGCTCGAGTTCGCGCTCCGCCGCCGACAGGTTCGCACGCGCCTGCGCGAGCTGCTGCGCCGCGACCGGCCGCTGCACCTGCTCGAGCTGCGCCTGCCGCGCCTCGGCTTCGCGCAGCGCCGCGCGTGCCGCTGCCAGCGCTGCCTCGGCCTCGTCGCTGCGCAGCCGCACGAGGACCTGGCCGCGGCTGACGCGGTCCCCCTCGCGCACGTCGATCGACTCGATGCGCGCCGCGACCTGGCTCGACAGCTCGATGCGTGCCGGCGTCTCGATCCGACCGGTGGCGACGATCGACTGCACGATCCGCCCGCGCTCGACGACGACGAACTCGACCTCGCGCGCCCGCGGCGCGAACTGGAACGCCAGCGCGCCGATCGCGAGCAGCGCGACCAGCCACCACGGCCAGCGACGTTTCACCGAATCGAGCATCGCGGAAGCTTAGCGCGACGGCGCCGCGCGCCTGCAGCCACGCGGGGAGACCTTGCGCTACAGCAAGCCGCAGCGCGGCCGAACACGCGTCCTCTCGACTGCGCACGGCCTCGCAGCGCGAACGCGACCGGAACCGGCGGGCCGCCGTCGGTCACTCAGGCCCGCGCCGGCCGCCCGCCGCCCGCCGCCAGTCGCTCAGGCCGACGCCCGGCGCCGGCGCCCGAAGAACGGATACTGCGGATCGTGATAGCCGGGCGTCGATGCATGCCCGGGCACGACCAACGCGTCGACGGCCGCCTCGTCCTCGTCGGTCCACCGGTAGTCGAGCGCGCCGAAATAATCGCCGAACTGCGCCAGCGTGCGCGGGCCCGCGATCACCGAACTGACGCTGCCGTTGGCCAGCAGCCAGGCCACTGCGAACTGCAGCAGCGTGATCCCGCGCGCCTCGGCGTGCGCCTTGAGCTTCTGCGCGATGACCAGCGATTCCTCGCGCCACTCGGTCTCCATGATCCTGCGGTCGCCGCGCGCGGCGCGGCTGCCCTCGGCCGGCGCGCTGCCGGGCAGGTACTTGCCGGTCAGCACGCCGCGCGCCACCGGGCTGTAGGGCGCCACGCCGATCCCGTAGTGCGCGCAGGCCGGCAGAACCTCGACTTCGGGCTGGCGGTTCAGCAGGTTGTAGTACGGCTGGCAGACGGCCGGCGCCGGCATCCCGAGCTGGCCGGCGATCCGCACGAGCTCGGCGATCCGCCAGCCGCGAAAGTTCGACACGCCCCAGTAGCGGACCTTGCCGGCCCGGATCTGGTCGTCGATCGTGCGCAGCGCCTCCTCGTCGTCCTGGCCGTCGAAGTCGCGGTGCAGGTACCAGACGTCGACGTAGTCGGTGCGCAGGCGCGCGAGGCTCGCGTCGAGCTCGAACTGCATCCACTTGCGCGAGTAGCGCCGGTGGTTGCGCGCTTCGGACATCGCGTTGCCGACCTTGGTCGCGAGCACCCAGTCGTCGCGATCGCGCGCGAGCAGTTCGCCGAGCATCGACTCCGACGCGCCGCGCGTGTAGACGTCGGCCGTATCGATGAAATTGACGCCCCTGTCGCGGCAGGCAGCGAGGATCGCCGCGGCCTCGGCGGCGTCGGCCTGGTCGCCGAACATCATCGTGCCGAGACAGAGCTCGGACACCATCAGGTTGCTGCGGCCGAGACGGCGGTAGTTCATCTGCGCTCCGGTGGCTTGCCAAAAGCGCAACGTTAGCCGATCGACCGGCAGGCTGTCGTGCTTCGCGGCCGTCTCAGACCAGGTGGTCCCTCATCCGTTCCGAAAGCCGCTTGCGCGCCCGGTGCAGGCGGACCCAGCAGTTCGCCTCGGTGATCGACAGTTCCCGGCAGACGTCGGCCGTCTCGGCCCCCTCGAGCACCTGCCTCACGAAGACGTCCTTCAGCGTGGAAGGCAGCGCTTCGATTTCGCTGTGCAGCGCGTCGCCGAGCTGGCGGCGCGTGACCTGCCGCATCGGATCGTCGTAGTCCGATTCCTGGTGGTAGGCGATGCGGTCGAGCAGCGATTCGGATTCGTCTTCGTCGGCGGATGCGATGCCGACGTAGCGCCCTTCGCGGCGGAAGCTGTCCTGGATCTTGTGGTTCAGGATCCCGATCAGCCAGGTGCGCAGAGCCGACTGTCCCTGGAACGATTCCCGGTTGGCGAGCGCGGCAGCCAGCGCGTCCTGGACCGCATCCTCGGCCAGGTCGTCGTCGCGCACCTTGCGGCGCGCGAATCGCAGCATCGCACCGCGATGGGCGGCCACGTCGAGCTCGGTCGGCGCAACGGCCGGTCCCGTGCCCGCGGCGATCTCGCTCGTCGGCGCCCGGCTCGATGCCGGCACGACGGTCTCGACGGCCGGGATCTTCGGGCGCCGCGCCAGCCGGTCCGCGGCCTGCACGTGGCGGCGTCGCGGCGAACCGGGATCGGATGGAATCATCGACTCTTGCTCCTGTCGCGTCCGGGTGCGCGCAGCCCACCCGGACCGGGGGTTACGGACAGCGGCCAGTCTCGGCTGCGGCGCTCTCGCCTCGATCTCGGGAACATCACGATTCGATAACGAATGCACCGTTCCGGCCCGACACGGCCCGATCGGCCGTCCCGGCCGTAAGAGGCAAGCCGTATGCCTGACTCAGAGCATGGGGTTTGCTATGCTGGAATCGATGGAAAAGAGGATCCTGGTCGTTGAAGATCAGCCGGATATCGCCGAGCTGATCGCGATGCATCTGCGCGATCTCGGCCATCGGGTCGACTGCGTCCACGATGGTCCGTCCGGCTACGAGGCCGCGCGTTCGCAGCGCTACGACCTGATCCTGCTCGACGTCATGCTGCCCGGGCGCGACGGCCTCGACATCGTGCGCGCGCTGCGCATGGACCGCATCACGACGCCGGTGCTGATGCTCACCGCCCGCTCGACCGAGATCGACCGCGTGCTGGGCCTCGAACTGGGCGCCGACGACTACCTGACGAAGCCGTTCTCGATTCCCGAGCTGCAGGCGCGGGTCAAGGCGATGCTCCGGCGCGTCGAGATGCATGCGCCGGCCGCCACCGGCCCGAGCCCTGCCGAGCGCATCGAGGTCGGCGACCTGCTGATCGACTGCGCGAGTCGCGAGGCCCGGCTCGGCGGCCGACCCGTGCCGCTGACCGCGCGCGAGTTCGACCTGCTCGTGCACTTCGCGCGCAACCCCGGGCGTGCATTCACGCGCATGCAGCTGCTCGACGCCGTCTGGGGCACGACCTTCGAAGGCTACGAGCACAACGTCAATACGCACATCAACCGCCTGCGCGGAAAGATCGAGGCCGACCCGGCGAACCCGCGTTACGTGCTGACCGTGCGCGGCGTGGGCTATCGCTTCACCGACGAAAGATGAAATCGCTGCGCGCCCGCGTGCTGTTGCTGATCGTGGGCTTCGGAATGACGACGGCCGCGCTGCTGGCCTTGATCATGTACGCGTCGGTCAGCCAGTACTACTCGGACTGGCTCTACGACAAGGCCGGCAGCTTCGCCGACCGGATCATCGAGACCCACCCCGGCCTGTGGCGCAACTACGAGGCCGATCCCGACGGATTCGGCCAGCAGCTGCGTCAATACACACTCTACTCTCCGCACACGGGCCTGTACCTGATCGGCACCGATGGCCGCGTGCTCGCCAGCGCCGGCGAGTATCGATCGTTCTGGGACGCGTTCAGGCTCGACCTCGACCGGGTTCGCGCGGAGATGGAGAACGATCCGAACCAGCCGATCCACGTCGACGACCCCGACCGGCCGCGCGAGCGGGCGATGGCTGCGGCCCGGCCGATCCGCGACGGCGGCGAAGTCGCCGGCTGGCTGCTCGTCGTCCCGCGACAGATGCACTTCAGTGCACAGATGCCCGAGATGCTGCGCAGCTACGCGCTGCGCACGGCCGCGAAGATCGGCCTGCTGACGATCGCGCTCGGCGCGCTGATGACCATCGCAACGATCACGATGATGACGCGGCCGCTGACCGCGCTGACGCGCGCCACCGAGCAGGTGCGCAATTCCGGCTTCTGCGGGCCGAGCTCGGAGGAGCTGTTCCCGGACACCGAGCGCGACGACGAAATCGGCAAGCTCAGCCGCACGTTTCGCGAGGCCTTCGAGCGCCTGAGCCTGGAGACCGAGCGCGTGCAGGCGGCCGACGCGAAGCGGCGCGAGATGATCGCCAGCGTCTCGCACGACCTGCGCACGCCGCTGACCGCGCTGACCGGCCAGATCGAGACGATCCGGCTCAAGGGCGACGACCTGAGCGACGAAGCGCGCGACCAGTTGCTCGAACGCGCGCTGCACAACGCAGGACACTTGCGCCGGATGACCGATTCGCTGGCGGAACTCGCGCGGCTGGACAGCCCCGACTTCCGTGCCGAGCCCGAACCGATCGCGATCGGCGAGCTGGCCGACGACGTCGTCCACCGTTACGTCGCCAAGGCGCAGCAGGCGGGCATCTCGCTCGGCATCGACTACCCGGACGGGCTGCCGCTGACCAGCGTCGACGCCGGACTCATCGAGCGCGCGCTGGCCAACCTGCTCGACAACGCGCTGCGCGTCACGCCCCGGGGCGGACGCGTGCTGGTGCGAGCGCTGCTCGACGGCGCCGGCGTGCGGATCGAAGTCGTCGACAGTGGCCCGGGCGTGCTCCCCGAGGACCAGGCGCGCGTGTTCGACCGCTTCTTCCAGACCAGCCGGGCTCGCGAGCAGCGCGGCAGCAGCGGCCTCGGCCTGGCGATCGTCAAGCGCGTCGCCGAACTGCACGGCGGCCAGGTCGGCCTGAGGAGCGAGCCCGGCCAGGGCTCGACCTTCTTCATCGAGTTGCCGCTGTCCGCCTGACCGGTGTCCGCGTCTTCGCTCCCCTTGCGCCCGCCTTCCACAGCCTGGCGGCGAATCGCGCATCTCGACATGGACGCGTTCTACGCGTCGGTGGAGCTGCTGCGGCGGCCGGAGCTGCGCGGACGACCGGTCGCGATCGGCGGGCGCGGCGACCCGAACAGCCGGGGCGTCGTCACGACGGCCACCTACGAGGCGAGGCGCTTCGGCATCCGGTCGGGCATGGCGCTGCGGCGCGCCGCCGAACTGTGCCCCGACTGCGTGTTCCTGCCGGTCGACTTCCCGGAATACCGGCGCTGGTCGCGCCGCTTCAAGGCCGCGATCGCGACGGTGACCGACCGGATCGAGGACCGCGGCATCGACGAGGTCTACATCGACCTCGGCACGCTGACCGGCGTGCGCATCGACAACGGCGAGGCGATCGCCCGCGAGATCCAGCGACGCGTCTTCGCGGCGACCGCATTGACCTGCTCGATCGGCGTGGCGCCGAACAAGCTGCTGGCCAAGCTGTGCTCGGAGCTCGACAAGCCGAACGGCATCACCGTCATCGACGAGCACGACGTGCCCGAACGCATCTGGCCGCTGCCTGCGAGCCGGATCAACGGCATCGGCCCGAAGGCCGACCGGCGGCTCGAAGAACTGGGCATCCGCAGCATCGGCCAGCTTGCAGCGGCGCCGGTCGACCTGCTGGTCAGGAACTTCGGCCGCAGCTACGGCGCCTGGCTGCACGAAGCGGCGCATGGACGCGACGACCGCCCGCTGGTGACCGAAAGCGAGCCACGATCGATGAGCCGCGAGACGACATTCGAGCGCGACCTGCATCCGTCGCGCGACTTCCAGCCGCTGGCAGCCGTGCTCGCCGGGCTGTGCCGGCAGCTCGCGGCCGACCTCCAGCGCCGCGGCTATGCCGGCCGCAGCATCGGCGTCAAGGCCCGCTTCACCGACTTCAGGATCGTGACGCGGGAACTGACGCTGCCCGCGCCGGTCGACGACGAGGCGGCGATCCGCCGCGCCGCTTTCGCGTGCCTGAAACGCGTCCCGACGGAACAGCGGCTGCGCCTGCTCGGCGTCCGTGCCGGCAATCTGGCGCCCGGGGGCGCTCGCAATACCGGTTTCGGCCCATAGACACCGGTTTCGGCCCATATAATGGGAAACGCGACGATCCAGGCAGCTACCCGGCGCACATGACGCGCAGAACGACGGGCTCCGGGGGGCCGATCGAGGCGGATCGAGTTCTAGCGAAGCACCGCTGGCTGGCGCGGGGGGCAGACGATGAAGAACAAACCTTTGGGGCGGGGGTGTGTGGCGACCGGTCGCGGCATCGATCCGGTCACGACGAGATGGTCCGCCTTCGGAGCGACCAAGGTGGCCGGAGCCGCCGGGATTCCAGGCGCGCTCGGTGACCGGCGGCCTCCATCGATGGCTCGCGGCAAAGCCGAGTCGCGCGCCTGGGAGCCATTCGGCGCCGCGGACAGCGGCCTCATCGGCATTGCCCGCGACTCGGTCGCGCTGGTCGTCGAAGACCAGGCGCCGGTGCGCGACTGGCTCGCCGATGCCTTGCGCAGCGCCTTCGACGGCATCGCGGTCGGCACTGCAGGCAGCCTCGGCGAAGCCCGCGACTGGTTACAAGAGCTGGCGGCGAACGGCCAGGCGGACAGCCTGGGCATGGTCCTGATCGACCTGGGCCTGCCCGACGGATCGGGCATCGAGCTGATCGAGGAGATCACCGAACGGCATGCCAACGCCGTGCCGGTGATCGCGACGATCCACGACGACGACGACCACCTGTTCGGCGCGATCGCCGCCGGCGCGCAGGGCTATCTGCTGAAGGACCAGGACGCGGGGATGCTCGTGCATCACTTGCGCCGGATCGGCGAAGGCACGCCGCCGCTGTCGCCGGCGATCTCGCGGCGCATGCTCGCGCACTTCCGGCGATTGGCGCAGGAGACGAGGCAGGTCGCGGCCAGCGAGGCCACGACGCTGAGCCCGCGCGAAACCGAGGTGCTGTCGTACATCGGCCGCGGGCTGCGCGTGAGCGAGGCGGCGCGCGCGCTCGGGCTGGCCGAGCACACGGTGGCCGGGTACGTGAAGACGCTGTATCGGAAGCTGAACATCTCGTCGCGCGCGGAGGCGGCGCTGGAGGCGGCGCGACGCGGGTTGATCTGACGGGGCGTTCGCGTCGGCGCCGACGACATCCCGTTGACGGGCGGGAAGGTTGCGTGCTGCGCGCGCCTTGTGCGAAACGCGTTGGCGGTCCGTCTCGGGGCCGGACGACTGCTCGTGCCGTCTATAATCCGGGGTTTCCGTTCGCCCGCACGCGCGCGTCGCCTGCAGCAGCGCGACATCCCACAAGGCCAACAAATAAATGAGCGATATCCGCAAAGT
>JAAZBL010000108.1 GCA_012513825.1 Limnobacter sp. | reverse complement strand
TGAGCGCCAGACTTCCTTCCGCAGCGGTCATGAGGGTTGGAGCTCGAAGCGCAGTGGCCGGCGACGCGCATCGCCCGGCAGCACGAGCAGCTGCGCGGTGACTTCGGCGAGCAGGCGCTGGATCGCGACGCGTTCTGATCGGTTGGCGGCCGGTGCGAGGCGGACGCGGATTTCGCGCGATGTGACGTCGACGCGGCCCGGTGCGGCGAACAGGTTGCCAATCACCTTCTTCGCCTCGCGCGGTCTGCGCAGGTGTGGCGCGATCTGCTCGGCGAGATCGGCCTCGATGTTGGACGCGACGACGCGAAGCGTATCGACGAGCATTTTCAACTCGCCGGTGTGAGCGACGAGCTTCCCCGCCAGCTCGGTATCCTCGACGGGCGCGCGCTTCGGCGCGAGCGGCCGCATCAGTTCCAGGTGTACGCGTCGCTCGATCGCGTCTGCGAGATCCGCTTCGACGCGCTCACGCCGGGCGTCGACGGGTTTCAGCTTGGCTAGCGCGCAGCGTGCGCGGCCTTCATCAGCCCACGCGATGGTGAGCGCTCGCTCGATTCGTCGTCGTCGCGGGTTCGGGATGATCGTGCCTGCCGGCACCGGCGCGACTTTGCGTCCGTCGAGTTGGTTGATGCCCCACCTCTCGTTACCGTGCTTGAATCCGTTCTCTTGCAGCCAACGGCCGCTCGGATCGTCTTTGTCCTCGCGACCGAGCAGGATCCCGACGAGCGCCTCGGGGGGCAGCGTCGAGATCGCGAGCAGGTTGATCTGGTTGCCGTCGGGCGTGCGCAGCGATATCCGCCGGACACGTCCTCGCTTGCGGCCGAGGTTCTTCAGCCGATGCTCGTGCAAGCCGTAGGTCTCTCCACGGACCTCGACCGTGTGGTCGAATGCGGACCCTGCGAGCAGCGAGTACGGCTTTCGCTCGTACGCGACGAACTCGAACCCGCCGTCGCGCAGCGCGACCATGTCGTTGGCGTGCGAGCCAGCGCGGTCGAAGGCGAGCAGGATCCGCTCGTCGGGACCGAGCGCCTCGCGTAGCCGAGTCGCAATCGGCATGAGCCGCTGACTCAGCGAATCGTGGGACGGCGTGTTGATGCGAAACATGGGCCGGCCGTCCTCGTCGTGGACGTAGTAGTCGCTCGTGCCTGGTTGCACGCGCTTGTCCTGCATCCGCCATCCCTTCCGCACCACGTGCTTGCCGGTGTACGGACGCATGTGATTGTCGACGTAGAACACCGCGGGTGTATCGTCGCCAGCGCGCGCGGCATCGAGGTAGCGCTCGCTCATCCGCGCCATGAGCGTGGCAGCATGCTCCTTGGCGAGCTGCCACAACCGGCGCCGAACTCCGCTCGCCGTTGGCGCGTGGTCGGCGCGGAGCAACTGCGGCGCGGTCGGCGTCTGCAGTCGCCGTACACCCTCGACGCAGCGCTGGCCGATCGCGAGCGCTGCGAGCACGGCGTCGATCGCGATGCGCGTCGCGTTCGCGTCGTCGAGCTCGGCGATCTCGCCGTGCAGCCCATCCCGCTCGGCCATCGCGAGCATCATCCACGAACCCACATTCTGTACGACAGGACCGCCGATCACCGGCCGCGACGTCAGCGCGATGACGGCGCCAGCGCGTCCTTCGTCGACTGCCGTCCCGGGGTCGCTCGGCTCGCTCTCCATCGCCTCGCCCGAGACGACGCGCTCCGCCGCGGCATTCTCCGTCGTGAACAACGCGAGTTGCTCACCCGCCGCCGAGGTGATCGCGGCAGCGACCGGCGCCGCGATCGCCTCGCTCGCTCGCTCCAGCTCCCATCGCCTCCGCTCGCGCTGCACCGTCGCCCGGCTCACCCGCTTGCCGCGACGCTGGCGCCGCGTTGCGTCCGCGGCGTTCCAGCCAGCTTCGAACAACCTGCGCAACTCGCGCCGCTTGTTCTCGTCGAGATCACGCTTCGCGCAGCCCATCGCCGGCAACAGCACTGCGGCCAGTCCGTGCCGCTCTTCGAGCCGGCGCAATCGTCGCAGATACTCTTCACCGATGCCGAACGCGGCCGCGAGATGACCGAAGTGCATCGTCGGCTCTTTCGCGAGCGTCACGAGCAGCACGTTGCGGCGACCTCGATCGCTATCCTTCGGATCGAACCACCCGATCAACGCGCCGCCGACGAACACCTCTTTGCGGCCATCCCGCTCGACCACGCAACCGTGCCGCCAAAACCACTTGATGCCCGGCTGTGAGTTCGCGATCGGCAAGCGCGGCACAGTATCCTCGGCGTGCGTCTCCATCGAACCGTCAACATCCCGCCCCGTTCCGAAATTCCCACTTTCTTCTGATCGCGTCGCCCGCGTCCAACTCCGCGACTTTCGGTCAGTTCAGGCTGTCTCGGAAGGAACCCTGGGGC
>JAAZBL010000107.1 GCA_012513825.1 Limnobacter sp. | reverse complement strand
TCGGCGGCACCGGCAAAGTAACCGCTGACCCACATGGCCTGTTCGGGGCTCAGCGAGCGAGCCAGCGAGCGGATCAGTTGCCTGTCCGTTTCCGTGACACCCGAATCGGGTATCGCAATCGCGCTCATGTCCACGATCGATCCTCGTTGGGCAAGCTATCGGTTCACTTGTTCGGCTGCGGGGTCAGCCGCAGATAGGGGCGCAACGTGCGGTAGCCCTTCGGGTAGTTCGCCTTCAGCACGGCTTCGTCCTGGATCGACGCCGGAATGACGACCTCGTCGCCGTCGCGCCAGTTGCCCGGCGTGGCGACCGTGTGGCTGTCGACCAGTTGCAGCGCGTCGATCGCGCGCAGGATCTCGTCGAAGTTGCGGCCCACGTTCAGCGGGTAGGTCAGGATCAGCCGCACCGTCTTCTTCGGATCGACTATGAAGACCGAGCGCACGGTGACCGTCGTCGACTGGCCCGGATGGATCATGTCGTAGAGCTCGGAGACCTTCCGGTCGGCGTCGGCGATGATCGGAAAGCCGACGACGGCGGATTGCGTCTGCTCGATGTCCTCGATCCAGCCGCGGTGGCTGTCGACCGGATCGACCGACAGCGCGATCGCCTTGACGCCGCGTTTGTCGAACTCGGGTTTCAGCTTCGCCGTGAGCCCGAGCTCGGTCGTGCAGATCGGCGTGAAGTCGGCCGGGTGCGAGAAAAGAACGACCCAGGCATCGCCGGCCCATTCGTGAAACCTGATTCTGCCGATCGAGGAATCCTGCTCGAAATCGGGTGCGGTATCGCCCAGTCGGATGGCCATCGCGCTTGCTCTCCGGTTCGCTCAATGTGAGCGACAAACCTTAGCGGCCGACGGGTGTTCGACAAAGGATCGACGCGAATCCGCGCATGCAATTGCGGCCTCGTTATTAGCCGCGCCGATACGCCGCGACTATCCGTTCGCGCTCATAAGCATTCGCGGAAACCGGGATTGCTTTCGGAGCGGGCAGTTCGCCGTTGAAATCGGCCGATGCCCGAGTTCGGGCGATCGCCCTCGCATCCTTCCACGGCGGCCTCGCCGACCCGCAATGAACTTCCAGCAGCTACGGATCATCCGCGAGACCGCGCGCCGCAACTACAACCTGACCGAAGTTGCCAATGCGCTCTACACGTCGCAGTCGGGTGTCAGCAAGCACATCCGAGACCTGGAAGACGAACTCGGCGTGCAACTGTTCGTGCGACGCGGCAAGCGGCTGCTGGGCCTGACCGACCCGGGCCGCGAACTGCTGCCGGTCGTCGAACGGCTGCTGCACGATGCGTCGAACATCAAGCAACTGGCCGAATCGTTCGCGCGCAGGGACGAAGGAAAGCTGGCGATCGCCACGACGCATACGCAGGCGCGCTACAGGATCGCCGACCTGGTATCGGACTTCGTTGGCGCCTACCCGAAGGTGCGACTCGAAATCTTCGAATCGAACCCGCAAGCCGTGGCCGACCAGTTGTCGAGCGGCGAAGCCGACATCGGCATCGCCACCGAAACGCTGGCCGACCGGCAGGAACTCGTGACCTTTCCGTTCTATCGGTGGCGGCACGCGGTCGTGGTGCCGCGCGACCACCCGCTGCTCCAGATCGAAGCACCGACGCTCGCGGACGTCGCCGCCTGGCC
>JAAZBL010000106.1 GCA_012513825.1 Limnobacter sp. | reverse complement strand
CCCGACTGGTCGTTGAGCACGCCGATCCGGATCGCGGTTTCGCCCGCCAGGGCAGGGGCCCCGGCAAGGCATGCGGCGGCGGCAAGCGCGAGCATCGATCTCTTCATGTCTCTCCCTCTTAGGTGGAACCCGCTCGGCCCTGGTTTATCGGCTCGCCAGGGACCGCGGCAACTCGTTGTCGGCGAATCGGCGGGGACGGTCCCGCCGATCGCTGTTTAGTATGGTGTCTTATCCGCCCGGCGGATAGGGGTGCACGGACTGGACGGCCCGGATGCGCACAGAGGGATACGAGTACGAAACCTTCGTCGAGGCGAGGGCGATGGCCCGTCGTCGCCGCCGGCGCGTGCTTTTGCCGCTTGCCGTGGTCGCGGTCATGCTGCTTGCGCTGATCGGCATTGCGATCCACAACTACAGGGCGATGCGCGAGGACGCGCTCGAGTTGTCCAGGGGTGTCATCGAGAACCTGCAGCAACGGATCGAAACCGAAGTCGAGGCTTTTCTCAGGCCGATCAACGGAATCACGACGCTGTCGCGCGACCTGCTTGCCAACCGGCTCGCCGCCGGTATACCCGATGCCGAGGTCGAGGCCCTCGGCATCAGCGTGCTCGCGAATGCGCCGCAGTTGACCGCACTGTACGTCGGCAATCGCGAAGGCGAATTCCTGATGGTGCGGCGCGACCGGCCTGACGGGCAGGACGGTGAGCAGCCGTCCGCACCGGGCAGCGAGCAGGACAACCGCCGGGAAAACGGAAGAGTCGCCTTCGAAACGAAGCGGATCAGCCGCTCCGAACGCGCTGCCGACGTCTTCGAAATCGCCTATACCTGGCGCGACGAGCAGGGGCGCGTCGTCTCGCGCGAAAGCGCGCCCTGGGATCGCTACGATCCGCGCACGCGCCCCTGGTACCTCGGCGCCGACCGTGACCGCCGGCTGCACTGGACCGAGGTCTATCCGTTCTTCACCGATCGCGCTCCGGGGATCACCGCATCGATGCCGGTCACCGGCTCCGGCGATGCGCTCGTCGCGGCGATCGGCGTCGACGTCGCCTTGCAGAGCATCAGCCGTTTCATGGCGTCGCTGTCGATCGGGAAGTCCGGGCAGGCGATGATCGTCGACGGTACGGGCCGGCTGATCGCTCATCCGCGCGCCGACCTGATCCGGGAGCGCGACGACGGCGAGCTTCGACTGACGCACGTCGAAGACCTCGACGATCCGGTCGTGAAGCGGGCGTACGACCGTTTCCGGGTCGAGAACGTGGGGCACCGCGACTTCGAGCTGGGCGGCCGGCGCTACATCAGCGCTGCCTCCTCGCTAGGTCACCTGCTCGGTCGCGACTGGTCGGTGCTCGTCGTCGTGCCCGAGGACGACTTCGTCGGTTTCGTCGGCGACAACGTGCGCGACCTGCTGGCGATGGGCCTCGCGACGATGGCGCTGGCCGGCCTGCTCGCCTGGCTGCTGATCCGGCAGGGCCTGCGCACCGACCGCGAGGCCGTAAGCGTGCTCGAACACAAGGCCGAGCTCGACGCCTCGGCCAGGGCCTTCGGCGAACTGGCTGCGTCGGATTCGATCTCGCTCGATCCGGGCAATCCGGCGGCGCTCCGACCGTTCACCGAATCCGCGGCCCAGGCGGCGCGCGTGCGTCGCGTCGGCGTCTGGTATCTCGACCCGGCATCGGGCAGCCTGAGCTGCGTCGACTGCTACGACCGCGACTCCGGCGCGCATACGCACGGCACGCAGCTCGCGCCGCAGGACCATCCGGAGTTCTTCGCGGCGCTGGAAGCAGAGCCGCTGCTGGCTGCCGTCGATGCCGGCGCGGACCCGCGGCTGGCTTCGATCGAGCGCCATTACCTGCGCGCGACGGGCTGTCGTGCGCTGCTCGCCGTGCCGATCAAGGCAGGGCAGCGCGCGATCGGCGCCGTGCTGCTCGAAGACACCGGTCAGCGCAGCGAATGGGGGGCGCACACCACTGCGTTCGCCCGCGCTCTGGCCAACCTGCTCGCGGTCGGCACGACCAGTGTCGAGCCGGTCCCGAATGCGGCGCCGGCGACCCCGGGCGAAGCCGTCGCGACGCCGACGCCGGCGAGGGCGCCTACGCCGCTGGACGCGGCCTTTCGCGACCTCGACCTCGATACCTCGCTCGGGGAACGGCGCGCGGCGGCCTTCGCCGCGAGGCTGTCGGCACATTCGAACGCGATGCAAGGTGCCGAACTAATCGAGCAGCTCGCAGTGCTGTCGCTGCGACTGACGGACTCGGCCGTGCTCGCGGAGCCGGCCGGGCACGACGGTAGCGAGACGACCGTCGCGCATCTTCTCGACGAAATCCAGGCGGCCGCTCGCGACGAGCGGATCGATTACCTGAAATTCTTCAGCGACCAGCTGATCGCGTCGGTCGATCCGAACGAGGACGTCGACGAGGCGCTGCGGCGCCTGGCCGAGTTCGCGCTCAGGATCAAGGCCATCTGCGAATCGCTGTTCGCGCGTCGCCGCGACGCGCTGGCGTTCCGCATCGGCATCGACGCCGGCCCGGCGATCGGCAGCCTGGTCGGGCGCGAGCACCGCGCGTTCGCGTTCTGGGGCGAAGCGGTCCGGACCGCGATGAACATGGCCGACAGCAGTTTTCCCGGATCGATCCAGGTCACCGAAACGGTCTATCGGCGGCTGAGCGGGCGCTACGTCTTCCAGACGCGCGGGCGCCACTACCTGGAAGGGGTCGGCGAGTTCTCGACCTATGTGCTCGGGGGACGTGCGTGAGGGTCGTCGGCGACCGACTGCTCGACGTGCTGGGTTTCGTCGGCGAGTTCACCGCGGTCACCGCGCGCGGACTCGTGCCCGGCAACTGGCGCCGCACGATGCGTTCGGAGTTCGCGCTGTACCTGTACCAGGTGGGCGTGCGCGCGATTCCGGTCGTGTTGGTCGTGGCCTTGCTCGTCGGCATCGGACTCGTCTTCCAGATCGTCTACTGGCTGCGATTCGCCGGACAGACCGAGCGGATCGGCGAGTTCATCGTGCTCGCGCTGATCCGGCAGATCGCGCCGGTCGGCACCTCGCTGATCATCATCGGGCGCAGCGGCTCGGTGCTGCTCGAGGAGGTCGGCCAGATGGCGCGCTCCGGCCACGGGCGCACACTCGCGTCGCAGGGGATCGATCCGATCGACCTGGTACTGATCCCGCGCGCCTTCGCGGTG
>JAAZBL010000105.1 GCA_012513825.1 Limnobacter sp. | reverse complement strand
CGGAGGCCGGGCTCGAGTATGCCGAAGGTCGGGACGTGGCTGCGCTGTTCGTCTGTCGCGACGACGATGCCGCCGGAACTGCCGGCCGGCGAATCTCGATGAGCAGGGCTTTCGAGCGGCTGCTCGACGAACAGGCGAGCCGATGAACCCGATCGTGGAACCCGAGCGCCTGCTGGCCGCCGCGGCGATCGCGACGACCTGGATCGTCTGGACGATTCTGGTGCTGCGGCGAGCGCGCAGGGCGAAGGGCGACCGCGAAGCCGCGACCGTCGTTGCCGAGACGGCAGGTGCCGGTACACCGGCCGGTTCACCGACGTTCGCGGTAGACGCATCTTCATCGCCCTTGTTGCTTGCGGTGGCCAGCCAGACCGGGGTTGCCGCTGCTCTGGCGGGCCGCACGGCGCAACGCCTGCGGGCGGCGGGCGTCGCCGTGCGCGTCGAGTCGCTCGGACGGCTCGACGAAAGCTCGCTGCGCCGGGCCGGCCGCGCACTCTTCGTCGCGAGCACCTGCGGCGAGGGCGACGCGCCGGACGAGGCTTTCGGGTTCGTGCGGCGGATGTCGAATTCCGAAGCCGGCCTCCATGGATTCGGCTTCGCGCTGCTCGCGCTCGGCGACAGCAGCTACGCCAATTTCTGCGCCTTCGGCCGGCGACTCGAGTCTTGGCTGCTCGAACGCGGTGCGTCGCCGCTGTGGGAGCGGATCGATGTCGATGGCGCCGACACCGCGGCGCTGCAGCGCTGGGACGAGGCGGTGCTGGCGCTCGCCGGTGCCGATACGGCGGTTCGAGCCGTGGCGCGAGCGGGCGCGCTGGCCGGCGACGAGGCACTTCCGGCTGGCCACTCGGCGTTCTCGCTCTGGCGCCTGGTTTCGCGCGAGCAGATGAACCCGGGCAGTGTCGGCGAACCGATCCTGCGCGTGCATCTCGAACCCTCGATCTTACCGACCTGGCAGCCGGGCGATCTCGCCCGGTTGCGAATCCCTGCTTCGCCCGCCGCCGTGCTTCGCGATTTTTCGATCGCCTCGCTGCCGGAAGACGGCCGGATCGAACTGTTCGTCCGGCTGCAGCGTCACGGCGACGGTCGTCCCGGGCTTGCATCGGGCTGGCTGTCCGGTGCCGACGCAACTGCGCTTCAGCCCGGTGGCATCGTGGAACTGCGACTGCGACCCAACCCCGGCTTCCGCCTGGCCGGCGCGCATGACAGCCCGCTGATCCTGATCGGCTCGGGTTCGGGCCTGGACGGCTTGCGAGCGCTGCTTCGCGCACGCGAGCGCGATGACGCGGGGCCGAACTGGCTGATCTTCGGCGAGCGCAACGAGGCGCACGACTTCCTGTGCCGCGACGAGATCCTGACCTGGCAGGCAACTGGCGTGCTCGAACGATTCGACGCCGTTTTCTCGCGCGACGGCGGTTCGAACCGCTATGTCCAGCACCGGCTCGTCGAGCGCGCCGACACGCTTCGCCGCTGGATCGCAAAAGGCGCGGCGATCCACGTCTGCGGCAGCCGGGAGCGTCTGGGGGTCGGAGTCGACGAGGCCCTGGCCGGGATCCTCGGCGACGAAGCGTTCGCGAGTCTGCGCGAATCCGGCCGTTATCGCCGCGACGTCTGGTGATATGGCCGCCGAATCGCGCCGCTCGCTGCTACCCCGTCAGCCGTCGTACCGCACCGTCTCCGGCGAGTGCCGGCGCAGGTAAAGCCACGCCCCGAGCCCGATCACCAGCATCGCCAGCGCCGTCGCGCTCATTGCGACCGTCGAACCCATGACCAGCGGCGCGATCAGGCCGGACACCAGGCCATTGGCGATGCTGGCCACGCAGGATTGCAGCGACGAGGCCATGCCGCGGCGCGTCGGATGCAGGTCGAGCACCATCAGCGTGACGACCGG
>JAAZBL010000104.1 GCA_012513825.1 Limnobacter sp. | reverse complement strand
GCTACCAGCCGCTGCAGATCGTGCTGAAGATGGTCCGCTGCAACGACCAGCCGGTGGCCAAGCTGTCCGACGCGCCGGAAAAGACGATGTGCGACGATCCCGGCTACCTGGCCTACCTGCGCCAGGTTTTCGGGATCGCCGAATGAACGAAGTCCGATCGGGCCGGGCGTCGCGCCGGGCCCGTGCATGAGAGGGGACAAGTGTCGAAGCCCAGACTGCTGATCACGCGCAAGGTCTTTCCGCAGGTCATCGAATACCTGCAGCAGTACTTCGAGATCGAATCGAACCAGGCCGACGACGAATGGAGCCCGGAGCAGCTTCGCGCCCGAGCGGCCGACCGCGATGCGCTGTTCGTCGTCGCGTCCGACCGCGTCGACGCCGAGCTGCTCGATGCCGCGCCCAAGCTGCGGATCGTCTCGACCGGCTCGGTCGGGCACAACCACATCGATCTCGCGGCCTGCGCGGCACGCGGCATCCTGGTCGGCAACACGCCCGACGTGCTGACCGAAGCGACGGCCGACATGGCCTGGACGCTGCTGATGGCCGCGGCACGCCGAGTCAGCGAATCGGAGCGCTGGCTGCGCGCCGGCCACTGGAAGCGCTGGGCCTTCGACCAGTTCCTCGGAGCCGACGTCCATCGCAGCACGCTCGGCATCATCGGCATGGGCCGCATCGGCTCGGCGATCGCGCGCCGGGCCGGCGGTTTCGAGATGAAGGTGCTCTACAACAATCGCAGCCGCGCCGCGAACGAGGCCGAGTTCGGCGCCCGTTTCGTCGAGCGCGACCAGCTGCTGCGCAGCGCCGATCACGTCGTGCTCGTGCTGCCGTACTCGCAGGCCACCCACCATACGATCGGCGAACGCGAGCTCGCGCTGATGAAACCGACGGCCACATTGGTCAACATCGCGCGTGGCGGCATCGTCGACGACGCGGCACTGGCGCGCGCGCTTTCGGAAGGACGGCTCGGTGCGGCCGGCCTCGACGTCTACGAAAACGAGCCGGACCTGGATCCGGCCCTGCTCGAGGCGCCGCGCATCGTGCTCACGCCCCACATCGGCAGTGCGACGCACAGTTCGCGCTTGGGCATGGCGATGCTCGCCGCCGACAACCTGGTCGCGTTCGCCGAGAATCGGCCGCTGCCGGCGCCCGTCCCGACGAGCGCAGGCTGACGCCGCTCGCCGAGCCGAAGCCGGCTCGTGTCGACAACAAGAATTCAGAGACCACGGCCCAACGGAGAACGGTTTGACCGAAGCGACCCCGGAGCAGCTCATCGGCTCCATTCTTTTCGCGATCGCGCTGATTCACACCTTTTCGGCCAAGTTCTTCGAGAAGCTGGCCCATCGCCATCCGTCGCACAGCGGCGTGCTGCACCTGCTCGGCGAAGTCGAAGTCGTGTTCGGCTTCTGGGCGATGGTGCTGATCGGCTTCCTCGCGCTCGTCGTCGGCACCGACCATTCTCTCGAATACCTGGAGTCGCGCAACTTCACCGAACCGATGTTCGTCTTCGTGATCATGGTCGTTGCGGCGAGCCGGCCGATCATGCAGTGTGCGCGCAAGCTGGTCGACGTCGTGTCGCGGTTGATGCCGATGCAGCTGACGATGGCGACCTACTTCGTCGCGCTTTCGCTGGTGCCGCTGCTCGGTTCGTTCATCACCGAACCGGCCGCGATGACGCTGGCGGCGTTCCTGCTACGCGACCGTTTCTACGCGAGCGGCATGTCGTCGCGGCTGAGGTACGCGACGCTCGGCGTGCTTTTCGTCAACGTGTCGATCGGGGGCACGCTGACGCCCTTCGCCGCGCCGCCGGTGTTGATGGTCGCGGCGAAATGGAACTGGGATCTCTGGTTCATGCTGTCGCAATTCGGGTGGCGTTCGGCCATCGCCGTGCTCGTCAATGCGCTCGGCGTCACGCTGCTCTTCGCGGCCGAACTGCGCCAGCTGCGGATGGCCGGCCAGGACGAAACGCCCGAGCGCATTCCGCCGGCGCTGACGGCGGCGCACCTGCTGTGCCTGCTGGGCGTCGTGCTCGCCGCGCACCACTCGATCGTGTTCGTGGGATTCTTCCTGCTGTTTCTCGGGCTCGTGAACGCGTACGGGCGCTGGCAGGATCCGCTGATCCTGCGCGAAGGCCTGCTGGTCGCATTTTTCCTGGCCGGGCTCGTCGTGCTCGGCGGCTACCAGCAATGGTGGCTGCAACCGCTGCTCGAATCGATGAGCCCGACCGCCGTCTTCTACGGCGCGACCGCGCTGACCGCGATCACCGACAACGCGGCGCTGACCTACCTGGGTTCGCTGGTCGAGGGGCTCAGCGACGAGTTCAAGCATTCGCTGGTGGCCGGTGCCGTGACCGGCGGCGGCCTGACCGTGATCGCCAACGCACCGAACCCGGCCGGCTATTCGATCCTGAAGCGGCATTTCGAGCACGAGGAGATCAGTCCGCTCGGCCTGCTGGCCGCCGCCGCGATTCCGACGCTGGTGTCGGTCGCGGCATTCAGGCTGATCTGAAGCTCAGGACTTCAGGCTTTCGACCAGGTCGATGTAGCGCTGCATCGCCTGCTCGGCCGACGTGCCCTTGAGCGCATTCCAGGCGTCCCACTTGGCGCGTCCGACCATGTCGGTGAAGCCGGGGCGATCGCCCTCGACGTCGCCGCCGGTCGCCTGCTTGTACAGCGCATACAACTGCAGCAGCGTCATGTTGTCGGGGCGCTCGTCGAGCGTCTTCGACTCGGTCACCGCCTGTTGAAATCGCGTTTCGAGTTCGGTCATGCGGACGGTCTCCTATCCCAGTGCGCGAGGATCCGACGGGCTTCTGTCTATGATAGTAAACGGGGTCAGCGCGCAAGACGGGAGTACACCTTGGACGAAGCTCGACGGTGCCAGCAGCAGGTGCACGAATTCTGGTTCGGCGACATGAGCGCGCCGCGCCCGCAATGGTTCGTCAAGGATCCGGCCTTCGACCGCGAGATCGAAGCGCGCTTCGGTCCGCTGATCGAAAAGGCGCTCGCCGGCGACTGCGCGCACTGGCCCGGCGGCCCGCGACCGGCGCTCGCCCTCGTCATCGTGCTCGACCAGTTCACCCGCAACGTCTTTCGCGAGACGCCGCGCGCCTTCGCCGGCGACCCGCTGGCGTTGGCGGCCGCCCGGCGGATCGTCGCCGAGGGCTGGGACCGCGAGCTCGTGCCGATGGAGCGCTGGTTCTGCTACCTGCCGTTCGAGCACTCGGAGGCGCTGGCCGACCAGCAGGAATCGCTGCGCCTGTTCGGCCAGTTGCGCGACGATCCGCAGGCCGGCGGCGCCTTCCAGTGGGCGCAGAGCCATCATGACGTCATCGAACGCTTCGGCCGCTTTCCTCATCGCAACGAAATCCTCGGCCGCGAATCGACGCCCGAGGAAATCGAGTTCCTGCGCCAGCCGGGCTCGCGGTTCTGAGCGGAGCAGCGGGTCGAAATGACGAGAGAACTGCTGCTGTTCCTTCATCTTGCCGGCGTCGTCGTCTGGATCGGCGGCATGGCCTTCGCGCACTGGTGCATGCGACCGGCCGCGGTCGCGACGCTCGAACCGGCGCAACGGCTGAAGCTGCTGTGCGCTGCGCTCGGTCGCTTCTTCGTGGCCGTCGCCTGGGCGCTGGTGGCGATCTGGGTCAGCGGGATCTCGATGTTCGCGCAGCTTTCGATGGCCGGCGGCCGTCCGCCGCTGTCGTGGAACCTGATGGCGCTGATCGCGCTGGTGATGACGGCGATCTTCGCGGTGATCTGGCTGCGTCCGCATTCGCGGATGCAGGCGGCATTGGCCGACGGCGACCTGGCCGCGGCGGCGGCCGCGCTCGACCGGATCCGGCGGCTCGTCGTCGTCAACCTCGGGCTCGGTTTCCTGACGATCGCGGTGGCCACGATCGGCCGGCTGGCGAACTGATCGGCCGTCCGGTCGCATGCCGCTGTCGCTGTTCTTCGACCACCGGACCGAACGCCTGGCCGATGCCTTGTGCGAGCGGGTTTCGCGCCCGTCGGCCGAGCACCCGCTGGCGCGCCATTCGGTCGTCGTCCCCAGCATCGGCGTCGGCCGCTGGCTGCAGCAGCAGGTGGCCTTGCGCACCGGCGTCTGTGCGCTGCTCGAGCCGGTCTTCGCCGGCCGCCTGCTGTGGAGCAGCCTGCGCGAGCTGATGCCGGCGCTGCCGGCGCGCTCGCCCTTCGATCCGCCGACGGTGCGCTGGCGCCTGCTCGCGATCTTCGAGCACCTGCCTGACGAAGCGGCCGAGCTCGCGCCGCTGCGCGAACGGCTCGGCAGCGCGACACCGGCGCAACGGCTGGCGATCGCCGACGAGCTGGCCGGCCTGTTCGACCGCTACCTGGCCTGGCGCCGCGACTGGCTGCAGGCCTGGGAGCGTGGCGAAACGCTCGCGCTGGGGCCGCACGAAGGCTGGCAGGCCTGGCTGTGGCGGCGGCTGCTCGCGTCGATGCCGGGGCTGGCCGACACGCACCCGTACGAGCGCTTCGAGACGCTGATCGCGCGCAAGCCGCAGACGGTGCGCTCGGCCTTCGCCGGGCGCCGCCTCAGCGTGTTCGGGATGCCCGGGTTGTCGCCGTCGCAGTTCGCGTTGTTCGGGCTGCTCGGCCAGGTCGCCGACGTCGCGTTCTTCGTTCCCGACCCGTGTCGCGAATGGTGGGGCGATCTCGTCGACAGCCGAACGCGGGCGCGCGTGCTCGCGACACGGCCCGACGAAGCCTGGCTCTACGACGGCGAGCCGTCGGTGCTCGGCGACTGGGGGCGCGCCCAGCGCGACTACGTCGCGCAAGTGGCCGAGCTGCAGGAGCGCTTCGGCGTCCAGGCGCACGAGCCGTTCCGGGCGCTCGAAGGGCCCGACGAGGGCGACGCCCTCGGCGCGAGCCGCGCTCGTGAACACGGCGACGCCGGTGGCGAAGCGGCCGCGCCGCGCGACTGCCTGCATGCGCTGCGCAGCGCGGTGTTCCTGCGCAGCGACGAACCCTGGGCCCGACTGGCCGGGGCCGACGATTCGATCGCGATCCACGCGGCACACAGCGCATTGCGCCAGGCCGAGGTGCTGCACGACCGCCTGCTCGACTGCTTCGCGCGGCTGCCGGGGCTGCACCCGTCCGAGGTCGCCGTGTTCTGCGCCGACGTCGAGACCGCGGCGGCGGCGATCGAAGCGGTGTTCGGATCGGTCGGCATCGACGATGCGCGCCGCATCCCCGTGGCGATCAGCGGGCGCTCGCCGCGGCCGGCCCCGACCTGCCGTCGGTCGAGGGCTGGCTGCTGAATCCGGCCGTCTCCGAGGCGACCGGCCTGTCCGGCGACGAGGTCGCGCAACTGGTGGCGGTGCTCGATGCCGCCGGCGCGCGGTGGGGGCTCGACGCCTCGGACGGTGCGGCCAAGCACGGCTGGCAGGACGCCTTCGAGCGGCTGCTGGTCGGCGCGGCGGTGTCCGACGACGTCGACCTGATCGGCGACTTCGTTCCGGTCGGCGGGCTGCGCGGCAGCCGTGCGGCGCAGCTCGAACCCGTGCTGCGGCTGTTCGACGCGCTTCGCCGGCTGCGCGCGCTGGCGTCGGCGCCGCGCTCGGTCGCCGACTGGTGCCGGCAATTCGGCGCGCTGGTCGACGAGCTGTTCGGTTCGACGCGGCTGCACGAGCCGGCGCTGGCCCGTGTCCGCGATGCGCTGGCGGAGCTGGCCCAGGCGGCCGACGAAGCGGGCGGCCAGCACAGCCCCGGCGCGACGGGCGCGTCGCCTCCGAAGATCGCGATCGACGCGCAGGCCTTTCGCCGCGCGCTCGAACAGGCGCTCGCCGACTCGGCGCCGGCCGCCAGCGCCTCGGGCGCCGTCACCGTCTGTCCGCTCGGCGCGCTGCGCGGCGTGCCGTTTCGCGTCGTCTGCCTGTTCGGCCTCGACGAGGGCGTGTTCCCGCGCCGCGGCCCGCGCAGCGAGGCCGACCTGATGCTGCGCGCACCGCGCTTCGGCG
>JAAZBL010000103.1 GCA_012513825.1 Limnobacter sp. | reverse complement strand
GGCGACGGCGGCTCAGGCGACGGAGACGGCCCCGGCGACTCGGGCGGGCCCGACGGCGGCCTGCCTCCGGCCAGCGCCGTCCCGCTGCCCGGCACGCTGACCCTGCTGGGCCTCGGCCTCGCCGGGATCGCCGGTTCCCGCACGCGCGGCGGCGCGCGCCGACGCGCTTGAAACCGCCCAGGCGCCGTCGGTGCGACGGGGGCGCCTGGCAAGCGTGGCGCTCGCAGCCGATAATCGGCTCAGTCCGGACCGGATCGGAGCGTCGCCATGGAATCGATGGACCCTGTGATCGTCGACATCAGCATCTCCACGCCACGGCTCGCCACGCGTACGCGCGGCGTCGCCATGCCCTCGGCGACCGGGCCCCGAGCGGAGCAATCGCAGCGGCTGCCCGCCTGAACCCGTCGGCAAGCGCGACGGGCGACCCGGCCCCGCCGACCCGATGCCTGCCTGCAGATCGCTGCTCGCCAGGTGGGCGCTGTGCTGCCTGCTGTGCGGCCTCCCACTGCCGACCCCGGTGCTGGCGGCCATCTCGACGATCGACCAGGTTCGCTTCCTGGTCGGCGATGGCGACGCACCGCCTCCCGTCGATGCCGGCTGGCAGGCGGTGACGCTGCCGGACCGGCCGGCCGTCCGGGGCGTCCGTACCGGTTCGACGGTCTGGTACCGGATGCGAATGGTGCAACGAGGCACGCCGACCGAGCCGCAACTGCTCTACTTCGCCACGATGCGCAACGGCGGGCGCGTCTACGTCAACGGGCATCTCGTCGCACAGATCCGCGAGCCGGACCCGATGCACCATGTCGACTGGCGGCGTCCGCACGGCATCCAGATCCCGCCGGAACTGCTCGTCGCCGGCGACAACTTCGTCGACCTGCGATTCGTCACCGGCCTCGGCGACCCGGCGCTGGGCGTCGCACGAATCGGTCCCGCCGACGAACTGCGCCCGGCCTTCGAGCGGCGCATGTTCTGGATGCACACCACGGCACAGACGACGCTGATCGTCGGTTTCGTTTCGGCGCTGCTGGTCATGGCCGTCTGGGCTCGCCAGGGCATGTTCTTCGTCTACGGCCTGTTCGGGCTCGCGCTGCTCGCCTGGAGCATCCGGACGCTGACGATGGTCGTCCCGGTTTTCCCGATGACGATCTGGTACTTCTGGCGCATCGTCCATATCGCTGCCACCGGCGGCTTCATCGTGATGATGACGCTGTTCATGCTGCGTTTCGCCGGAATCCGGCGCCCCGCGATCGAACGCGCCTGCCTCGCCTGGTGCGCGACCGGTCCGCTTCTATACCTGATCGGCGGGCCGGCTCGCGACCTGACGATCATGCGGGTCTACGGGGCCGGACTGATCGTCATCGCGCTGGTGATGCTTGCGGCCACAGCATTCGCCGCCTGGCGGGTGCGCAGCTTCGGAGCGGTCGCGCTGTGCGCCAGCGTGCTGCTCGGGCTTGCCTTCGGCGTCCACGACTACCTGATCGGCCTCGGCCTGCTCCATCCGGACCGCCCGCACCTGATGCACCTGGCAGCCAACCCGATGTTGCTGTCGGTCGGCATCCTGCTGGCCGACCGCTTCGTGCGCGACCTGCGCCGGATCGAAGCGGCGGCCGGCGAACTCGAGCTGCAGGTCCTCGAGCGCGAGCGCCAGCTCGACGAGAAATACCAGCGCATCCGCGGGCTCGAAGCGATCCGGGTTGCCGAGGCGGAGAGGGACCGGATCATGCGGGGCATGCACGACGGAATCGGATCGCGGCTGCAGGGCGCGCTGGTCATGCTCGAGCGCGGCGTGCCCGACCGCGACGGCGTCGCACGCATGCTGCGCGAGGCGATCGACGACCTGCGCCTGACGATCGACACGCTGTCGCCGGGCCAAGGCATCGGCGAGGCGCTGGCCAACCTCGTCTGGCGGCTCGCGCCTCGTTTCGGCGCCGCGGGGATCGAGCTGGGCTATCGGCCCTTCCCCACGGAGGACAGCATCGAACTGCCGGCCGAATCGGCCCTGCAGATCCTGCGGATCGTGCACGAGGCCCTGACGAACGCACTCGCGCACTCGCGGGCGAGCCGCATCGTCGTGCAGGGCGCCGCCGGCGGATCGCCGCCGCGCCTCGAACTGAGCGTCATCGACGACGGTTGCGGCTTCGACCAGCGCACGACGGCAGTCGGCCGCGGCTTGTCCACGATGGATCGGAGAGCGCGACGCATCGGCGCGCAATTGACGGTGCACTCGAGCGACCGCGGGACACGGGTCGACGTACTGGTTGAGCTGCCGAGCCGACGCACGGCAGGACCGCCATGGCCGGACGCAGCCTGAATCGACGTCGATGGATCGACTCGCGGCCGGGCGTCGGCCCTCTGCTCTTCGCGCTGGCCGCGGCCGCGCTGGTCGCGCTCGCTGCGTGGATCGCGACGACGGGTACGCGCACGCCAGCGGCGCCCGGCGCCCAGGTCCACCGGCTGGCTTCGGCCGAGGTGCTGGTCGACGACGCCACGTCGCCGCCGCCGAACGCCGCGAACTGGCAGCCGGTCGCACTGCCCGATCGCCGGGGCGCCGGCCGCCGGGACGCCGGCCGCTGGAGCGCCAGCCGCCGGGACGCCAGCCGCTGGTACCGGATGAAGTTTGCGCTCGCCGCCGTACCGAAGGCCCCGTGGATGGTCTACCTGCCGCGGCTGCGCGACGGCGGACGCATCTTCGTCAACGGCCGGCTGCTCGCCTCGGTGCGCCAGTCCGACGCCGACT
>JAAZBL010000102.1 GCA_012513825.1 Limnobacter sp. | reverse complement strand
TCGAGCGAGCGCAGCGTTTCCGCGGTCACCGACTGGCTGTCGCGCACCGTCCAGCCGCAGTTCGCGACGATCGCCGGCGTGCAGCGCGTGACCAACAACGAGGGCGGGCGCAACATCGCGATGCGCGTCTGGATCGACCCGGACCGGCTCGCTGCGCTGAACCTGACGCCGGGCGACGTGCAGGCGGCACTCCAGCGCAACAACTACCTGGCGGCCGTCGGACAGACCAAGGGCAGCCTGGTCCAGTTGAACCTGCTCGCGAACACCGACCTGCGATCGGTCGACGAGTTCAGGCAACTGATCGTCGCGGACCGCGACGGTGCGATCGTGCGCCTGAGCGACGTCGCGCGCGTCGAACTCGGCGCCGAGGAGGCCACGCTGGTGGCCAAGTACAACGACCGGCAAAGCGTCTATCTCGGCGTCTGGCCGGTGCCCGGCGTCAACGAACTCGAAGTCGCCGACCGCCTGCGCGCTGCGATGGACGAACTGCGCCCGACGCTGCCGCCCGACATCGAGATGCGGCTCGTCTGGGACGGCACGATGTTCATGCGCGATGCGCTCGAGGAAATCGGCAAGACGCTGGCCGAGACGATCGCGATCGTCGCGCTGGTCGTGTTCGTGTTCCTCGGTTCGATCCGGACCGCACTGGTGCCGCTCGTCGCGATGCCGGTCTCGCTGATCGGCGCCGGCATCGTCATGTACGCATTCGGCTTCAGCCTGAACCTGCTGACGATCCTCGCGATCGTGCTGTCGGTGGGCCTCGTCGTCGACGACGCGATCGTCGTCGTCGAGAACGTCGAGCGCCACGTCCGCGAAGGACGGACGCGCGTCGACGCGGCGCTGCTCGGCGCGCGCGAACTGCTCGGGCCGATCGTCGCGATGACGATCACGCTGGCCACCGTCTATGCGCCGATCGGGTTCCAGCGCGGGTTGACCGGGTCGCTGTTCCTGGAGTTCGCGGTGACGCTGGCCGCCACGGTCGTCGTCTCGGGAATCGTCGCGCTGACGCTGTCGCCGCTGATGAGCTCGCGCTTCGTCCATCCGCACGGGCGCCGGGCCCGGCTCAGCGAGATCGTCGATCGTGTTTTCGAGGTCGTGCGGCGCGGGTACGCGCGCGCGCTCGACGTCGCGCTCGCCATCCGCTGGACGATCGTCGTCGCCTCGCTGGCGATCGCCGCGGCGGCCTGGCCGCTGTACCAGATGTCGCGCCAGGAACTGGCACCGGTCGAGGACCAGCGCCACATCTCGATGTTCTTCGAAGCGGCTCCCGATTCGACGCTGGCCGCGACGAACCGCGAGCAGCTGCGCGTCGTCGACGCGATCAGGTCGTTCCCCGAGACCGAGTTCACCTGGTCGCTGACGGCGAACTGGGGCGGCTTCGGCGGCCTCGTCGCGAAGGACTGGCGCGAGCGCAGCCGCTCGACCGAGCAGATGTACGGCGACGTCTACATGGCGGTGTCCCAGGTGCCCGGGCTGCGCGTCTTCCCGCGCCTGGATCCGCCGCTGCCGACGCCCGGCCAGTACGACGTCGAACTGGTCCTGCAGTCGGACGCGCCGCCTGCGCAGATGCTCGAGACGGCGGCAAAGGTGATCGGCGCCGGCATGCAGAGCGGAAAGTTCCTGTACGTGGACACCGACCTGAAGATCGACCTGCCCGAGGCGCGTGTCGTCCTCGATCGCGAACGGATTGCCGACCTGGGCCTGGACCTCGCCAGCGTCGGCCGCGAACTCGGGACGCTGCTGGGCGGCAACTACGTGAACCGCTTCAACTGGTTCGACCGCAGCTACAAGGTCATCCCGCAGGTCGGCGACGAGGACCGCGCCTCGCCGGCCCGCCTGCTCGACCTGAAGGTGCGCACGCCGGGCGGCGAACTGGTGCCGGTTTCGACCTTCGCGCGCATCGAGACGACGACCGCGCCGCGGACGCTGAACCGATTCCAGCAGCGCAACGCGGTCCGCGTGTTCGGCGGCGTCGCGCCCGGGATCACGAAGGAGGAAGGCCTGCGCGTGCTCGAGGAGGCCGCGCGTGCCGCCGGCGCCGGCGTCGGCGTGACGCTGGACCACGCCGGCGAATCGCGGCAGATTCGCCACGAAGGCCAGACGCTCGCGGTCACGCTCGGTTTCTCGCTGGTGCTGATCTACCTGGTGCTGGCCGCGCAGTTCCACAGCTTCCGCGATCCGCTGATCGTGCTGCTCGGCTCGGTGCCGCTGGCGATTTCCGGCGCGCTCGTGTTCACCTTCGTCGACCTGACGACGATCAACATCTACTCGCAGGTCGGGCTGATCACGCTGGTCGGGCTGATCGCGAAGAACGGGATCCTGATCGTCGAGTTCGCGAACAAGCTCAAGGCGGCGGGCCTGGCGAAGATGGACGCATTGCGCGAAGCCTCGCTCACGCGACTGCGCCCGGTCCTGATGACTTCGGCCGCGACGGTGTTCGGGCACATGCCGCTGGTCTTCGTGTCCGGGCCGGGCGCCGAAGCACGCAACAGCATCGGGATCGTGCTGGTGACCGGCATGGTCGTGGGCACCGTGTTCACGCTGTTCGTGGTGCCGGTGTTCTATGCGTTGATCTCGAACGAGCGCCGGCCGCTGCAGGAAGGCACCGAGCACGGGCCGGCTCCCGACGAGCACGGGCGCGATGCTTCGGGGCAGGTGCGACCCGCGGCGACGCCGGTTTGACCGACGGGGCCGCGGCCTGCCCGCAAACGAGGAGCAGGAGCGCCAGACCTAGGTCTGCCCGACCGTCCGCCGCGGCGCCTCCTCGTCGGTCACCGGCAGCGGCCGCGTCTCGAGTTGCGGCGCCGGCGGCAGCCCGGTCACCTCGAGGATCTCCTTCTCGTTCAGCGTTTCCTGCGCGATCAGCGCGGCAGCCAGCGCGTCGAGCTGCTTGCGGTGCTTGCGCAGCAGTCGCAGCGCCTCGGCGTGGCTGTCGTTGATCAGCTTGTGCACCTCGGCGTCGATCAGCCGCGCCGTTTCCTCGCTGAACGGCTTCTCGCCGCCGAAACCCACGCTGGCGCCCAGATAGGGATTCTGTCGCGGTGCGAGCTGGACCATGCCGAGCCGCTCGCTCATTCCCCAGCGCGTGACCATGTTCCTGGCGAGGTTCGTCGCCTGCTCGATGTCGTTCTCGGCGCCGGTCGTCTTCGTGCCGTAGACGACCTCCTCGGCAGCGCGACCGCCGAGCATGCCGATGATGCGCCCGCGCAGGTAGGCCTCCGGGTAGTTGTAACGGTCTTCGGTCGGACGCTGATAGGTCACGCCGAGCGCCTGGCCACGCGGCACGATCGTGACCCGGTGCACCGGGTCGGCGCCGGGGACGACGAGGCCGAGGATCGCGTGGCCGCTCTCGTGATAGGCGATGCGCTCGCGTTCCTCGTCGCTGAGCACCAGCGCGCGCTCGGGCCCGAGCACGATCTTTTCGAGCGCATCGTGGAAGTCCGCCTGCCTGACCTCCGACTGCTCGCGGCGTGCGGCGAGCAGCGCCGCTTCGTTGACCAGGTTCCTCAGGTCGGCGCCCGAGAGCCCCGGCGTCGTCGATGCGACTTCGGCGAGGCTCACGTCGGCAGCCAGCGGCACCTTGCGCGTATGCACCTTCAGGATCGCCTCGCGGCCGACCTTGTCGGGGAGGTTGACGACGACGCGCCGGTCGAAACGGCCGGCGCGCAGCAGCGCCTTGTCGAGCACGTCGGGCTGGTTCGTCGCGGCCAGCACGATGACGCCTTCGCGGCTCGAGAAACCGTCCATCTCGGTCAGGATCTGGTTCAGCGTCTGTTCCTGCTCGCTGGATCCGCCGATCGCGATCTGGCCGCGCGCGCGCCCGATCGCGTCGAGCTCGTCGATGAAGATGATTGCCGGCGCGTGCTCGCGCGCCTGCTTGAACAGGTCGCGCACGCGTGCCGCGCCGACGCCGACGATCATCTCGACGAACTCCGACGCACTCATCGAGAAGAACGGCACGCCGGCCTCGCCGGCCACCGCGCGAGCGAGCAGCGTCTTGCCGGTCCCCGGGGCGCCGACCAGCAGCACGCCCTTCGGCGCCGTGCCGCCGAGCCGCGTGTACTTTTCCGGGTCCTTCAGGAAGTCGACGATCTCGACCAGTTCGTTCTCGGCCTCGTCGATGCCGGCGACGTCGTCGAAGGTGACCTTGCCCGAAGTCTCCTGATCGTAGCGGCGCGCCTTGCTCTTGCCCATGCCCAGCATCGCGCCGCCCATGCCGCCCTGCTGCGCGCGCCTGAACATCCAGAAATAGAAGCCGATGATCAGCAGCGCCGGACCGAACATCATCAGCATCGTGAGCCAGCCGTTGCTCCCGGTCTGGATCGGCACCGCACTGATCTCGACCTCGTGCTCGATCAGGAAAGCCTCGAGCCCGTCGTCGACGAACAGGGGCAGGGTCGTCGTGAAGACCGACGAGGTGCGCGGCTCGGACTGCATCCGTTGCGCCAGCGGCGTGCCGCGCGACGCACCGGCGCCGCCGGCGGCATCGGCCCCGGGTTCGGCGGGCCGCGGCCAGGTCACCGGTTCGGAGAATCGGCCCTCGATGCTTTCGCCCTTGCTGTAGATCGACTCGACGTTGCCCTTCGCGACTTCTTCCTTGAACGCGGTGTAGGGAATCGTGATCGGACCTTCGGGCTCGGGAAAGAACAGCCTGACGACCATGTAGTTCGCCAGCAGCACGAGCAGGAAGATCAGCCAGGTGCGGTTACCCGGCATCGTCGGCATCCGGCCCGGACCGGCGGGCTGCCCCGGCCCGTCGCGCCGGGGGTCCGTGCGCCCGCCTGCTCCCCGATCTTCAAAAGCCATGATTCCTCCTCTGCGATCGCTATTGCAGTGCCAGCATCGCTCCGATTATCAGCGCATTGGCGAGGTCGACGAAAAAGCCGCTCACCAGCGGCACGATGACGAAGGCGCGGTGAGCGGCGCCATGCTGCTGGGCCACCGCCGTCATGTTGGCCACGGCCGTGGCCGTCGACCCCAGCGCGATCCCGCTGAACCCCGAGCAGATCACGCTCGCTTCGTAGTCGCGTCCCATCGCGCGGAACACGATGAACGCGGCGAAAAAAAGCGCGAGCAGGATCTGCACCGACAGCGAGGCCAGCACGAAGACGAACATCCCCTGCAGGCTCCACAGCTGCAGGCCCATCAGCGCCATGGTCAGGAACAGGCCGAGCGCGATGTCGGAAATCAGCGCCAGCCCCTTCGAGATGCCCGGGGACGATCCGATCGGATCGCCGCGCTGAGCGAGCAGCGGCAGGTTGCGCACGAGAATGCCGGCCATCAGGCAGCTGACGAAGGTCGGCAGCGTCAGGCCGGTCGCGGCAATCGCGGATTCGATGCTCCAGCCGAGCATCAGCGCGACGTTCAGCAGGAACAGCGCGCGCAGCACGCTGAAGTAGTCGAATCGCGCGGCCATTTCGTTGGCCGATCCAATGTCGAGCCGCATGTCGCCGGACGGCTCGATCCGGTGCCGGCGCATCAGCCAGGCCGCCGTCGGCCCGCCGATCACACAGGCCGAGATCAGGCCCACCGTATTGCCGGCGATGCCCAGTTCCAGCGCATTCGCGACGCCATGGCGATCGATGAAGACCGGTGCCCAGGCGAGCGTCGTCCCGACGCCCCCGGTCAGCGACACCGAGCCGAGCAGCAGGCCGGTCTTCGGCTCCATGCCGAAGCCGCTCGCGATCGCCATGCCGGCGAGGTTCTGCACGACCATGAACGAGCACGCCAGCAAGCCCAGGACCAGCAGCGGACGCCCGCCGGCGCGCAGCGTGCGGACGTCGGACTTCAGGCCGACGCCGGCGAAGAAATACAGCAGCAGCAGGTCGCGGGCGCCAAGCTCGAACTCGATGCGCAGGCCGAGCGCGTACCAGGCGATCGCGACCACGGCCGCGCAAAGAATGCCGCCGGACAGCGGCTCCGGGATCGAGTAGCGGCGCAGCAGCTCGACGCGCTGCGTGAGCCGCTTGCCGGCAAGCAGCAGCACGAGCGCCAGCGTGAACGAATGGAAGGCCTCGACGACGACGGCGCCGTCCGTACCGGCATCGAACATCAGCCGAGAATCGCAGCCGCATCGAGCGCGGCGATCCATTCTTCGTTCGTGCGCTCGACGGCGACCAGTACGCGGGAATCCGGCGTCGACAGCAGCGGCGCGTCGGCCGCGACGGCGGCCGCGTTGGCAGCCCGATCCAGCCGCAGGCCGAGATACTCGAGGCCGGTGCAGACGCGTTCGCGGATCACCGCGTTGTGCTCGCCGATGCCGGCCGTGAATACCAGCATGTCGAGCCCGCCCAGCACCGCGGTCAGCGCGCCGACCTCGCGGACGATGCGCCGCACGTACAGGGCCAGTGCGGCCTGCACGCGTTCGTCGTCGGCCTCGCGCGGCAGCAGCTCGCGCGGGTCGGACGAAACTCCCGACACGCCGAGCAGCCCCGATTCGTGGTACAGCACGCGTCCGACCTGCTCGAGGCTCAGCTTCTCGATCTCCATCAGGTAGATGACGGCGCCCGGGTCCAGCGCACCGCAGCGCGTGCCCATCATCAGCCCGTCGAGCGACGAGAAGCCCATCGTCGTCGCGACGCTGTGCAAGCCCTGCATCGCGCACAGGCTCGCGCCGCTGCCCAGGTGCGCGACGATCGTCCGGCCGCGCGCCCGGTCGCCATAGCGTTCGGCCAGCGCGACCGACATGTACCTGTACGACAGCCCGTGGAAGCCGTAGCGGCGCAGCCCGCGCTCCCAGGCCGCATACGGGAGCGCCAGCATCTGCTCGACCTTCGGCATCGTGTGGTGGAACGCGGTGTCGAAGCAGGCCACCTGCGGCAGCTCCGGGTTCGACTCGAACAGCGCCTCGATCGCCTCGAGCGCGAACGGCTGGTGCAGCGGCGCCAGCGGGATGTACGAACGCAGGTCGGCAAGCACCTGCGCATCGACTCGCACCGGCTCGAAATACTTGCTGCCGCCGTGCACGACGCGATGCGCGACCCCGACCAGCCGGCGTCCGGCCAGCCGCGCGATCACGCGCTCGCGGATGTGCATCAGCGCGGACAGGTAGGGCCTGGACGGGTCGAGCGAAACCGGGCCCGGCGTGACGCCGGTCTCGCCGAAGGTCGGCCTGGGGCCGGTGATGCCGTCGACCTTGCCGTTCCACAGCGGCTGGCGCGGCAGTGGCGACTGGCCGGCGTCGAACAATGCGAACTTGATGCTCGACGAGCCGCAGTTCAGTACCAGGATCAGGCCGGCGGAGTGGTCAGCGTTCATTCAGTTTGTCCTCTTTCGTCGACTGTCATTCTCTGGTGCACGCCCGTGCGGGCAAATGCGTAGGGCCGGCTTGGCAGTCCGTGGACCACCCGCCGTAGAGCGAACGGCGGCATTCGGGCGCACGAGAAGCGCCTGGCCAGCGCACCGGCATCCGCGGCGCGCCAATTCCAGCACGAGCAAAGAGCCGATGGAATGACGCTTGCCGGCTTCGAACAAGCAGGCGCCGGAATGCCACACGAATGCCGGGCGCACGAACGCTGGGATGCGGACCGAACGAGGAGCGCGATGCCGGGACTTTTCCCGACTCGCGACCGAGCCGCCCGGAGCGGCAGGCGGGGCTCGCGCGCGGCACTGTCTGCGGCGCCGAGCAGCGCAGCCTTGGGCTGGAGCGCGCGCAGCGCGCGACCCACTTCATTCTCGCGGCGCCTTGTCTGAGCGGAGCGCCGGAACGGCGCGCAGCGAGTTGCGCCGCGCCAGCCCAAGGCGAGCAGCGCAGGGGAGCCGGCCCACAGGGCCGGCCGCCGCGGCCAGTGCTGCGCGCGAGCCCCGCCTGCCGCTCCCCGCCCGCGGTGCCAGCAGCGAATCCCGGCGTCATCGACTCAAGGCGGCGTGACACGGTACCGGTGCGCGAGCATCAACGCGATCCCGCACGACGCGATCCGCGCTTCGCGCGAATCGGCGCGGCTCGTCAGCACGACCGGCACCTTC
>JAAZBL010000101.1 GCA_012513825.1 Limnobacter sp. | reverse complement strand
GAGCATCCGCTGGCGCGCCATTCGGTCGTCGTCCCCAGCATCGGCGTCGGCCGCTGGCTGCAGCAGCAGATGGCCTTGCGCACCGGCGTCTGTGCGCTGCTCGAACCGGTGTTCGCCGGCCGCCTGCTGTGGAGCAGCCTGCGCGAACTGATGCCGGCGCTGCCCGCGCGCTCGCCGTTCGATCCGCCGACCGTGCGCTGGCGCCTGCTGGCGATCTTCGAGCACCTGCCTGACGCAGCGGCCGAGCTCGCGCCGCTGCGCGAACGGCTCGGCAGCGCGACACCGGCGCAACGGCTGGCGATCGCCGACGAGCTGGCCGGCCTGTTCGACCGCTACCTCGCCTGGCGCCGCGACTGGCTGCAGGCCTGGGAGCGTGGCGAACTGCTGGCGCTGGGGCCGCACGAAGGCTGGCAGGCCTGGCTCTGGCGGCGGCTGCTCGCGTCGATGCCGGGGCTGGCCGACACGCACCCGTACGAGCGCTTCGAGACGCTGATCGCGCGCGAGCCGCAGACGGTGCGCTCGGCCTTCGCCGGTCGCCGCCTCAGCGTGTTCGGGATGCCCGGGCTGTCGCCGGCGCAGTTCGCGCTGTTCGGGCTGCTCGGTGAGGTCGTCGACGTCGCTTTCTTCGTGCCGGATCCATGCCGCGAATGGTGGGGCGATCTCGTCGACAGCCGCACGCGCGCACGTGTGCTCGCGATGCGCCCCGACGAAGCCTGGCTCTACGACGGCGAGCCGTCGGTCCTCGGCGACTGGGGGCGCGCCCAGCGCGACTACGTCGCGCAGGTGGCCGAGCTGCAGGAGCGCTTCGGCGTCCAGGCGCACGAGCCGTTCCGGGCGCTCGAAGGGCCCGACGACGGCGACGCACGCGACGCGAGCCGCGTTCGCGAAGCCCGCGGCGCGGGTGACGATGCGGCCGCGCCGCGCGACTGCCTGCACGCGTTGCGCAGCGCGGTGTTCCTGCGCAGCGACGAGCCCTGGACCCGATTGGCCGGCGCCGACGACTCGATCGCGATTCACGCGGCACACAGTGCATTGCGCCAGGCCGAGGTGCTGCACGACCGCTTGCTCGACTGCTTCGCGCGGCTGCCGGGGCTGCACCCGTCCGAGGTCGCCGTGTTCTGCGCCGACGTCGAGACCGCGGCGGCGGCGATCGAAGCGGTGTTCGGATCGGTCGGCATCGACGACGCGCGCCGCATTCCCGTGGCGATCAGCGGGCGCTCGCCGCGCACCGAGCCGCTGCTGCGCGCGGTGCTCGAACTGCCGGGGCTCGCCGCGGCCGGCCCGGACCTGCCGTCGGTCGAGGGCTGGCTGCTGAATCCGGCCGTCGCCGAGGCGACCGGCCTGTCGGGCGACGAGGTCGCGCAACTGGTGCCGGTGTTCGATGCCGCCGGCGCCCGGTGGGGGCTCGACGCTTCGGACGGCGCGGCCAAGCACGGCTGGCAGGATGCCTTCGAGCGGCTGCTGGTCGGCGCGGCCGTGTCCGACGACGTCGACCTGATCGGCGACTTCGTTCCGGTCGGCGGACTGCGCGGCAGCCGTGCGGCGCAGCTCGAACCCGTGTTGCGGCTGTTCGACGCGCTTCGTCGGCTGCGCGCGCTGGCGTCGGCGCCGCGCCCGGTCGCCGACTGGTGCCGGCAATTCGGCGCCTTGGTCGACGAGCTGTTCGGTTCGACACGGCTGCACGAGCCGGCGCTGGCCCGTGTCCGCGATGCGCTGGCGGATCTGGCCCAGGCGGCCGACGAAGCGGGCGGTCAGCGCAGCCCCGGCGCGACGGGCGCGCCGCCGGCGAAGACCGCGATCGACGCGCAGGCCTTTCGCCGCGCGCTCGAACAGGCGCTTGCCGACTCGGCGCCGGCCGCCAGCGCCTCGGGCGCCGTCACCGTCTGTCCGCTCGGCGCGTTGCGCGGCGTGCCGTTTCGCGTCGTCTGCCTGTTCGGCCTCGACGAGGGCGTGTTCCCGCGCCGCGGCCCGCGCAGCGAGGCCGACCTGATGCTGCGCGCACCGCGCTTCGGCGACCGGCAGGCACGCAGCGAGGAGCGCGGCGTCTTCCTCGACGCGCTGCTCGCGGCGCGCGATCGCCTGCTCGTGCTGTTTCGCGGTCGCGACGCACGCGACGACAGCGAGCTGAACCCGTCGCCGGTCGTGCTCGAACTGCTCGGCTACCTGCGCGAACGGCTCGGTGTCGGACCCGAGGCGCCGCTGCGGCGACCGATGCCGGCCATTGCCGACGCCACGGCGGTCGTCGAGCACCCGCTGCACCCGTTCGCGCCGCGCGCCTTCGCCGCCGACGCCGATGGCAGCCGCGCGCTCGAGTGGCTGGCGGCCGCGCGCAGCTTCGCCGAGCCGCTGGTCGAGCGCGGCGGGCTGGCGGGGCCACTGGTGCCGGCGGGTGCGCACGGCGATCGGGAGGCCGCGGCTGCTGTCGCCTCCGCAGGTCCCACAGGAGCCGCTCCGCAGGCTGCTCGCAAAGCTGCGGTGCGCGATCCCGGTGAAGTCGCCTTCGACGACTTGCGCCTCGCTCTCGCCGATCCGATCCCGTACTGGCTGCGCAAGCGCCTGGGGCTGGCCTTGCCGCAGGCCGAGCGGCT
>JAAZBL010000100.1 GCA_012513825.1 Limnobacter sp. | reverse complement strand
CGTTGAGCTTCCAGCACGGCTGGCGGCCCTGGCTCAGTTCGAAGACGGCGCTGCCCACGCGCCACTGCTCGGCGATCGAAACGCCCGATTCGTCGATGCCTTCGACGCTGAAGTTCTCGCCGAAGGCGCCGGGTTCGCGCCATAGCGGCGAACCCGGCAATTCGGCTCGCCAGGCGGCATAGTGCGTCCAGGCGTAGCAGTGCACGGCCTTGTCCGGACCGCCGTGCACGCGACGATCGCCCTGCTCGTCTCCGGCCAGGCCTTCGTCGCCGACCTCGACCCTGCCGGACAAAGACCGCTTGTCGATGGCACTGAACACGCCGGGGCGCGCATAGGGGACGGCCTTGCCGACGAGTACGGCCTTCAGCCGCCCAATGACTTGCTCGCCCATCGATCGCGATCCTCCCGTTCAAAGGGCGATATTGCAGCAGATTCAGGCTGCGGCGCGCAGCGGCACCGAAGGGAAATCGACGGGAACCGCGAGCGCCACGTTCACGTAGTTCGTGAACAGGTTCAAGGTCACGTGAGCGACGATTTCGACGATCTGCTCGTCGTCGAAGCCGGCCGCGCGCAGGGCCCGAACGTCGGCATCGTCGGCCCGGCCGCGCTCGTCGACGAGCTTCAGCGCGAAACGCAAGGCTGCCGCGGTTTTCGGGTCCGACGAATGGCCGACCTGGGCGGCTGCCATTTCCTCGGCGCCGGCACCCGCCTTGCGGCCCAGCGCCGTATGTGCGGCCAGGCAGTACTCGCAGCCATTGCGGTTGGCCACGGCCACCGCGATCTGCTCGCCCAGGCGAGCGCCGAGCACGCCGCCGCCGAGCGCGCCGAACGAAGCCCACATGCTCGCCAGCGCGGCGGGCGAGTTGGCGACGGCCCAGAACATGTTCGGCGTGGTCCCGAAGGCGCCATGGATTTCGTCCAGCCGGGCCTTGCTGCCGGCCGGGATCGTGCTGCCGTTGACGAGGGGAACGCGAGACATCTTTCGACCTCCGAAGCAGTGACTGAAAGGTGAACTTGCCCCGGGAACCGATGGCGGCGACTGCGCCACGCACTGGCTTTCGGGACCTTCGCAGTCTCGCGCCGAAGGCCGTATCATCGGGAATGATTCATCCACGATTGATATCCGATCGTCCAGAATATCCGATGACGTCGATCGATCGCCTGTCCGCGCTGCTCGAGCGCTTCCGCGTGCGCGCCCACCTGTTCCATAGCGGACCCCTGTGCGGCGTGACCCGGCTGGACGCACTCCCCGGCCGCGGCTTCCTGCACGTACTCCGGCGCGGCGAACTGGTCGTCACGCACCGTGCAGGGGCGGGCGCACCCCGCCGGATCGAGGTGCGCGAGCCCAGCGTCCTCTTCTATCCGCGCCCGGTCGCGCACGAGTTTTACAACGCGCCGGCCGAGGGCTCGGACTTCACCTGCGCGTCGCTCGATTTCGACGGCGGCGACCGACACCCGCTGGCGCGCGCGCTGCCGGCGCTGGTGCTGCTGCCTTCGCGCCGCGTCCAGGGGCTCGAACAGGCGCTGGCGCTGTTGTTCGCCGAGACCGACCGCGTGCGCTGCGGCCACCGGCTGCTGGCCGACCGCCTGTTCGAGGTCGTGCTGCTGCAACTGCTGCGATGGCTGCTCGATCACCCGGACGAAGGCGGCATCTCCGCCGGGCTGCTTGCCGGACTCTCCGATCCGAAACTCGCACGCGCACTGGTTGCAGTGCACGAGGACCCCGGCCGCGCATGGAGCCTCGAGCGAATGGCCGCCGAGGCGGGCATGTCGCGCAGCGCGTTCGCAGTGCGGTTCCGGGCCGTGGTCGGCGAAACGCCGGCCGAGCATCTGTCGAACTGGCGACTCGCGATCGCCCAGGCGCAGTTGCGCCAGGGCCGTTCGATCAAGGCGATCGCGACCGAGCTCGGCTACGCGAACCCGTCGGCGCTGTCGCGGGTCTTTGCGCAGAGGGTCGGGACGTCTCCGCGCGGCTGGCTGCGATCGCTGCAGGAGCCCGGCACGGCGTCGCCGTAGACGCGAGCGCGAGACGAATCGGCACCGTCGCCGAATCGGCGGACCCGTGCCGCTTCGGGCTCCGAAACCGCGAGACACCGGCCGGAACTCCGCCGCCCCCGGGGCAGATGCAGCGCGATGATCTGCAGTGAATCGGTGTGGACACCGCTCACGGAGACATGCAGATGAACCGCACTGCAAAGACCGAACCGTTTCGCAGCGGCGGCAGCAACGACGACTCGCGCAGCCGCACGCTCATCGCGCGCGAACGCGCGAACTGCGCAGGCAACTACGCGCCGTTCCCCGTAGTCGTTGCGAGCGCCGAGGGCGCCTGGATCACCGACGTCGACGGACGTCGCTATCTCGACTTCATGAGCGCGTACTCGGCGGTCAGCCACGGCCACCGCCACCCACGCCTGATCGCCGCCGCGCGCGCACAGATGGACCGCGTCTGCGTGACTTCGCGCGCCTATCACAGCGAAACGCTCGGCGCGTTCGCGTCGGAACTGTGCCGGATCGCCGGCTTCGACCGGATGCTGCCGATGAACACCGGCGCCGAGGCCGTCGAAACGGCGATCAAGGCAGCGCGCCGCTGGGGCTACCGCGTGCGCGGCATCGTGCCCGACCGGGCGGTGATCCTCGTGGCCGAAGGCAACTTCCACGGGCGCACGTCGACGATCGTCGGCTTCTCGTCGGAGCCCGAATACCGGGCCGACTTCGGGCCTTTCGCCGCGGGGTTCAGGCACTTCCGCTTCGGCGACATCACTTCGCTCGACCAGGTCTACGACGAGGACGTTTGCGCAGTGCTCGTCGAACCGATCCAGGGCGAGGCCGGCATCGTCGTGCCGCCCGACGGCTGGCTGCGCGAACTGCGCGACTGGTGCGATCGCCGGCGCGTACTGCTGATCCTCGACGAGGTCCAGTCCGGACTGGGTCGCACCGGCCGCATGTTCGCGTTCGAGCACGAGGGCATCCGGCCCGACGGCCTGATCCTCGGCAAGGCGCTCGGCGGCGGCATCATGCCGGTCTCGGCCTTCCTCGCCGACGAGGAAGTGATGGGACTGTTCGGCCCCGGCAGCCACGGCTCGACCTTCGGCGGCAACCCGCTGGCCGCGGCGATCGGGCTCGAAGCGCTGCACGTGTTGCAGCAGGAGCAGTTGCCGGAGCGCAGCGCGGTGCTCGGCCGGCATCTGCTCGAGAGGCTGCACCAGATCGTCTCCGGGCGGCCGTCGGCCGGCCAGCCAGTCGGCGATGGCCTGCCGGCCGAGCCCGCGATTGCAGGACGGCAAGCCGCCCGCGACGGATCGGCGGGCCGAGGCATCGTCGTGCGCGGCCGAGGCCTCTGGGCCGGCGTCGACCTGCGTGGATCCGGCATCGATGCCGTGCAGGCGATCGAGCGCCTGGCCAGTCGCGGCGTGCTCTCGAAGGAAACGCACGACACCGTGATCCGGATCGCACCGCCGTTGACGATCACGAAAGCCGAGCTGGACTGGGGCCTCGATCGCCTCGAAGCGGTATTCGACGAACTCGCGCCTCGGCCGCGTCCGCGTCGCGTTGCCGTGCGGACGAGTTCGCAGGAGGCCGAAGCCCCTGCCGGGTCCGGATCGCGCAGGCGCCCGCCGACGCTGCTGCTCTGCGCGCCGGATCACTTCGAGGTCAGCTACAGGATCAATCCG
>JAAZBL010000099.1 GCA_012513825.1 Limnobacter sp. | reverse complement strand
TGCGCGCGAACGCGCAAGACTGCAGGCGTTCATTCGGCAGCACGTACGCCATGGCGACCGCGAGCATGCGCTCTATGCAATCGAGCACGGTCGCATACGCCCTTCGAAGCTGCTGATCGAATGCATTGCCGGAATGCTGCAGGGCAAACCCGAGTTCATCCTGCTTGACGATCAGAAGCTCGTCTACGAAAGCATCCTGCAGATCGAGAAGAAGGCGCTGAAGCGAAAGCAGGTCGTCATCGTTCAGGGTGGGCCCGGAACCGGAAAATCGGTCGTCGCCGTCAGATTGCTGGCGGCATTGATCGAGCGGACTCGGAACGTTCGCTACGTGTCGAAGAATGCGGCACCGCGGGCGGTTTTCGAATCCAAGCTGAGCGGTCATTTCCGGAAGTCGCGGATCAGCAACCTGTTTTCCGGATCGGGTGCGTTCGTCGACACGGACCTCGATGTCTACGACACGTTGATCGTGGATGAGGCGCACCGGTTGAACGAAAAGAGCGGCCTGTACCGCAATCGAGGGGAAAACCAGGTTCGAGAGCTGATTCGTGCTGCGCGCTGCACAGTCTTTTTCGTCGACGATGACCAGCGGGTGACCTTGCATGACATCGGCCTGAGCGCCGAACTTCGCCGGCGCGCAATCGAGGCGGACGCCGAAATCACCGAATTGGAACTGGCCTCGCAGTTCCGCTGCAATGGCTCGGATGGTTATCTTGCCTGGCTGGACGACGTGCTCGACATTCGACCGACCGCTAACCAGACGTTGAGTTCCGAGGACTTCGATTTCCGGGTATTCGACGATCCCTGCCGGATGCACGAGCTCATCGTATCGAAGAACCGAGCGTCCAAGCGATCGAGGGTCGTTGCCGGTTACTGCTGGAAGTGGCCGAGCAGGCGCGACCCAGACGCCTGGGGTATCGAGTTGCCCGAGTTCGGCTATCGCCGACGCTGGAACCTGGACAAGGACGGTAGCCTGTGGATCGTCACGCCCGGTTCGGAGGAACAGGTCGGCTGCATTCATACCTGTCAAGGGCTCGAGCTGGACTACGTGGGCGTGATCATCGGACCCGATCTCGTCTATCGGGAAGGGCGGATCGTTGCCGATGCCACCCGACGAGCCTCCTCGGACAAGTCTGTGCGGGGTTTCAAGAAAATGTTGAAGAGCGACCCTGCGGGCGCCAGCCTACTCGGAGCTCGAATCGTCAAGAACACTTACCGGACGTTGATGACCCGCGGCATGAAAGGCTGCTTCGTCTATTGCACCGACCGGCCTTTGGCGGACTACCTGCGCAGCCGCTTGTCGTCGAAACCGGTCTCTTCCGAGAGCTCGTCTACTGCCGAGTACGCCACGTCGGAGAGGGGAAGGTTTGCCGATGCCGTACCGTTCCGCCGCGTCACTCGCGCCGAGCGAGCCGCCGGCATACCGGCCGCCCCGCTTGTCGATCTGCGCTTCGCCGCAGGTACGTTCTCCGACACGCAGACTGTCGAAGGGACGGCCGACACGTGGATCGAGTTACCCGACTGGATTCGGCCACAGCCTGGCCTGTTCGTCGCGCAAGTGGTGGGCGAATCGATGAACCGTCGAATTCCGAATGGAGCCTGGTGCCTTTTTCGAGCCAATCCCACCGGGACTCGCCAAGGCAAGGTCGTCGTCGTGCAGCACCGAAGTATCGACGACCCCGATACCGGAGGCAGCTATACCGTCAAACTGTATTCGAGCGAGAAGCGCGCCAGGGATGGCGAATGGCTGCACGAGCGGATCACTCTGAGTCCGGATTCCACCGTGCCCGGCTACTCTCCGATCGTGATCGAACGGAACGAGGAAGACGATTCCTTCGCGGTCGTGGCCGAATTGCTGCTGGTTCTCGATGGAAATCGTGGCCTCCGCGATGACCGCTCATAATTGATGCTTTCCGCGCCGCCCGGTGGGCGCGGACCCCCGGAGGTGACAGGCATGAGTATCCCGGTCGAGCTGGGCGAACTGGCGAAAGCCGTCGCGCAGTATCGCTTCGCCTACCTGCTGACGAGCAGCGTCGATGCGGCACCGCATGCGGTGGCCGTCGTGCCGGTGCTGGAGGGCGGCAGCCTTCTGGTCCATGGCATCGGGCGGCGGACCCGCGACAACCTGGCGGCGCGTCCCGCCGTCGGCCTGGTCTGGCCGCCGTCGTCGGAGGCCGACTACTCGCTGATCGTCGACGGACGAGCGCAGATGGATGGCGAGGTGCTGCGGATCGTGCCGACGCGGGCCGTGCTGCACCGCCCGGCGCCGCGCCCCGGTCCCGTCGCCCCGGGTGGCTGCGGGTCGGACTGCGTCGAGCTGGAACTCGCGGCCTCGGAGAACGCACCGCGTTGACGTCGGCCGGCTTGCCGGCCTTGCACGGGCGAACGCGGGTCGGTCGCGTGGGTGAAATTGCCCCGCGTCCCGCTGCGGCGTAGCCTTGGATCCACGACCGGCTCGCCGCTGGCGAGCGGAACGATCCCCCATTCGAATCAGCCAGTTGCCGAACTGGCCGCCATCCCAGGAGAAGCAGTATGCGTGAGTACCTGAAGTTCTACATCGACGGCCAATGGGTCGACCCCGAAACACCGAAGACGATCGACGTGATCAACCCGGCGACCGAGGAGCCGGCCGGGCGGATCTCGATGGGCTCGGCCGCCGACGTCGATCGCGCGGTGAAGGCCGCGCGCGCCGCCTTCGCGGGCTACTCGCAGACCAGCGTCGACGAGCGCGTCGCATTGCTCGAGCGGATCATCGCCGAGTACAAGAAGCGCTACGACGACGTCGCTGCGGCCATCACCGAGGAAATGGGTGCGCCGGTGTCGCTGGCCAAGCAGGCGCAGGCGGCGATGGGCATCGGGCATCTGAAAACCGCGCTCGAAGTGCTGAAGGATTACGCGTTCCAGGAGCAGCGCGGCACGACGATGCTGGTCAAGGAACCGATCGGCGTCTGCGGCTTCATCACGCCGTGGAACTGGCCGATCAACCAGATCGCCTGCAAGGTCGTCCCGGCGCTGGCCGTGGGCTGCACGATGGTGCTCAAGCCGTCCGAGATCGCGCCGTTCTCGGCGCAGGTCTGGACCGAGATCCTCGATGCCGCCGGCGTGCCTGCCGGCGTGTTCAACCTCGTCTACGGCGATGGTCCGGTCGTGGGCGCGGCCATCTCGAGCCATCCCGAAGTCGACATGGTCTCGTTTACCGGGTCGACGCGCGCAGGCATCGAGGTGGCGCGCAACGCGGCGCCGACGGTCAAGCGCGTGCACCAGGAGCTCGGCGGCAAGTCGCCGAACATCATCCTCGACGACGCCGATTTCCAGCGGACGATCAAGGCCGGCGTGCGCGCCGTGATGGCCAACTCGGGCCAGTCGTGCAACGCCCCGACGCGGATGCTGGTGCCGAATTCGCGGATGGAAGAAGCGCTCGCGATCGCACGCGAGGTGGCCAATGCCACGAAGGTCGGCGATCCGGCCAGCGACGCGAACATCGGCCCGGTCGTTTCGGCCGCACAGTGGGACAAGATCCAGACGCTGATCGCCAAGGGCATCGAAGAAGGTGCGCAAGTCGTGGCCGGCGGGCCCGGCAAGCCCGAGGGCCTGGACAAGGGCTACTACGTGAAGCCGACGATCCTGGCCGGCGTGAACAACGAGATGACCGTTGCGCGCGAGGAGATCTTCGGCCCGGTGCTCACGATCCTCGGATACGACACCGTCGAGGAAGCGGTCGAGATCGCCAACGACACGCCGTACGGGCTGGCGGCCTACGTCTCCGGTTCGGACATGGAAGCCGTGCGCAAGGTCGCATCGCAGTTGCGCGCCGGCCAGGTGACCATCAACAACGCCGCGCCCGACCTGATGGCGCCGTTCGGCGGCTACAAGCAGTCCGGGAATGGGCGCGAGTGGGGCGATCACGCGTTCGCCGAGTTCCTCGAAACGAAGGCGGTGCTCGGCTTCGCGCCGAAAGCGGCGTAGGCGGCGCGCGGAAGCGGGCGCGGGTCGACCGCGCTCGTTCGGTGATGCCAGGTCAGCGCGCCGACGCGGGCGCTCGCGGTCCGATCGACGCGAGCGCCCGTCGGGTCGGACGGCCGGTTCAGCCGCGCCGTCCCATCGGCAGCACGTCGCCGCCGATGGCCCGCGGGTCGCGCGGCTTCCAGCATCCGCGGTCGACGGCGGACAGGAAGGCCTGCACGCCTGAATTGAAGGCTGCAGGCTCTTCGAGATTGACCGCATGCCCGGTTGCCGGAAGCATCCAGAGCTGGGCGCTCGGCATCGTGCGCTTCAGGAACAGGTTCGTGTCCAGGCAGGGCTCGTCTTCGTCGCCGACGACGAGCAGTGTCGGCAGGCTGCACGCGGCGAGTTCGGCCTCGTAGTCGTAGAGCGAAGGCCGGATCGCCTGGTATCGGCGCAGCGTGTGCGCCGAGCCGACGGCCGAGTGTTCGGCCAGGTGCGCCTTGAATCGCTGCCAGCCGGCCGGATCCTTGACGAGCAACTGGATCCGCGTGGCGCCGAGCGCCATTTCTTCGGCGACCGCCGCGGAACCTTCGTCGAGGAAGCGCTGGGCGAGGGCTTCGGCCTGTTCCTTGAACACGGCGCGATGCTCGCGCGGTGCGCCGGAACCGACGCCCGCCACGACCAGCGACGAGGCCCGGCCGGGGTGTCGAAGGCCGAACTGCAGTGTCGCGTAGGCGCCCATGCTCAGGCCGACGACGTGCGCTCGCTCGATCGCCAGGCCGTCGAGCACGGCGAGGATGTCGTCGGCCGCGTATTCGTAGCCGTAGAGATCGCCGGACTCCGGAACCTCCGACGGGGGATAGCCGCGCGCATTGAACGCGATGCAGCGGTACTCGCGCGAGAACCAGCTCACCTGCTGCGCCCATTCGCGCAGGTCGGCGCCGAATTCATGGACGAAGACGATCGGGCGTCCGCTGCCGTGTTCCTCGTAGTAGAGACGCGCACCGCGGGACGTCACGAACGGCATGGGGGGGTTCCTCCGAAAGATAGTGGGTTGACCGGCTACGAATCCTTGTCGGCGCCGCGGCGCTCCATCTCCCGCAGATGCGTGCGCGCCTCGTCGGCGCTCTCGAAGATGTAGGGCGCCACCGCTCGCTGCTCGAGCGCGTCGCCGAGTTTCGCACGCAGGAAGGAGCTGGTCGTGTAGCGCGTCACGTTCGAATAGAAGCGCTGCATCAGCCCCTGCACCATCTCCGAGTAGGCGTCGAGCAACTCGGGCAGGATCGTGAAATTGTCGTAGTTGACGATCGCGAAGACGCGCTTGCCGAGCGGGGCGAGTTGCGCCTCGACCTGCGAGCGGATCGCGTCGATTTCGGCTTGCCTGGTGATCGACAGGCCTTCGAAGTTGATGAAGAACAGGTTCTGCTGCGCGTCGTAGCTGAAGCGCTGCTCGAGCGGGACGGCGAGCAGCTCGCGGCGCAACTGCATCGGTTCGTCGCGGAAGATGCGCGGATCCATCGGCCGCGGCTCTTCCCGCATGATCGGCGCGAAGGCCATCTTGGCCAGGATGTCGCGGTCCACGTCGATCCCGGGCGCGACCTCGGTCAGTTCGAGTCCCTGCGGCGTCAGCGCGAACACGCAGCGTTCGGTGATGTAGAGCACCGGCTGCCCGCGACGTGCCGCGTGAGGCCCGCTGAAGGTGCGGTGCTCGACCTCGCGCACGAACTTCGGCACCGTGCCGTCGTCGACGATGCGCAGGCTGCCGTTCTCGATCTTCATCTCGAGCCGACCGGCGTTGAAGGTGCCGACGAAGACGGCCTTCTTCGCGTTCTGGCTGATGTTGATGAAACCGCCGGCGCCGGCGAGCTTCGGGCCGAACTTGCTGACGTTCAGGTTGCCCTCGGCGTCGGCCTGCGCGAGGCCGAGGAAGGTCATGTCGAGGCCGCCGCCGTCGTAGAAGTCGAACTGGTACGGCTGGTCGATGATCGCCTGCGTGTTGACCGCGGCGCCGAAGTTCAGGCCGCCGGCCGGGATGCCGCCGATGACGCCGGGCTCGGCAGTCAGCGTGATCAGGTCGATGATCTTTTCCTCGGCGGCCACGCTGGCTACGCCTTCGGGCATGCCGATGCCGAGGTTCACGACGCTGTTCGGACGCAGTTCGAGCGCCGCCCGGCGCGCGATGATCTTGCGCGCGCTCATCGGCATCGCGTCGATCGAGGTTGCCGGGACGCGGATCTCGGCGCTGAAGGCCGGGCTGTACGGTTCGGCGAAGGTCTGCCAATGGTTCTCCGGCCTTGCGACGACGACGCAGTCGACGAGCACGCCGGGCACCTTGACCTGGCGCGGGTGCAGCGTCTGGCGCTCGGCCACGCGCTCGACCTGCGCGATCACGAGCCCGCCCGAATTGCGCGCCGCCATGGCCATCGCCAGTGCCTCGAGCGTCAGCGCCTCCTTCTCCATCGTCAGGTTGCCGTCGGGGTCCGCGGTCGTGGCGCGCAGGATCGCCACGTGGATCGGAAAGGTCCTGTACAGCAGGCATTCGGTCCCGCCGATCGTGACCAGCTCGACGATGTCCTCGGTCGTGCGGCCGTTGAGCTTGCCGCCGCCGTGGCGGGGGTCGACGAAGGTGCCCAGGCCGACCTGCGTCAGATGGGCCGGCCGTCCGGCCGCGATGTCGCGAAACATGTGGCTGATCACGCCCTGCGGCAGGTTGTAGGCCTCGATCTGGCCGGCCACGGCGAGCTGCTGCAGCCGGGGCACGAGTCCCCAGTGGCCGCCGATCACGCGCCTGACCAGGCCTTCGTGGGCGAAGTGGTTCAGTCCCTTGTCCTTGCCGTCGCCCTGGCCGGCGGCGTAGACGAGCGTGAGGTTCTTCGGCTTGCCGCTGGCCTGCAGGTACTGCTCTTCGCTCGACAGGTACAGCTCTTCGAGCGCGATCGCGATCTCCTCGGCGAAGCCGATGCCGACGAAGCCGCCGGTGGCCACGGTGTCGCCGTCGCGGATCAGGCGGACCGCTTCGCGCGCCGAGACGACCTTGCCGCGTTCGGGGGTTCGCATCGAGGCCAGCAGCGGGTGGGGATTGGCGGTGTTCACGCTTGCCTCCGGGTCGGGCGAGGCCGGGTCGGGTCATTGTGCAGCCTGGGGCCGGCGCTGCAAAGGTGTCCGCCAGCATGGAATTCGCAGGCATCGTAGGCTTGCGGTTCCGCCCGAAAGCGAGACCCGGAGTGACGATGGTCTTCCTGCGACGATGAGCGCCGACAGCAGCCGGCACCCGACCCCTCCCGCCGGAGACGGCAGCGACATTCCCGCCCGCCTCGACCGGCTGCCCTGGTCGCGCTGGCACTGGCGCGTCGTGATCGCGCTCGGGGTCGCCTGGATTCTCGACGGGCTCGAGGTCACGCTGGTCGGTTCGATCGGCGCCGTGCTCGAACGGCCCGACACGCTCGGGTTGAGCGCCGCGCAGATCGGCCTGTCGGGGTCGCTGTACATCGCCGGTGCCGTCGCCGGCGCGTTGATGTTCGGCAGGCTGACCGACCGGCTCGGCCGCAAGAAGCTGTTCCTGATCACCTTGAGCGTCTATACGTTGGCGACGCTGGCGACCGCGTTCTCGACGAACTTCGCGTTCTTCGCGCTGTGCCGCTTCGCGACCGGGCTCGGGATCGGCGGCGAATACGCGGCGATCAACGCGGCGATCGACGAGCTGGTGCCGGCACGCGTGCGCGGCCGGGTCAGCCTGGCGATCAACGGCAGTTTCTGGATCGGGGCCGCGCTGGGCGCCGGCGGCGCGCTGGTGCTGCTCGATCCCGCCTTTCTCGGCCCGCAGATCGGATGGCGCGTCTCCTTTGCCGCCGGTGCTTCGCTTGCCGCGGCCATCTGGCTCGTGCGCCGTCACGTGCCGGAGAGCCCGCGCTGGCTGCTTTCGCACGGCCGCGGCGCCGAGGCGGAGGCGATCATGCAGCGCATCGAGGCCGAGGTGCGCGCCGAGCATGGACGGCTGCCGCCGGCGGTCGGCAGCATCGTCTTCGCCCGGCACGAGCCGCCGTCGCTGGCGAAGGTCGTGCGCATCCTGGCGTACGGCCTGCGCCGGCGCAGCATCGTCTCGCTGACGATGATGATCGCGCAGGCCTTCTTCTACAACGCGATCTTCTTCACCTACGCGCTGGTGCTGACGCGATTCCACGGCGTGCCCGACGTGCGGGTGGCGCTCTACGTGTTCCCGTTCGCACTCGGCAACGTGCTCGGCCCGCTGCTGCTCGGGCCGCTGTTCGACCAGGTCGGCCGGCGCCGGATGATCGCGCTGACCTATGTGCTGTCGGGCGTCGGGCTGATGCTGACCGGCTGGGCCTTCATGCAGGGCTGGCTCGACGCACGCAGCCAGGCACTGTGCTGGTCGGCGGTCTTCTTCCTGGCCTCGGCGGCGGCCAGCTCGGCCTACCTGACCGTCAGCGAGGTGTTCCCGCTCGAGATGCGCGGGCTGGCGATCTCGATCTTCTACGCGGTGGGCACCGGCGCCGGCGGTTTCGTCGCGCCGCTTCTGTTCGGCCTGCTGATCGAGACCGGCAGCCGCGGTGCGGTGACCGTCGGCTATGCGATCGGCGCGAGCCTGATGGGCGCCGCCGGCCTGCTCGCGCTGTTCTTCGGGGTCGACGCCGAACGCAAGCCGCTCGAGGAAGTCGCGATGCCGCTGGGCGTAAGGGACGACGAGCGTTGACGCAGCAACGTGCCGGGCGAGCGCGACCGTATGCGATCCGGGACGCGCGCGTTCAGGCGCTGACGAGCGTCCCCGGCACGTAGCCGCGGCGCAGGCAGCCGCGGCCTGACTGCTTGCCGGCGTACAGCGCGGCGTCGGCGCAGCGGATCAGCCGATCGCGGTCGGTGCCGTCGAGCGGCGCGACCGCGTAGCCGATCGTGACGCCGACGCGGCAAAGCTGACCGGCCACCGCGAACGGCCGATCGAACGAAGCGAGCAGCTTCATTCCGAACGCGTCGGCGTCTTCCTCGCTCTGCAGCCCGTCGACGAGCACGACGAACTCGTCGCCGCCGAAGCGCGCGACGACGTCGCTCGCGCGCGTGTGGTTGCGCAGGCTGCGCGCGACTTCGGTCAGCAGCGCGTCGCCGACGACGTGGCCGAACTGGTCGTTGACCGGCTTGAAGCCGTCGAGATCGAGCAGGTAGACGGCGAGCTGGCGCTGCAGGCTGCAATGCGGCAGCTTGGCCTCGAGGCTGGCCTGCAGCCCGCGCCGGTTCGGCAGGCCGGTCAGCGGATCGCTCTGCGCCAGCGATTCGAGGTGATCGAGCTCGACGCTTGCACTCTCGGCCTTGCGGCGAAGCTGGCCGACGCGAACGCTCAGCACCATCAGCCACAGCGACATTTCGAAGACGGCGCCGGCCTGGGCCGCGTGCATCGTGATCGGTTTCGCCGGCAGCAGGCCGAGCAGCAGGCCGGTCATCGTCAGCGATCCGAGGCCGTAGCCCGCCCAGCCGACGAGGATGTAACGAGCGATCGAGTGGCCCTCGCGCGCCCGCAGGTAGGCGGCCGGCACGCCGACCAGCATCGGGAACGGTCCGAGCACCGTCGCCCATAGTTGCGCAGTCCGGTACTCGATCAGCCCGACGAGCAGCGCCGCGGCCAGCACCCCGGCGATCGTCGCACCGCCGCGCAGCACCAGCGTGCCGGCGCGGCTCAGCGAGGCGACGTCGAGCGCGCGCTCCAGGAACAGGAAGGCCCCGACCAGTCCGAACAGCACGGTAAGCCCGGGCATGTTGCGCGTCAGCCATTCGTTGTCGCCCCAGAGCTGATGCGCGCCGACACCGTGGTACGAAAAGAAGAACAGCGTGATGCTCGCCACGCACAACGCATAGTCGAGGAAGATCCGGTCGCGCAGGCTCAGCCAGTGGCTCAGGCTGTACAGCGCGAAGCACAGGCCGATGCCGGCGAGCAGGCCCTGCACGAGCAGCATTCGGCCCTCGGCCGCGTGGTAGGCCTCGGGCCTGATCAGGCGCAGCGGCACGAGCATCGAGCTGGTCGTATCGACCCTGAGCAGCAGCGCTTGCTGTCCGCCTTCGTGCAGCCGCATCGGAAACGCGTGGGTGCGCGTGGAGAGCGGTCGTTGCGTGGTCGGTTGGTGGTCGCCGAGCCGGGCCTCCTGTTCGACGACACCATTGCGCAGCAAAGCGACATCGACATGGTCGAGCATCGGGTAGTCGACGTCGAGAAGCCACAAGCCGTCGCCGCCGGGGGCGACGTCGAGCGGCAACCACAGCCAGATCGCACCGCTGTACTGGCCGAAGCTCGCCTTCGGCACCGTCGGCGGCGCGAATTCGTCGAGCCGGGCCAGCGCCTGTGCGCGGTCGAGTCGAGCGTCGGGGTCGGCCAGGACCCGCAGGCCCGGCCACGCGTCGACCCGGTCCTTGGCGGCCGTGACCTGCAATGCGTCTGCCGCGTGTGCGGCCAGGCCGGCGGCGAGCGCGAGCAACAGCGCGGCCAGGCGCAGCAGGAAGTGGAAGGGCCGCGCGGCGCGACCTGCGCGCATCGCCTTAGATCGCGCCCTGGCCGCGCAGCGCGGCGATCTGCGCGGGATCGAAGCCGAGCAGTTCGGCGAGCACGGCCTCGGTGTGCTGGCCGAGCAGCGGTGGCGCGTTGTCGTGCCGGACCGGCGTGCGCGACAAGCGCAACGGGCTGGCGATGCTCGGCGCGAAGCCGCCGTCGGCGCGCTCCAGGCGCAGCTGCAGGCCCCGGTGGATGACCTGCGGCTCCTCCATGACCTGCTTGTAGTCGTTGATCGGGCCGCAGGGCACGCCTTCGCGTTCCAGCGCCTCGGTCCAGTGCCGGGCCGGCTTCGTGCGAAGGTGCGCTTCGAGATCGGCGAGCAGCTCCGCCCGGTGCTTGATGCGTCCGCTCATCTTGCGGAAGCGCTGGTCGGCTTCGAGGTCGGGGCGGCCGATCGCGCGGCAGCAGCCGAGCCACTGCGAATCGTTGCCGACCGCGAGGATCATGTGGCCGTCGGAGGTCGCGAACACGTTGTAGGGGACGACGTTGGCATGCGCGTTGCCGTAGCGGTGCGGCACCGGCCCGCCGTTCAGGTAGCCGAGCGCCTGGTTCGCGCCGATCGCCACGACCGCATCGAGCAGCGCCATGTCGAGGTATTGCCCTTCGCCGGTGCGCTCGGCGTGGCGCAGTGCGGCGAGCACGGCGACGGTCGCGTACATGCCGGTGAAGATGTCGACGACGGCGATGCCGACCTTCTGCGGGCCGCCGCCCGGCAGGTCGTCGCGCTCGCCGGTGATGCTCATCAGCCCGCCCATGCCCTGGAACACGAAGTCGTAGCCGGGCTTGGGCGCATCGGGGCCGGTCTGCCCGTAGCCGGTGATCGAGCAGTAGACGAGCGACGGGTTCGCCTGGCGCAGGCTTTCGTAGTCGAGCCCGTAGCGCTTCAGGTCGCCGACCTTGAAGTTCTCGATGAAGATGTGCGACTTCTTCGCCAGCTCGACGGCGAGGGCGCGCCCTTCGGGTTTGGAGACGTCGAGCGTAATCGAGCGCTTGTTCCGGTTCGTGGACGCGAAATAGGTCGAATCGTGCGTGTCCTCGCCTTCGCCGTCGCGCAGCCAGGGCGGACCCCAGCTGCGCGTGTCGTCGCCGGTGCCGGGGCGCTCGACCTTGATGACGTCGGCGCCGAGGTCGGCCAGGTTCTGCGCGCACCAGGGGCCGGCCAGCACGCGCGAGAAGTCGAGGACGCGCACGCCGTCCAGCGCCCGGGGGCTTGCGGTCCCGGGGGAGGGGGGCGACGGGTCGGTCTGGCCGGCCGGGGCGCTGCCTGGGTTCATGCTGTCTGGTCTCCGTCTTCGCGATGCACAGCCGCCTATTCTGCCTGTATGCCGGCCGCCTGGATGACGCGCGCCCACTTGTCGATCTCGGCCCGTAGCTGCACGCCGAACTGATCGGGCCTGCTCGGCGCCGCTTCGGCGCCGGCTTCGAGCAGGCGTTGCTTGACTTCGGAATCGCCGAGCGCTGCGCGCGCGCCGTGCGGCAGCGCCGCCGCGGCCAGCAGCGCGCCGGTCGACTGCAGCAGCCGGCGGCGGGGGGCGATCGTCATCCTCCTTGCTCCTCGTTGGGCTGTTTCGTCGCTCAGATCGGATCCCAGTTGATGACGTCGGGCGAGCGCTCGAGCGGGTAGAAGTGCCCGCGCATTGCAGGAATCGCCGTCGACGCGACCGTCTCGGGCGTCCAGCCCTCGCTCATGTGCACCGAGCGCAGCGGCCGCGACTGGCCCATCAGCATGATCTCGTTGGCGCGCACTGCGAAGATCTGGGCGGTCACGTCGGCAGCCGCGTCGCTGGCCAGGAACACGGCCATCGGCGCGATCTTGCCGGCTTCCATCTTCTTCATCCGTTCGACGCGCTCGAGTTCGGCCGGCGTGGTCGCCGGGATCGAGTCGGTCATCCGGCTCCAGGCGAATGGCGCGATGCAGTTCGAGCGCACGTTGTAGCGACCCATGTCGAGCGCGATCGACTTGGACAAGCCGACGATTCCGAGCTTGGCCGCCGAGTAGTTGGCCTGACCGTAGTTGCCGATCAGCCCCGAGGTCGAGGTCATGTGCACGTAGGCACCGCCTTCCTGGTCGCGGAAATGGTTGGCTGCCGCCCGGCTGACGAAGAAGGAGCCGTGCAGGTGCACGTCGATGACGCTGCGCCACTCCTCTTCGTTCATCTTGTGGAACATCCGGTCGCGCAGGTTGCCGGCGTTGTTGACGACCGCGTCGATGCGGCCGAACTGGTCGAGCGCGCACTGGACGATCTTGTGCGCGCCGGCCCAGGTCGAGACGCTGTCGGTGTTCGCAACGGCCTGGCCGCCGGCGGCGACGACCTCGTCGGCCACGCGCTGCGCCGGCCCTGCGTCGGCGCCTTCGCCGGTCAGGCTCACGCCGAGGTCGTTGGCGACGATGCGCGCACCGGCCGCCGCCATCGCCAGTGCGATCCCGCGGCCGATGCCGCCGCCGGCGCCGGTGACGACGACGACCTTTCCGTCCATCATGCCCATGACTTCAATCCTCCCCGGGTTCGGTGTTCAGAGCGTATCGGCCGTACCGAGCACGGCCGTCGACTGGCTCGACAGCACGCCGCCGTTGCCGTTGACGACGGCGATCTGCGCGCCGGCGACCTGCCGTTCGCCGCATTCGCCGCGCAGTTGCCGCGCGGCTTCGATGACGAGGAAGATGCCGTACATGCCCGGATGCACGCAGGACAAGCCGCCGCCGTTGGTGTTGACCGGCAGCTTCCCGCCCGGCGCGATCGCGCCGTCGGCAACGAAGCGGCCGCCTTCGCCTTTCGGGCAGAAGCCGAGGTCTTCGAGGAACAGGATCGTGTTGATCGTGAACGCGTCGTACAGCTCGACGACGTCGGCATCCTTCGCGGTTATCCCGGCCATCTCGAACGCGCGCGGGCCCGATTCGCTTGCCGCGGTGACGGTCAGGTCGGGCAGCGACGAGATCTGGCGGTGCCACAGGGCGGTGGCGTTGCCGAGCACGTAGATCGGCGGTTTCGCGAGGCTCTTCGCACGGTCGGCTCGCGTGAGCACGAAGGCGCCGGCGCCGTCGGTGACCAGGCAGCAGTCGCGCACGGTCAGCGGATCGGAAACCATTCGCGAGGCCAGCACCTGATCGATCGTCAGCGAATCGCGCATCTGGGCTTCGGGGTTCAGCTGCGCCCACTTGCGGGCGGCCACGGCCACCTCGGCGAGCTGCTCTCGCGTGGTGCCGAACTGGTGCATGTGGCGTGCGGCGGCCAGCGCGTACGACGGCGCAGCGGTCGCCGGCGCGTACGGATGCTCGTAGGGTTGCGGATCCATCGCCTTGCGCGCGGCAGCGATCATCGCGCGGTTGGCCGTGCCGCTGCGCTGCGTGCTGCCGTAGCAGACGAGCACCGCGTTGCAGATTCCGGCGTCGAGCGCCATCATCGCGGGCAACAGATGCTCGACGAAGCTCGAGCCGCCGAGCATCGTGCTGTCGACGAAGCGCGGCCGGATGCCGAGGCTTTCGGCCACCGGCATCGCCCACATGCTCGCGGTGACGCTGCAGGTGGCGAGGCCGTCGATGTCGCGCAGGCCGATGCCGGCGTCGGCGCAGGCGGCGAGCGCGGCCTGCGTGAGGATCTCCATTTCGGTGAAGCCGCTGGCGTCGCCGAAGCCTGCATGGCCGACGCCGACGATCGCGGTCCTGCCTCGCAACGGATGGGCCATCGTTCACCCCTCCACCGGGTCGAAGACGACGACCGGCGCGTCGTCCTGCTGCGCGATGCGCGCCTTCACGCGCATGCCGATGCGCACCTCGACCGGCTCGAGGCCTTCGACCCGGCTCATCATCCGCACGCCTTCGTCGAGATCCACCAGCGCGATCTGCTGGTCGCCGCCGTCGGCCGGCTTGCGCCGGAACACGGTCGCCGAGTAGACGGTGCCGAGGCCGCTGGGCTCGACCCAGTCGAGCCGGTCGCCGCCGCAGTGCGGGCACTGGATGCGCGGGTAGAAGACATGGCGGGCGCAGCGCTCGCAGCGCTGGATCCGGAAGGATCCGGCGGCAAGCGCATCGAAGTACTGTTTCTGGGGTCCTGCGGGGGTCATGCGGCGGCTCCGGGCACGATTCGCGAGAAGGGAATCGACAAGCGTGCCGCAGCGGCGTCGATGCCGCAATACGGGAATCACGAACCGGGGTTTCGGTGCGCGTTCCGAAGGCCCCGCATGTCGAACGGCGCACGGTCGCGATCCTGCTAGCATCGACAGCTTCGGCGGGCGGGCCTTGAAGTGCCGCTACATGACGGCGCCGCGCCTCGCGACAGGAGATTTCCGAGCGAATGAACACGACCCAGACAGGCGCGCCGTCCGGCGCGCAATTGCTCGCGTTGTACCGGACGATGTGCCGGATCCGCGCGTTCGAAGACGCTGCCGAGCACTGCAGCAAGGGCGGTGTCGCCGCCTGGGGGCAGGCCGCCAGCGGCGACGCCCAGGTACGCGGCCCGCTGCATCTGTCCACCGGCCAGGAAGCCGTTCCGGCCGGCGTCTGCGCGCACCTGAACGCCGACGACTGGCTCACGTCGACGCATCGCGGCCATGGGCACACGCTGGCCAAGGGCGCGAGCATGGAAGGGATGATGCACGAGCTGTTCGGCAAGGCCACCGGCTTTTGCGGCGGCAAGGGCGGGTCGATGCACATCGCCGACTTCTCGGTCGGCATGCTCGGTGCCAACGGTGTCGTCGCCGCGGGAATCCCGATCGCGGTCGGCGCCGCGCATTCGATGGCGATCCAGCGCCGCGACGCGATCGCCGTCACCTTCTTCGGCGACGGCGCGCTGAACCGCGGCCCCTTCGCCGAAAGCCTGAACTGGGCTGCCGCGTTCCGCTTGCCGGTGCTGTTCGTCTGCGAAGACAACCAGTGGTCGGCCACGACGAGGACCTCGACGATGTCGGCCGGCGACGGCGCCGCTGCCCGCGCGATCGGCTACGGGGTGCCTGCCGTCGCCGTCGACGGCATGGACGTCGCGGCGGTCTGGCAAACGGCCGGCGAACTGATCCGGCAGATCCGCGCCGGCGAAGGACCGCGGCTGCTGCACGCGAAGACCTATCGGTTCAAGGGGCACGTATCGGTCGACCCGGCCGCCTATCGCGATCCGGCCGAACTGGAGGCGGCGCTGGCCGGCGATCCGATCGCGCGCGCACGGATGCCGCTGGTCGCCGCCGGCATCGGCGACGAACAGATCGAGGCGGTCATGCGCGAGGCGCGCGAGGAAGTGGCGGCGGCAGTGGCTTCGGCCGCTGCGGCGCCGTGGCCGGAACCGGGCGCTGCATTCGACGACATCCAGGACACGGGGAGCGGCCGGTGGCTCAACTGATGACTTATGCCGGCGCGGCCGTCGCCGGGCTCGCGCAGGCAATGGAGGCCGATCCGGCCGTGGTCGCGCTGGGCGAAGACGTCGGGCGCGGCGGGATCTTCGGGCAGTACCTCGGCCTGCTCGAGCGTTTCGGCGAAGAGCGCATCATCGATACGCCGATCTCGGAAGCGACGATCGTCGGCGCCGCCGTCGGCATGGCGCTGACCGGCCTGAAGCCGGTCATCGAGATGCGCGTCATCGACTTCGCGATGTGCGCAATGGACGAGATCGTCAACCAGGCGGCGAAGAACCGCTTCATGTTCGGCGGGCAGGGGCGCGTGCCGGCCGTGATCCGGATGCCGAACGGCATCTGGAGCTCGTCGGCGGCGCAGCACTCGCAGTCGCTGGAAGCCTGGTTCGCGCACATGCCCGGGCTGGTCGTCGCCTGCCCGGCCACGCCGCAGGACAAC
>JAAZBL010000098.1 GCA_012513825.1 Limnobacter sp. | reverse complement strand
GTCCGGCACCCGGGCGCGGAAGGGCACGCGGGCGCGGAGCGGCATCCGGGCCCGGAATCGCTCCGGTTCCCGTGCGCTGGCATCCGACGGCCGATGAAGCCCTGCCAGGGCTCGCTCGCGACCGGATTCTCGACGCTGCCGAAGCTGCGATCGCCGCGCGCGGCGAATTCCGGATCGTGCTGGCAGGCGGCAGCACGCCGCGCGCCGCCTACCGGCTGCTTGGCCAGGCGAGGACCGACTGGTCGGCCTGGCACGTGTACTTCGGCGACGAACGCTGCCTGCCCGCCGGCGATCCGCAGCGGAACGACACGATGGCCCGAGAGGAATGGCTCGACCGGGTGCCGATCCCGTCGACGCAACGCCACCCGTTCGAGGCCGAACGGGGGCCGCAGCAGGCGGCGAGCCGCTACGCCGAAACGCTGCGCGGCGTCGGCGATTTCGACCTGGTGCTGCTCGGTCTGGGCGAGGACGGTCACACGGCGAGCCTGTTCCCCGGTCGCGAGCTGGGGGTGCAGCCCGGTTCGCCCGATGCGATGCCGGTCGTCGACGCACCGAAACCGCCACCGGATCGCGTCACGCTGAGCGCGGCGAGACTGTCTCGTTCGCGCGCGGTCCTGTTCCTGGTCTCGGGAGACGGCAAGCGCGAGGCGCTGCAGCGCTGGCAGCGCGGCGAGGCGATTCCCGCTGCTGCGATCCGGCCGCCCGGCGGCGTCGACGTGCTCGTCGAAGCCTCGCTGCTCGAAGCCCGCGCCGTCGAGCCGCGTCCGTAGCTGCGCAGCCCCGCTCGACGGCCGGCTCGCTTCCGCCCGCTTTGCCTTGCCCGCGCTTCAGCCCGGATCGAGCGCCGGATCGTGCCAGCCGTCTTCGCCATAGGCGAGCCTGCGCGCAGCCGCCGGCCCCCAGCTCCCGGGCACGTACGGTTCGGGCGCCGCGTCGGCCAGCACCGGATCGACGACCCGCCAGGCCTCTTCGACGCAGTCCGCGCGCGTGAACAGCGACGAATCGCCGCGCATCGCATCGCCGAGCAGGCGCTCGTAGGCAAGCATGTCGTCGCGCGCCTCGTCCTGCGCGACGAGTTCGACCGCGCTGCCGACCATCGAATTGCCCGGTGTCTTGATTCGCGTACCGATGCTGATCAGGTCGTCGGGCCCGAGCCGGAAGCGCAGGTAGTTGGCGCGGCCGCGATCCCGTGCGAACACCCGCTGCGGCGGCCGCTTCAGTTCGACGCGAACCTCGGTGCAGGTCACCGGCAGGCGCTTGCCGGCTCGAATGCAGAACGGCACGCCGGCCCAGCGCCAGCTGTCGATGTGCAGGCGCAGCGCGGCGTAGGTCTCGACCTGCGAATCGGCAGCGACGCCAGGCTAGTCGCGATAGCCTTCGAACTGCCCGCGCACGACGTCCTCCGGACGCAGCGTGCGGATCGTGCGGAACAGCCGCAGCTTCTCGTCGCGCATCGCTTCGGCACTCTCGTCGACCGGCGGATCCATCGCCAGCAGCGCCAGGACCTGCAGCAGGTGGTTCTGCACGACGTCGCGAATCGCACCGACCTCTTCGTAGAAGGCGCCCCTGCCCTGCAGGCCGAAGGCCTCGGCCATCGTGATCTCGACGCCCGCCACGTGCTCGCGATTCCAGATCGGTTCGAGGAAGGAATTCGCGAAGCGGAAGAAGAGCAGGTTCTGGACCGGCTCCTTGCCCAGATAGTGGTCGATGCGGAAGATCGACGACTCGTCGAAGGACTGGTGCAGCGTGCGGTTCAGTGCCTGCGCCGATGCGAGGTCGCGGCCGAAGGGTTTCTCGACGACGACCCTCGCGCCCTCGTCGCAGCCGGCAGCGCGCAGGCCCTCGATGACCGGCACGAACATCGACGGCGGGATCGCCAGGAAATGCAGCGGGTGCGCGACGCCGGCAAGCGCCGCGCGCAGTCCGCGATAGGTCTCCGGATCGCGGTAGTCCCCGGAGACGTAGCGCAGGCGCGCCGCGAACGCGTCGAACGCACTTTCGTCGAACCTGCCGTAGCGGCTGACGCTGTCCCGCGCCCGTTCGCGCAGGCCGTCGACGCCGAGCGGCGATCGCGCCACGCAGACCACCGGCATGTCGAGGCGGCCGGCCCGGCTCATCGCGAACAATGCCGGAAAGATCTTCCTGCCTGCGAGATCGCCGGTCGCGCCGAAGAAGACGAACGCGTCGGAGCGGTAAGGCTGCATCGGAACTCTTCGCCTCGCTGTCGTGGGTCGCGGGTACGCGATGGATCGCTGCCGTCGCCAGTATGCCGCGCCAGGCGCGGGACCGGACCGGCCGACAGCAGCGACCGCTACGATCGATTGACGCGATCAGGGCGCGCAACGATGATTCGCAGAACCCCGGAGCTGCGGGGCCACGACCCGATATCGCACGCGTCGCAACGACAGGACAAGGAGACAGCTCGATGATCGTCCGCCTGACCCGCTACTTCGCCGCAGCGGTCCTCGCCCTTGCCTTCGGCAGCAGCCCGGCCACGGCGCAGGAGCTCGTGATCGCGCTGTCCACGCCGATCACCACGCTCGATCCGCACTTCCACAACCTGTCGCCGAACAACGCAATGGCGCGCCATGTGTTCGAGACGCTGGTACGCACCGACGAGGCGCAACGCAAGCACCCCGGTCTCGCGGAATCGTGGAAGGCGCTGTCCGATACCGAGTGGGAGATCAGGTTGCGCAGGGGGGTCAAGTGGCACGACGGCAGCGACTTCACGGCCGACGATGTCATCGCGACCTTCGAGCGCGTGCCGAAGGTGCCGAACAGCCCGGCTTCGTTCGCGGTCTTCGTGCGGCCGATCAGCAAGATCGAGGCGCTCGACAGCCACACGTTGCGGCTCGAGACCGCCACGCCGCATCCGCTGCTGCCCAGCGACCTGTCGTCGGTGCTGATCCTGCCGAAGGCCGTGGCCGAGACGGCGAAGACCGAGGACTTCAACTCGGGCAAGGCGATGATCGGCACCGGTCCGTTCCGGTTCGCCGAGTACGTCGCCGGCGACCGCGTCGCCTTCACGCGCAACGACAGCTACTGGGGCACGAAGCCGCACTGGCAGAAGGTCGATTTCCGGATGATCAGCAGCGCGCCGGCCCGAGTGGCTGCGCTGCTGGCCGGCGACGTTCAGATGATCGAGAACGTGCCGACCGCCGACATCCCGAAGCTCAAGTCAGACGCCCGCGTCGGCCTGTCGTCCGCCGTCTCGAACCGGCTGATCTACCTGCACATGGACAGCGGCCGCGAGAAAGGTTCGCCGTTCGTGACGATGGCCGGCGGCAAGCCGATGGAGGCGAATCCCTTGCGCGACCCGCGAGTGCGCCGCGCGATCAGCCAGATGATCGACCGCGAGGCGATCGCGTCGCGGATCATGGAAGACCAGGCGGTACCGGCCGGCCAGTTGCTGGCGAACCAGTTCTTCGGCACCAGCGAGAAGCTCGTGCCCGACCGGTACGACCCGGACGCCGCGAAGAAGCTGCTTGCCGAGGCCGGCTACCCCGATGGGTTCGGGCTGACGCTGCACGCACCGAACAACCGCTACATCAACGACGCGGCGGTCGCGCAGGCCGTCGCTCAGTTCCTGTCACGCAACGGCATCGCAACGAAGCTCGAGACGATGCCGTCGAACGTGTTCTTCTCGCGGGCCACGAAGCTCGAGTTCTCGTTCATCCTGGCCGGCTGGGGCGCGGAATCGGGCGACACCAGCTCGCCGCTGCGCGCGCTGCTCGGCACCTGGGATCCGAAGGCCGGCATGGGCGCCGCGAACCGCGGCCGCTTCTCCGACGAAGGGCTCGACGCGTTGATCGCGAAGGCGGTCACGACGATCGACGACACGCAGCGGGCGTCGATGCTGGCCGCGGCCAGCGAAAAGGCGATCGAGCTGATGGGCATCGTGCCGCTGCATTACGAGGTCAGCACCTGGGGCACGCGAAGGGGGCTGTCGTACAAGGCGCGCGCCGATCAGTACACGCTCGCCTACGACGTGCTGCCGGACAAGTGAGGCTTCGGCGCGAGCCGCGATGACGGTCTTCGTATTGCGCCGGCTCGCGCAAACGCTGCTGGTGCTGTTCGTCACCAGCGTGCTGGTGTTCGGCGGGCTGTACCTGGTCGGCGATCCGGTCGAAATCCTCGTCAATCCGACGGCCGACCAGATCGAGAAGGACCGGGCCCGCGTCGCGCTCGGCCTCGACAAGCCGGTGCTCGAGCAGTATTGGCTGTTCCTGAAGGGCGCAAGCAGCGGCAACCTCGGCAACTCGTTCGTGCACGCCCGGCCCGCGCTCGAGGTGATCTTCGAACGAATGCCGGCCACGCTCGAACTGGCCGTGCTGGCGATGCTGATCGCCGTCGCCCTCGGGATCCCGCTCGGGCTCTATGCCGGGCTGCGACCCGACAGCTTCGGCGCGCGCGCGATCATGTCGGGTTCGATCCTCGGCTTCTCGCTGCCGACCTTCTGGGTCGGGCTGATGCTGATCCTGGTGTTCGCGGTCACGCTCGGCTGGCTGCCGTCGACCGGCCGCGGACCGACGCGCGAGTTCCTCGGGATGCAGTTGTCGATCCTGAGCTGGGACGGGCTCAGGTACGCGCTGCTGCCGGCAGTCAACCTCGCGCTGCTCAAGCTGTCGCTGATCACGCGCCTGACCCGGGCGCAGGTGCGCGAGCAAAGCCTGCTCGACTACATCCGCTTCGCGCGCGCGAAGGGCCTTCCCGAACGGCGCGTGATCGGCGTGCACCTGCTGAAGAACATCCTGATCCCGCTGGTCACCGTGATCGGGCTCGAACTCGGCTCGGTCATCGCCTACGCGATCGTCACCGAAACGATCTTCGCGTGGCCCGGCATGGGCAAGCTCGTCATCGACTCGATCTTCCTGCTCGACCGGCCGGTGGTCGTGGCCTACCTGCTGGTCGTCGTGTTCATGTTCATCCTGATCAACCTGGTCGTGGACCTGCTCTACTCGGTGCTCGATCCGCGCGTGCGTGTTGCGCAGGCACGTCGATGAGCGTCGCCGCCTCCCGCGTCCGCACCCCGGTCGAATCGCCGCTGCGTCGCTTCTGGTCCCAGTTCTCCGAGAGCCGGATCGCACTGGCCGGACTTGCGATGCTGGTGCTCGTCGTGGCCGCCGCGCTGTTCGCGCCGTGGCTCGCACCGCAGAACCCGTACGACCTGGCGAGCCTGGACCTGCTCGACTCGCGGCTGGCTCCCGGCGAACGGGGAATGTCCGGCGGCAGCTACCTGCTCGGCACCGACGGCCAGGGTCGCGACATGCTGTCGGCGATCCTCTACGGACTGCGTGTCTCGCTGTACGTCGGCGTGGCCAGTGGCGCGCTTGCGCTGGCGATCGGCAGCCTGGCCGGCGTGCTCGCGGCCTACCTCGGCGGGCGCTTCGAGCAGCTCGTCATGCGCATCGTCGACATCCAGCTCGGCTTTCCCGCGATCCTGGTCGCGCTGATCCTGCTGGCCGTGCTCGGCACCGGCGTCGACAAGATCATCATCGCGCTGGTCACCGTGCAGTGGGCCTACTACGCGCGCACTGCCCGCTCGGCCGCGCTGGTCGAGCGGAACAAGGAATACATCGAGGCGGCACGCGCGCTCGGCCTGTCCGCCCCGCGGATCGTGCTGCGCCACTTGCTGCCGAACGCGCTGCCGCCGCTGATCGTCGTCGGTACCGTGCAGGTCGCGCACGCGATCGCACTCGAGGCCACGCTGTCCTTCCTCGGACTCGGGCTGCCCGCGACCGAGCCGTCGCTGGGCCTGCTCATCGCGACCGGCTACGAATACCTGCTGTCCGGCAAGTACTGGATCAGCGTGTTTCCGGGCGTCGCGCTGCTGCTGCTGATCCTGTCGATCAACCTGGTCGGCGACCAGTTGCGCGACGTGCTGAATCCGAGGCTGTCGCGATGAGCAAAGCCGGACCGCTGCTCGGCGTACGCGGCCTGCGCACCGAATTCCTCACGCGCGACGGCGTCCTGCCTGCGGTCGCCGACGTCTCGTTCGACATCGCACGCGGCGAGGTGCTCGGGCTGGTCGGCGAATCGGGATCGGGCAAGTCGGTCACCGGATTCTCGCTGCTCGGACTGATCGATCCCCCCGGGCGCATCGCGTCGGGCAGCATCGTCTTCGACGGCAGCGAGCTGGTCGGCGCCCCGCAGTCGACGCTGCGCCGGCTGCGCGGCAAGCGCATCGCGATGATCTTCCAGGATCCGATGATGACGCTGAATCCGGTGTTGTCGATCGAAACACAGATGATCGAGACGGTACGCGCGCACGAACCGGTCGACCGCAGCGCGGCGCGCGAACGCGCGATCCGGGCGCTTGCCCGCGTCGGCATCGCCGCGCCGGCCGAGCGCCTGCGCCAGTACCCGCACGAGTTCTCCGGCGGCATGCGTCAACGCGTGGCGATCGCGATCGCGCTGCTGCACGAACCGGCGCTGATCGTCGCCGACGAACCGACGACGGCGCTCGACGTCACGGTCCAGGGACAGATCCTGTACGAGATGCAGCGGCTCGTGCGCGATTCGGGCACCGCGTTGCTGTGGATCACGCACGACCTGGCCGTCGTCGCGGGACTCGCCGACCGCATCGCGGTCATGTATGCCGGTCGCATCGTCGAGATCGGCGACAGCGCACAGGTGCTCGATTCGCCGCGGCATCCGTATACGCGCGGGCTGCTCGACTCGGTACCCGCGGCAGCGCTGCCAGGGCAGCGGTTGCGCCCGATCCGCGGCTCGACGCCCTCGGTCCTGCGCCTCGGCTGCGAGTGCGCGTTCGCGGCGCGCTGCCCGCGCGCGCAGCCTGCCTGCGAGCGGATGCCCGAGCTGCGCGAACTGGCGTCGCCACAGGGCAGGTGGCTCGTGCGCTGCCATTTCCCGCTGCACGCGAGCGAACAGCCGGACAGCGCTCGCGTCACCGGGGAGGCGATGTGAGCACCCCGTTGCTCGAGTTCGATGCGGTTTCGATGCGCTTCTCGAAGCGTCTCGACGCGATCGAGAAGCTGGCTCGTGCGCTCGGCGCGCGCGTCGCCGCACAGACCGTGCACGCGGTCGACCGCGTCAGCTTCGCGATCGACGAAGGCGAGGTCGTCGGCCTCGTCGGCGAGTCCGGCTGCGGCAAGTCGACGCTCGGACGGATCGGCTGCGGGCTGTACTTGCCCACCGAAGGCGCCGTCCGCTATCGCGGCGCGCCGCTGCGCGCGGACCGCCATGAGCGGCCACCGATCCAGATGATCTTCCAGGATCCGTTCGCGTCGCTGAACCCCCGGATGCGCGTGGCCGACATCGTCGGCGAGGCGCCGCGCGTGCACGGCCTCGTCGGTCGCGCCGGCGCGGCCGACTACGTGGCCGACCTGCTGCGCCAGGTCGGTCTCGACCCGTCGTTCGTCCGGCGCTACCCGCACCAGTTCTCGGGCGGACAGCGCGCGCGGATCGGCATCGCGCGGGCGCTCGCGGTCAAGCCCGAGTTCCTCGTCTGCGACGAGGCCGTCGCCGCGCTCGACGTTTCGATCCAGGCGCAGATCCTGAACCTGTTCATGGAACTGCGCGAACGGCTCGGCCTGACCTACCTGTTCATCAGCCACGACCTCGGCGTCGTGCGACACCTGTCGCAGCGCGTCGTCGTCATGTACCTGGGCCGTGTCGTCGAGATCGCCGCGACCGACGTACTGTTCGACGCGCCGAATCATCCGTATACGAAAGCGCTGCTCGCCGAACTGCCGCGAATGGACCGCAGGCGACGCGACTACGCGCCGATCGCCGGCGAGATCCCGTCGCCGCTGGCGCCCCCGCCCGGCTGCCATTTCGACCCGCGTTGTCCTCGCGCGACGAAACGCTGCTCGCAGCAAGCGCCGGCGCTGCGCGAAATCGCCCCGGGCCGCTGGTCGGCCTGCCATCTGAACGACGAATGAAAGGATTCCGGTGATGGACGAAGCACGCGGCGACACGCCCCGCCACCATCCGATCGAGATCAGGCCGCCCGACATCGGGCGCTGGCGCCATGGGAACACCGGCGTCGATTTCGTCCACGAATTCGACTCCGGCCGAAGCGGCCCGACCGTGCTGGTGCAGGCGCTCACGCACGGCAACGAGTTCTGCGGCGCGCTTGCGCTCGACTGGCTGCTGGACCGCGGCCCGAGACCCGTCGCCGGCAGGCTGATCGTCGCGTTCGCGAACGTCGAAGCCTTCGCGCGCTTCGACTTCGACGAACCGGACGCGTCGCGCTACGTCGACGAAGACTACAACCGCGTCTGGGCCGACGACCGCTTGTTCGGCCCGGGCGACTCGGTCGAACTGCGTCGCGCGCGCGAACTGCGGCCGTTCGTCGATCGCGCCGACTTCCTGCTCGATATCCATTCGATGCACGACCCCTGCCGCCCGATCATGGTCTGCGGGACGATCGACAAGCACCTGGCGCTCGCGCGTGCGCTCGGCATGCCGGCCGACCTGCTGATCGATACCGGCCACCCGGCCGGCCTGCGGATGCGCGATCGCGGCGGTTTCGGCGATCCGGCCAGCCCGCGCCAGGCCTTGCTGATCGAATGCGGCCAGCACTGGGAGAAAGCTTCGGAACCGGTCGCGCGCGAGACGATGCTGCGCTTCCTCGCCGCCGTCGGCAGCGTGCCGGCCGCGGCGATCGCGCCGCAACTGAGCCTGCCGCTGCCCGAGCGCCAGCGCGTCGTGCGCGTGACGGAGGCGGTCGTGTCCCGCAGCAGCGACTTCCGCTTCCTCGTCCCGGTCGAGGGGCTGGGCGTCGTCGCGAAGGCGGGAACGCCGATCGCTAGCGACGGGGACACGGTCTGGCGCGCGCCGTACGACGAAACCGTGCTCGTCATGCCATCGCTCGCGCACCTGCGGCCCGGCAACACGCAGGTGCGCCTGGGCCGCTACGAAAACTGAACCAGGAGGCGGTCGGAGCCGGCTTGCGCCGCCGCTCGCCGCAGCCGACGAATGGAAGACCATGGCCGGAGCCAGCCTGCTCACCCTGATCGACGACATCGCGACGCTGCTCGACGACGTCGCACTGCTCACGAAGCTGAGCGCGAAGAAGGCCGCAGGCGCGCTCGACGACGTCGCGACGCTGACCAAGGTCGCCACGCGGAAGACCGCCGGCGTGCTCGGAGACGACCTGGCGCTGAACGCCGAGCAGGTCAGCGGCGTGCGTGCCGATCGCGAGCTGCCGGTCGTCTGGGCGGTCGCGAAGGGCTCGGCGCGGAACAAGCTGATC
>JAAZBL010000097.1 GCA_012513825.1 Limnobacter sp. | reverse complement strand
TCGCCGAAGTCGAGGTCGTCGCCTGGCACGTGCAGCCCGGCGACACTGTCGCCGAGGACCAGGTGCTCGCCGACGTGATGACCGAGAAGGCGACGGTCGAGATTCCGTCGCCGGTCGCCGGCCGCGTACTGTCGCTGCATGGCGAGATCGGGCAGACGATGGCGGTCGGTGCCGACCTGATTCATATCGAAGTCGCGGCCGAAGACGGCGACGGCGGCTCGGCGGCCGGGCCCGCCGACCGGGAAACCGAAGGCGGCACGGCGCAGGCGCGCTCCGCCGGAATGCAGGCGCCCGGCGCCGTCGCCGCTTCGGAGCGATCGGCTGCGCCGGCTGCGCCGGCTGCGACCGGCGACGCCGGCGGCGCGGCTGCTGCGGTCGTCGCGGCGCATGCCGAGACCGTTCCCCGCGCGGCGCAGCCGCCCGACGTCGGCGAATTCAGGCCGCTCGCATCGCCGGCCGTACGCCGACGCGCGCGCGAACTCGGCATCGCGCTGGCCGAGGTGACGCCCAGCGGGCCGGGCGGCCGCGTCGTACACGCCGACCTCGATGCGTTCGTCGAGCGCAGCAGGAAGGCGCCGGTCGCGGCGGGCGGGCCCGCACGGCCGTCGGCGGTCATGCGCCCGGACGCCGCCATCGGCGACCCGCGTTATCAGCGCCGCGACGACGAGGAGCGAGTTCAGGTCGTCGGGCTGCGCCGGCGCATCGCGCAGAAGATGCAGGAAGCCAAGCGCCGGATTCCGCATTTCAGCTACGTCGAGGAAGTCGACGTCACCGAGGTCGAAGCGCTGCGCGCGCGGCTCAACGAACGCTGGGCCGACAGCCGCGGCAAGCTGACGCTGCTGCCCTTGCTGATTCGGGCGCTCGTGCTGGCGCTTCGCGACTATCCGCAGATGAACGCGCGCTTCGACGACGAGGCCGGCATCGTCACGCGATTCGGTGCCGTTCACGTCGGGATCGCGACGCAGACCGGAATGGGCCTGATGGTGCCGGTCCTGAGGAACGCCGAAGCGCTCGACCCCTGGGCCTGCGCGGCCGGCATCGCGCACCTGGCCGATGCTGCACGCAGCGGCCGTGCAACGCGCGAGGAACTCGGCGGCTCGACGATCACTGTCACGAGCCTCGGCGCGCTCGGCGGTATTGCGTCGACGCCGGTGATCAACCATCCCGAGGTCGCGATCGTCGGTGTCAACCGGATGGTCGAGCGGCCGGTGATCCGCGACGGCGCGGTCGTTGCCCGGCGCATGATGAACCTGTCGTCGTCGTTCGACCATCGGGTCGTCGACGGCATGCACGCAGCCGAGTTCGTGCAGGCCATCAGGGCCGGACTCGAATGTCCCGCATTGCTTTTCGTTGAATAGAACAGGAGAAACGATCGATGGATTCGCTTGCCCACGATTACCCGCGTTTGCTGCTGGCGGAGCGAGCCGCACCTTGCCTTTCGCTCTATCAGCCCGCGCATCGCAGCTTCCCCGACCGGCAGCAGGACCCGATCCGGTTTCGCAACCTGTTGAGGAGTCTCGAGGAATCGCTGCGGCAGAAGTACGCCGGCTCCGATGTCTCGGCGCTGCTCGAGCCGTTCCAGCGCCTGGCCGACGATACCGCGTTCTGGAACCAGGGCTCCGACGGGCTCGCGGTGCTCGGGGCGGCTTCGTTCTTCCGTGTCTACCGTTTGCAGAGAGCCGTCCCCGAGCTGGCCGTCGTCGCCGACAGCTTCCACACGAAGCCGCTGATGCGGATCGTGCAGTCGGCCGATCGCTACCAGATCCTCGGCCTCGACCGGATGCGCGCGCGGCTGTTCGAAGGCAACCGCGACGCGATCGACGAGATCTCGTTGGCCGACGAGGTGCCGCAGAGCGTCGACGAGGCGCTGGATCGCGACATCGAGCGCGAGCGCTCGACCCGCGCCTACGGCAAGGCGGGCACCGGCTCGGCCGTGCGCCAGGGCACCGACGTCCGTCAGGACAACATCGAGGCCGAAACCGAGGCCTTCTTCCGCAGCATCGACCGCGCCGTGCTCGAACATCACTCGCAGCCGAGCGGCCTGCCGCTGCTGCTGGCGGCGCTGCCCGAGCACCAGGCGCGCTTTCGCAGGATCAGCCGCAACCCGGCGCTCTTCGCACAGGGCATCGACGCCGATCCGGACTCGCTGTCGGCGGAACAATTGCGCGAGCGCGCATGGCAGTTGCTGCAGCCGCGGTATCTGGAGCGCCTGCAGGGCTTCATCGACGCGTTCGGAGCGGCGGAGGCGAAGGGGCAGGGGACGAAGCAGCTTCCCGACGCGGTCCGCGCCGCCGTCGCGGGCCGCGTTGCGACGCTGCTGATCGAAGCCGATCGCGTTCTGCCCGGCCGCATCGACCTGCAGAGCGGTTCGATCGTACCGTCCGAGCTCGACAACCCGAAGGTCGACGACATGCTCGACGACCTCGGCGAACAGGTGCTGAAGACCGGCGGCGAGGTGATCATCGTGCCGGCCGAACGGATGCCGACCGATACCGGACTCGCGGCGATCTACCGGTTCTGATCGGCAGCGATCATCGGATCGAAAGACACCATCGGATCGGAAGCCATCACCGGCCTGAACATCCGCCGATATTGGCCCGGAGTCAGGCCGGTGCCGCGCTTGAACAGCCGTCGGGCTGGCATAGGGGAGCAGGCCTTCGTCGTGCAGCTTGAGCAGAAGGACCTTGGCGACCCTCAGCGCCTCGCCCGGGCCGAGATGGCGCGAAATGATGTGGATCGCGAGATCGTGCCATGAGGTCACGCCGCCTGCAGTCGCGATCCGCCCGGCGCGGTCGGCGAACACGAGCGCCGGTTCGGGGCGGAAGCGCACCTGCGGGTAGCGCTCGCGAAACGTACTGAACCCGATCGCGCGGCCCGCGCCGATCCTGCCGGTCGCGC
>JAAZBL010000096.1 GCA_012513825.1 Limnobacter sp. | reverse complement strand
CGGATGCCGGCGGCCGGCGAGCGCCCGGAGTTCTATGATTTCGACCTGTTCCAGGTCACCGACAGCAGCCGGGCGCTCGACGACCGGCCGCTGGCCGAGCTCACGTACACGGTGTTCGACACGGAGACCACCGGCCTCGATCCGTCGCAGGGCGACGAGATCATCCAGATCGGCGCGACCCGCATCGTCAACGGCAAGCTGCTGCGTGGGGAATGCTTCGACCAGCTCGTGAACCCGCGCCGTCACATTCCGGAGGCCTCGATCCCGATCCACGGCATCACGCAGGACATGGTGCGCGGTCAGCCGACGATCGAGCAGGTGCTGCCGGCCTTCCATGCGTTCGCGCGCGACACGGTGCTGGTCGGGCACAACGCGGCCTTCGACATGCGTTTCCTGCAACTGAAGGAAGAGGCCGTCGGCCTGACTTTCGATCAACCGGTGCTCGACACCTTGCTGCTGTCGGCAGTGATCCATCCGTTCCAGTCCTCGCACCGGCTCGAGGCGATCGCCGAACGGCTCGGCGTGACGGTCCACGGTCGGCATACGGCGATCGGCGATGCGCTGGCCACCGCCGAGGTCTTCCTGAAGCTGCTCGGGCTGCTGCGCCAGCACGGGATCGTCACGCTCGGCCAGGCGCGTGCCGCCGCGCAGAAGTCGTACTACGCGCGGATCAGCTACTGATCGCCGCCCCCTGCGGGGCCGGCTGCCCGTTGACACGACGCCGACGCGGTGAGCATCATCATGCGGTCTCCGCGGCTGTCCATCGGACTGCACCGCAGGACGCGAACGGGCGGCAATTCGCCGTCACGCGAATAACGAACGAGGGGAGAGACGCCAATGCCGACCGGGCCGATCGATGCTTGTCCTCAACCGCTGACGATCCCGGCGTGCCGGGGCGAGGCAGCGATGCGTTCCCGCAGATTCGCTTCTTCCGTGGGGGCAGGCCTGTTCGCTGTGGCGATGCTGTCGGCAGCAGCCTCGATGCTGCCGACAGCAGCGATTGCGCAGGACGCTCCGGCCAAGGGCAGCGAAGCGCACATCGCGGCGGTCACGCAGCGCGTCGACGCCGAGTTCATCCGCGCCAACGCCGCGTCCGGCACCGACTGGCCCAGCTACGGTCTCGACTACGCCGAGACGCGCTTCAGTCCGCTCGACCAGATCAATGCGGACAACGTCAAGGACCTGGGCCTCGTCTGGTCCTACAACCTCGAATCGACGCGCGGCGTCGAGGCGACGCCGCTGGTCGTCGACGGCATCATGTACGTCACGGGCTCCTGGAGCGTCGTGCACGCGATCGACGTGCGCACAGGCGAGCGGATCTGGTCGTTCGACCCGAAGGTGCGCAAGGACCTCGGATACCGGGGCTGCTGCGACGTGGTCAACCGCGGTGTCGCGCTGTACGAGGGCCGGGTCTACGTCGGCGCCTACGACGGCCGGCTGATCGCGCTCGATGCGGCCACCGGCAAGGTGCTCTGGGAAAGGGACACGATCGACGACAAGCGCTTCAGCTACACGATCACCGGCGCGCCGCGCGCGTTCAACGGGATGGTCGTGATCGGCAACGGCGGTGCCGAGTACGGGGCTCGCGGCTACGTGACGGCCTACGACGCCGAGACCGGCGAGCAGAAGTGGCGCTGGTTCGCGGTGCCCGGCGATCCGTCGAAGCCTTTCGAAGACGAATCGATGGAGCTGGCCGCGAAGACCTGGGATCCGAGCGGCAAGTACTGGGAGGCGGGCGGCGGCGGCACGATCTGGGACACGATCACCTTCGATCCCGAACTCGGCCTCGTCTACGTGGGCACCGGCAACGGCTCGCCGTGGGCGCAGAGCAGGCGCAGCCCGAAGGGCGGCGACAACCTGTTCCTTTCCTCGCTGGTGGCGCTGCGCGCCGACACCGGCAAGTACGTCTGGCACTACCAGGAGACGCCCGGCGACAACTGGGATTACACGTCCACGCAGCCGATGATCCTGGCCGACCTGCAGATCGACGGCAAGCTTCGCAAGGTGATCCTGCACGCGCCGAAGAACGGCTTCTTCTTCGTCGTCGACCGCACCAACGGCGAGTTCATCTCGGCGAAGAACTTCGTCGACGTCAACTGGGCGACCGGCTACGACGCGCAGGGCCGGCCGATCGAGAACCCGCAGGCGCGGATCAACGACAAGCCGCAGGACAGCGTGCCGGGCCCCTTCGGTGCGCACAACTGGCATTCGATGTCGTTCAACCCGCAGACCGGTCTCGTCTACCTGCCGGCGCAGAACATCCCGCTGACGCTGATGGACAACCGCGAGTGGAAGTTCAACGCGGCCAACATTCTCGAACCGCATTCGGGCCTGGGCTGGAACACGGCGATGTTCATCAATGCCGAGGCGCCGCAGGCCAAGCCCTTCGGCCGGCTGATCGCCTGGGATCCGGTCGCGCAGAAGGAGGTCTGGCGCAAGGAGCACGTGTCGCCGTGGAACGGCGGCACGCTGACGACGGCCGGCAAGCTCGTGTTCCAGGGCACGGCCGACGGTCGCTTCGTCGCCTACGACGCGAAGACCGGCGCGCAGCTGTGGGAAACGCCGACCGGCACCGGCGTCGTCGCCGCGCCGTCGACCTACGTCGTCGACGGCAAGCAGTACGTGTCGATCGCCGTCGGCTGGGGCGGCGTCTACGGGCTGGCGCAGCGCGCCACCGAAAGGCAGGGACCGGGCACCGTCTACACCTTCGCGCTCGGCGGCACCGCCAGGCCGCCCGAGTTCGTCGCGTACCGGATGGGCAAGCTGCTGTCGGGCGTCAACTACGATCCGGCGCTGATCGAACAGGGCACGGCCCTCTACGTCAGCAACTGCGCGTTCTGCCACGGCGTGCCGGGCGTCGATCGCGGCGGCAACATCCCGAATCTCGGCTACATGGACGCCGAACTGATCGAGCACCTCGACAAGTCGCTGTTCAACGGGCCGGCCATGGCGCGCGGCATGCCCGACTTCACCGACCGGCTGAGTGCCGGCGACGTCGAGAAGATCAAGGCCTTCATCCAGGGCACGGCAGACGCGATCCGACCGAAGTGACGCGCGGGTCGAACGGCTCAGTCCAGGCGTAGACTGACCGTCCCGCGCGCGCCGGAGCACGTGCGCCGCGTCTTCGCAGGAGCATCGCGTTGAAAACGAGTGCACGAAACCGGCTCGCAGGCAAGGTCGGCGCCGTGCAGGCCGGCGCGGTCAACGACGAGGTCGAGCTGACGCTCGCCGGCGGCGGCAAGCTCGTGGCCGTCGTCACGCGCGGCAGCAGCGCCTCGCTGGGGCTGCAGGTCGGCGTCGAAGCCTTCGCGCTGATCAAGGCCTCGTCGGTGATCCTCGCCGTCGATACCGACGACGTCCGCCTGTCGGCACGCAACCAGCTCGTGGGGACTGTGTCCCGGGTCACGCCGGGAGCGGTCAACGCCGAGGTCGTGCTCGATCTCGACGGCGGCGAATCGATCGCGGCGGTGATCACGCTCGAGAGCGTGAAGGCGCTGGGGCTGGCGCCCGGCAGCAAGGCCACGGCGCTGATCAAGGCCTCGAACGTTCTTCTGGGGGTGCCGGTCGCCCGGGCTTGATCGCCTGGGCCACGCTCCAGCAGCCGAGCGCCCAGGCGGCGCCGACGACCCAGCCGGCCAGCACGTCGCTCGGCCAGTGCACGCCGAGGTAGACGCGGCTCGTGCCGATCAGCACGCACAGCAGCGTGGCCACAGCGAGCAGGTAGGCTTTCGCGCGCTTGCCTTGCACGAGGCGCACGAGCAGCGCGGCCAGCGTCAGGTAGACGACTGCCGACAGCATCGCGTGCCCGCTCGGAAAGCTCGCCGTGTAGACGTAGGCGCCGTGCGGCACGAGGTCGGGCCGCGGCCGGTCGAACGAGTTCTTCAGCAGCGTCGACACGAGCGTACCGCCGATCGTGGCGACCAGCACGAACATCGCGTCGCCCCACGCGCGCCGCAGCAGCAGCAGGCCGACGGCGGCCAGCACGATGAGCACGAGCACGCTGGTCCCGCCGAGCGCCGTGATGTCGCGCATCGCCTCCTCGAGCCATCTGGGTCCGATCGGATCGGACAAGTCGGCCGCCGAACGGAACCACGTCAGGATCGCCGTGTCGACGGCATGGGTCTCGCCCTCGAGCATCTCGTCGGCGATCTCGACGAAGGCCCACAATGCGAGCGCGGCGACGAAGATCGCGCCCAGCACGCGCGGTTCCATCCAGCGGCGGCGGTTCGGGGTCATCGGCGTTTCTTTTCTGTTGTTCTGATGTCGGTTTCGCGCGCTCCGAAAGCCGGAGCCTACGCGGATTCGCATCGCCCGGTTCGATACGGTGGATACCACGATGAGTTCCTTGGTCCGCAATCTGCTTCGTCCGCTGCCCGATGCGTCGTCGGCCGAGCAGTTCGAGGCCCTGCTCGAGCGCCCGGGCCTGCGCGTCGAGCGGATCGTCTCGCAAGGTCAGGCCAGCCCGCCCGGATTCCGGTACGAACAGCCCCAGGACGAGTGGGTGCTCGTGCTGGCAGGCAGCGCGGTACTGCGCTTCGAGGAACCCGCGCGCACGGTGGCGCTCGCGGTCGGCGACAGCCTGCTGTTGCCGGCCGGCCTGCGTCATCGCGTCGAGTCGACCGACGCCGCCATCCCGACGGTCTGGCTGGCGATTCACGTGGACCGCTGAGTCGGCTTGCGTCGGTCCTGCGCTCGACGGTCGCGGAGTTGGGCCGCCCTTGCGAGCGACTTCCTCGGGGCTTAGCATCGCCGGGACTGGGCCCGGAGGAAACCGAAATGCGATTCGACACCCGCCTGGAGTTCCGTTCGGGCCTCGCCGTTCTCGTCGCGCTGTTCCTGGCGCTGATGTCGGGCTGCACGATGGTCGGCGGCGGTAGCGGCGGAGCCGCCGGCGGCGGGCAGGACGGCAGCAGCAGCGGTGGGGGGCGCGACACGCTCGACGGGACCGCGTGGGTCGTCACGCGGCTGCATCGCGCACGGCCGGACACGCCATCGGCGCCCGCGCCGACGATGCGATTCGAGCACGGACGGGTCGCGGGCAGCGACGGCTGCAATCG
>JAAZBL010000095.1 GCA_012513825.1 Limnobacter sp. | reverse complement strand
TCAGTGGCGCCGCTTCATCCGCTCGGCCAGGTCGGCGAAGGGTCGGATGCGTTCGCCGCTTTCGGCTTGCCCCGATTCCCCGCGACCGCCGGCCCCGCTGCGGGGTTCGCCGGCACCCTGCCCATTCGACACGGAGCCGACCGGCGTCGAATCCCGACGCGCCGGATCGACCGGCGCCTGCACCGGATCGGCCGCGTCGGGCAGTGCGCAGTCCTCGTGGCGCGGAAGCGACGGCAAGGCCATGATCGCTTCGTCTTCGATCAGCTCGCCCAGATCGAAGCGCGGGCTGCCGACCAGCACGTCGAACCGGCTGTCTTCCAGATCCTCGCGCTCGGCCTGCTCTTCGGTGTCTACCAGCCGGAACGAGGTGGCGACCCGCAGCGAGACCGGCGCATCGGCCAGGCAGCGAACGCATTGCATCTGCAGTTCGGACGACAGCGCCAGGTGCAGCAGATCGTCGTGATCGCCGTCCGGGCGCTCGCGCCGCTCGCCGCGGGCCTGCCAGCGTACCTGCCCTTCCTCGCGCGCGAGCAGCGAGGCCAGGCGCGGCGTCTCGGCGACTTCGAGCGTGCCTTCGAGCGTGCGCCCGGTGCGGGCGAGCTCGTGTATGTCGATCTGCAGCGTCATCGGATCATGCGCGGAAAGCGAGCGCGGAAAGGGATCGCATGCGGACAGCGAGCGCGGAAATCGTCGTGCATCGTGCTTCGATGATAATCGGCGCCGGACGATCCGCCGCGATCTCCCCGACCCGAACGCACCCACTCCGATGTCCTCGCTGATTCTCGCCTCCACGTCGCGCTACCGCCGCGAGCTCCTCGAGCGCCTGCGCCTGCCTTTCGAGGTCGAAGCGCCGCTGGTCGACGAGTCGCCGCTGGACGGCGAGACGCCGCACGCAGCCGCCGTGCGGCTGGCAGCCGCGAAGGCGGCCAGCGTCGCCGCCCGATATCCGCGCGCACTCGTCGTCGGCTCGGACCAGACGGCCACGCTCGACGGCCGAACGATCCTCGGCAAGCCCGGCGGAGCCGTGGCGGCACGAGCGCAGTTGCGCGCCGCGTCGGGACGCGTGATGCACTTTCATACGGCGCTGGCGCTCAGGCGCGTCGAAGACGGATTCGTCGAAAACCTTTGCGTCGACACGCGCGTCCGGTTTCGCCGCCTCGACGATCGGCTGATCGACGCCTACCTCGACGCCGAGCAACCGTGGGACTGCGCCGGCTCGGCGAAATCGGAGGGACTCGGCGTGATCCTGCTCGAATCGATCGAGGGACCGGATCCGACGGCGCTGGTCGGGCTGCCGCTGATCGCGCTGACCGGGGCGCTGATGCGAGCCGGCGTGCCGCTGCCGGGCGGAATGCCGGCGGCGCCGTCACGCGCCGGGAACGACTGACATGACCGACGAGACTGATCTGGCCGACGACGCCCGGCCGACCGGCACGCTCTACCTGGTCCCGACGCCGCTCGGCGCCGACAGCGATCCGCGCGAGGTCCTGCCGGCGGCAACGCTGGCCGCGCTGTCGCGGCTCGACTGTTTCGTCGTCGAGAACGCGAAGACCGCGCGCGCGTTCCTGAAGGCCGCGGGAACCGACCAGCCGCTCCAGCAGCTCGAGATGAACGAGCTGAACGAGCACACGCCGCCCGACGCCCTGCCGCGCCTGCTCGCGCCGCTTCGCTCGGGGCGCGACGTCGGCCTGCTGTCGGAGGCCGGTTGCCCGGCGATCGCCGATCCCGGCGCCACCCTCGTGGAGGCCGCTCATGCGGCGGGCATCCGCGTCGTCCCGCTGATCGGTCCGAGCTCGCTGCTGCTGGCCCTGATGGCTTCGGGGCTGAACGGACAGCGCTTCGCCTTCTCCGGTTACCTGCCCGCGCAACCGGAGGCCCGCGCCCGGCGACTGCGGGAGCTCGAACAGCGCTCGGCCGTCGGCGACGAAACGCAGTTGTGGATCGAGACGCCGTACCGGAACCGGCACGTCTTCGACACGGCGCTCGCCGTGCTGGCGCCGTCGACCCGGCTGCTGGTGGCGTCGCAGCTCAGCCTGGCCGGCGAGTCGATCGCTTCGCGCTCGGTGCACGACTGGCGCATCGCGCCGCCGCCGGCCCTCGACCGGCAACCGGCGGTGTTCGGCCTGCTGGCGGCACGCAAGCCCGGTGGCGCTGCGCGCCAGCGCAGCGACGAGGACCCGCGCAGCCGGCCCGCAGGCAAGCGCAAGCCGTTCAGCGCAGGCCGCCGAAGCCGGCCGGGGCAGTGAGCAGCCGAGCCAGCGTCTCGCCCGCACCGGCACCGACGCGGCGAGCGAATTTCTCGGCGAGGCTTTGACGCGGCGAGAAGTCGACCACCGGCTCGACCTGGATCACATCGCGCGCGACCGAGTCGACGGTGCCCAGCGCATCGGCCAGGCCCAGCTCGATGCTCCGGGCGCCGGTCCAGACCAGGCCGGAAAAGAGCTCCGGATCGTCGGCGAGCCGTTCGGCGCGCCCCTGGCGCACGGCGTCGACGAACTGCCGATGGATGCCGTCGATCATCTTCTGCGCGTGTTCGCGGTGTTCGGGCTTCAGCGGCGAGAAGCTGTCCAGGAACCCCTTGTTCTCGCCGGCAGTGAACAACCGACGTTCGACACCGAGACGTTCCATCGCATCGACGAGGCCGAAGCCGTTGATCAGCACGCCGATGGAGCCGACCAGGCTGGCCTTGTCGACGTAGATGCGATCGGCCGCCGCGGCGACGTAGTAGCCGCCGGATGCGCAGATCTCGTCGACGACCGCGTACAGCGGCGTTTCGGGATGGCTGGCGCGCAGGCGCCGGATCTCGTCGTAGATGATTCCCGCCTGCACCGGGCTGCCGCCCGGGCTGTTGATCCTCAGCACGACGCCTGCGGTGCGCGAGTCTTCGAAGGCCGCCTGCAGCGCCGACACGATTTCGTCGGCCGAGTTCTCGCCGCCGGCCGCGATCACGCCGTCGAGCTCGATCAGTGCGGTGTGCCGGGCCGTGGGCTTGACGACGTCGGGGCCGATCCAGCCGCCGAAGAGCAGGATCGCGCCGGTCAACCAGGCCAGCGTCAGCAGCCGCAGGAAGATGCCCCAGCGTCGGGCACGCCGCCGTTCGACCAGCGTGGCCATGACCAGTCGCTCGAGCACGCCGCGCTCCCAGTCGCTGGCGGCCGGCCGGGTCGCGGCGCGGTCGCGAGCGCTCGCAGGCCCGGGCGCGCCGCTTTCGTACGCGGCGTTCGCAGTCGCAGCGGTCGGGCTCGGCTGTTCGGCCGGACGCTCCGGCGGGTTCGTCGATTCGGGCATGGCAGGCAGTAGTCCCCGGACGGGGCGATGATCATCGGGAGATGGGAGCGATCCAGACAGCGCCGTCGTGCTCGCTGACCGGCACCGGCTCGAGCGCGGCGCCCCGGCACGGCCCGCCCACGCAGCGCCCGGTATCGGGCTCGTAGGTCGCGCCGTGAGTGGCACAGATCAAGTATAGGCCGCTCGAATCGAAGAACTTGCCGGGCAGCCAGTCGAGCTCCATCGCGACATGCGCGCAGCGGTTCAGCCACGCGTGCGGCCCGCCGTCGTAGCGGACGACGAACACGGGCAGCGCTTCGGCGCCGGGCCCCGACGGCGGCAGCGTCGTGCGCTGGCCGTCGCCGCCTTCGACCAGCGCCGCGCTGTCGCAGACGCGCTGCCATGCCGGCGACGGCGCCGTCACCTGATGCGCCCCAACAGTGCCTCGCGAAGCTCGAGCACCGAATCGACGATCGCCAGGCAAGGTTCGCACTCGAGTTCCTCGCGCAGGTGCGCACCGTAGCTGACCCCGATCGCGTCGGCCCCCGCGGCACGCGCCATGCCGAGGTCGTAGGTGGTATCCCCGACCATCAGCAGCTGCGCCGGGACGAGGTCGAGCTCTTCGCAGATGTCGACGAGCATCCACGGATCGGGCTTCGGCGCGCCTTCGTCGGCACAGCGCGTGGTCAGGAAGCGGCCGGTCCAGCCCATCTGCTCGAGCGCACGGTCGAGGCCGGCGCGCGACTTGCCGGTGGCGACCGCCAGCCAGGCACCGGCGTCGGCCAGCTCGTCGAGCAGCGACGGTACGCCGTCGAAGGCTTCGAGCTTCGGGTCGTGCCTGAAGTAATGAGCCCGGTAGCGTTCGACGAATTCGGGCAATTGCTCGCGACGGATCGACGGCACGACCGTATGGATCGCCTCGAGCAGCCCCATGCCGATCACGTGAGCGGCCTCCTGGCGCGTCGGCACAGGCAGGCGGAGGTCGGTCGACGCGGCGCGGATCGCGTGCACGATCGCGGCGGTGGAATCCATCAGCGTGCCGTCCCAGTCGAAGACGACGAGGCGGTAGCGGCGCCCAGGGCTCATGCTCGGGCTCCGTTGTCGCCAGGCAGCGCCGCCGGTTCGACGGGCCGGTCGTGCACGGCCTCGTCGAATCGGGCGGGATCCACGCCCCCCGAACGCAGCAAGGCCGCGAACGCCGCGGGCAGCGGCGCAACGAGGTCCATCGGCGCACCCGACTCCGGATGGCGCAGCCGCAGCGACGCCGCATGCAGGAACATGCGCCGGAAGCCCCGGGCGGCGAGCCGGCGGTTCAGCGCGTAGTTGCCGTACTTGTCGTCTCCGACGATCGGAAAGCCGGCGTAATTCAGGTGGACGCGGATCTGGTGCGTGCGCCCGGTTTCGATGATCGCTTCGACGAGGCTCAACGCGCCTGCCCCCTCGACCTCGAAGCGGGCGAGCCCGCGAACCCGCGTGACGGCTTCCTGCCCTTGCCCGTGCACGACCACGCGCCGGTCGCCGTCGGGGGCCGCCAGGCGGCGCAGCGGAAACGACAGCGTCTTCGCGCGCAGGGGCCAGTGCCCGGCGACGACCGCCAGGTAGCGCTTGGCCGGTGCGCGCTGCCGCCATTGCGCCTGCAGCGCCAGCAGCGCGGCGCGCTTGCGCGCGACGACCAGCACACCCGAGGTCTCGCGGTCGATCCGGTGCGCGAGCTCCAGGAAGCGGGCCTGCGGCAACGCGGCACGCAGCCGCTCGATGACCCCGCTGGAAACGCCGCTGCCGCCATGCACCGCGACCGCCTCGGGCTTGTCGATGACGAGGATCGAATCGTCTTCGTAGAGCACGGGCAGCCGTTCGCCGAGCGCCGCGCGCGCCCGCTGCACGCGTTCGGCGCCGGCCGCCGTGGCGGGCTGCACGACCGGAACGCGCATCGGCGGCAGCCGCAGGCTGTCGCCGGCCTGCAGCCTGTAGTCGGCCGCTCGCCGCCCGCCGTTCACGCGCAACTGGCCGCTGCGGATCAGGCGGTAGACGTGGCTCTTGGGGACGCCCTTGCACAGCCCGGTGACGAAATTGTCGAGACGCTGGCCGGCGCGCTCGTCGTCGATCTCGACGTAGCGTACGTCCGCCTGGCCGGCCGGGCCGGCCTTCGAGGCGGGCGCCCTTTGCTGTCTGGTGCTCCGAGTGTCCACGTCGCGTATATAATGGAAAGGTCGTGCGCGGTCCGGCCTGGCCCGTGCTGCACAGCTCCCGATACGGCGCTCCCGAACGGACGCGGCTCGCGAGCGGAACCGGTTTTCCGTAGATGTTCGTTCCCGCGGAGCCGGCCAGCTGCAGGTCGCATCGGGCCGCGAACCGATGTTCCGATTGTACCGGTCGACCTCCACGAGGAACGGTGCCCGGTCGGACGTCGGCTGCGACAGAAAGAATACATAACCGCGGCTCCTGCGCCGTTCCAGGGCCGGGAGCGCGGGTGATGCGAACTCCAGAAATCAGAGCAAAGTGCGGCAGCGACGACTGCCCCTTTCTTTCATACCAGTGGTCCCCGACCCCCTTGTCTGCGCATACACCTCCGACGCCCGCTGGCCTTTGCCCGCTCGCGCTGCCGGTGCGCGCTCACCGGTAGAAAGAATTCCGGGCGCCTAGCAGCGGGCCGATGCGGCCCGCTCTGCGAGCTCCCACTTTCCCTGCTGGATCCGCATCGGCCCGCTGGCCGACGCGCGCCGCCACGCTACGGGCGCGCCACGGAGTCATTTGCATGAAGCGAATGCTGTTCAATGCCACGCATGCCGAAGAGCTGCGCGTGGCGATCGTCGATGGCCAGAAGCTGATCGACATCGACATCGAAACCGCGGGCCGCGAGTCCCGCAAGAGCAATATCTACAAAGGCGTCGTCACTCGCGTCGAACCCAGTCTCGAAGCCTGCTTCGTCAACTACGGCGAGGAGCGCCACGGCTTCCTGCCGTTCAAGGAGATCGCGAAGAGCTACTGCAAGTCCAACGGCTCCGACGGTTCCGGCAAGGCCCGGATCCAGGACGCGATCACCGAAGGCCAGGAACTGATCGTCCAGGTCGACAAGGAGGAGCGCGGCAACAAGGGCGCTGCGTTGACGACCTTCATCTCGCTTGCCGGTCGTTACCTGGTCCTGATGCCGAACAACCCGCGCGGCGGCGGCGTCTCCCGGCGCATCGAAGGCGAAGACCGGCAGGAACTGCGCGAGGCGATGGACAAGCTCGAACACCCTCCGGGGATGAGCCTGATCGCCCGCACCGCCGGCATCGGCCGCAGCACCGAAGAGCTCCAGTGGGACCTCAACTACCTGCTGCAACTGTGGAGCGCCATCGAGCAGGCCGCCGGTTCGGCGCCCGGCCCCTTCCTGATCTACCAGGAATCCAGCCTGGTCATCCGCGCGATCCGCGATTATTTCTCGCAGGACATCGGCGAGATCCTGATCGATACCGACGACATCTACGAACAGGCCCGGCAGTTCATGGCCCACGTGATGCCGGACATGGTCAATCGCGTGAAGCGCTATCGCGACGATACGCCGCTGTTCTCGCGCTTCCAGATCGAGCACCAGATCGAAACCGCGTATTCGCGGCTGGTTCCGCTGCCTTCGGGCGGCGCCGTGGTGATCGACCATACCGAGGCGCTGGTCGCGATCGACGTGAACTCGGCGCGTGCCACGCGCGGCTCCGACATCGAAGAAACGGCGCTGCGCACGAACCTCGAAGCCGCCGACGAAGTCGCCCGGCAGATGCGGTTGCGCGACCTGGGCGGCCTGATCGTCATCGACTTCATCGACATGGAGAGCGCCAAGAGCCAGCGTGAAGTCGAGCAGCGGCTCAAGGATGCACTGCACTACGACCGGGCGCGCGTGCAGACCGGCAAGATCTCCCGATTCGGGCTGATGGAACTGTCGCGGCAGCGGCTGCGTCCGGCGCTCGCCGAGGGTTCGCACATCACCTGCCCGCGCTGCAACGGGACCGGCGTGATCCGCGACGTCGAATCGTCGGCGCTGCACGTGCTGCGCGTGCTGCAGGACGAGGCGATGAAGGACGGCACGGCCGCCGTCTACGCGCAGGTGCCGGTCGACGTCGCGACCTATCTGCTGAACGAAAAGCGCAGCGAGCTGAACAAGCTGGAAGCCCGGCTGCGCGTCGAGATCGTGTTGATCCCGAACAAGCACCTGGAGACGCCGCACTACCGCACCGAAAGGCTCCGGCACGACGACGAGCGCCTGTCCAGCTACCGCGTCAGCTACTCGTTGGCGGAGGTCCCCGACGAGGACGATTCCTATCTCGAGCGCAAGCTCGAGGCGGGCAAGCCGCGCCAGGAAGCCGCGGTCAAGGGAATCACGCCGGATCAGCCGCCGCCGGCACCGCAAGTGGTCGAGCCGGTCGCCGCGCGGCAAGCCGCTGCCGGCGCTGCGCCGACGGCCGGATCGGCTCTCGGGCATCTGGGACAGATCGGCATCGGCGAAGACGGCCTGATCGGCCGGATCCTCGGCTGGTTCCGGCGCAAGCCGGCCAACGAAGCCGAGGCCGCAGCTCCCGCGAAGTCGCAGCCGGCGATCCCGGCCACGCCGGCCGCTGGCGACGGCCCGGGCACCGGACGCCGTGGCCGCAACGGCCAGGGCCGCGCCGGGCGCAGTGAGCGCGAAGGCCGCGAAGGCCGCACGCGGCGCGACGGCCGCGGAAGCCGCGGCGAGCGAAGCGAGGGCACCGGCGAAGCCCGGACCGCGCGCGAGGCGAGGGATTCGCGCGATGGCGAGCGCACCGAGCGCACGGCGCGACCGGAGCGAGCCGAACGCGCGCAGCGGGGCGAGCGCGGCGAACGCACGGACCGCGGCGAACGCACGGACCGCGCCGAACGGAGCGATCGCGGCGAGCGCATGGAACGAGCGGAACGCAGCGAGCTCGGCGAGCGTCCCGAACGCAGCGAACGGCGCCGCGGACGCGGTCGCGACGAGGCACGCCCCCGCACCACCGAGGCTGTCGAAGCCGCCGCTCCGGCCGAAACCGACGACCGTATCGCTGCCGCTGCCACGGCGGCCGTCGCCGGAGCGCATGCCCCTTCTGGCGCCGACGCGACTGCACGGGCATCCGGTGAAGCCGAGATCGGCGAAGCGGTGACAGCCGAAGCGGCGGCCGGCACGCCGCCGGCCGGCGAACTGGCGACAGCCGAATCCGAGGCCGGCGGCACCGCGTCGTCCGCCCGGGGCGCCGACGATGCAGCGGCCACCGGCGAGGAAGCCCGACCGCGCCGGGGCCGACGCCGTCGCGGCGGACGTCGCGAACGCGAGGCCGGAGCGAGCGAATCGGCGGTCGCCGGACAGGCGATCGACGCGTCGGCTGCCGGAGAACCGGCGCGCGCCGACGAAGCCGACGCGGATGCGCAGAAGGCTGCTACGGTCCAGGGCATCGCCGCCGAATCGACCCCGGACTCGGCCGTGGAAGCGGCCGAAACCGGCCCGCGCGCTTCGGCCGAATCGGTCGACGGCGCTCGCGCCGAGCCTGCCGGGGCCGCCGAGGCAACGGCTCGTGCCGGAACCGCCGAAGAGACCGATCGTCCGGTCGTGACGCCTCGGGCTTCGGCCGAAGCCACGGCCGGCGAGGCCCCACTGGCGGCCAGCCAGCCGCCGGCCGAAGCCGCGGGTCATCCTTCGGCGGGAGAACCGGCGGCCGAAGCGCCGGCGAAAGCCGACGACGCGGCGACGTCACCGGCGGCGACGTCACCGGCGGCGACCGCACCGGCAGCGACCGAACCAGCGGCGACCGAACCAGCCGTCACCGAACCGGCGCTTGCAGAACCGTCGGCAGGCCTGCCGGTGGCTGAACCGGCAGCCGACGAGCCGGGCCGCCCGGCACCGGCGACCGTCGGACCGGCGGCCGGCGAACCGGCGGCCGGCGAACCGGCGGCCGGCGAACCGGCGGCCGGCGAACCGGCAGCCGACGTACCGAGCCCGGTGTCCGAAGTGCCGACCGGCCAACCGGCAGCGCAGGCGCGCCCGGCGCCGGCGATCGCCGGAGCGCCCGCCGGCGATGCGACCGCCGCAGCCAACAGCGCCGAGACCGTCGGCGCAGCCCAAGACGGGACCGCACAACCGGTAGCCTCCAGGGAAGTTCTGGAAGCCATCGTCGAGGGCGCCGGACTGACCTGGGTCGAAACGTCTCCGGATGCCGTGTCGGAGATCGAGCCGGAGTTCGTTCCGCCGCGGCCGGTGCGCAAGCGCAAGCCGCGCGCCGTGATCGCCGACGAGCCGCTGATGCAGGTCGAAACGCGGACCGAGGAGTTCAGGTAAGGCACGGCCACGGCCGCGTACTAGCAAAGAAAACGGGGCCGTTCGGCCCCGTTTTCCGTTTCCAGCCAGTCTGCAGGACGACCCGGTCCGCGGCTTCCCCGAAGTTCAGGCCTTCGACGCCGCCTGCGGACCGACGACCGGAGCCCCCTCCGGTTCCTGGCTGCGCACCGCGGGAATCTTGCCCGCCTTGATGTCGTCGTACCAGAGCACGTGGTGCTCGCGCGCCCAGGCCTCGTCGACGTAGCCGTGACGCATCGAGTCGTAGGCGCCCTGCATCCCGACCGTGCCGAGGTAGATGTGGCCGAAGATGACGGCGATGAACAGCAGTGCGGCGACCACGTGGATCAGCCAGGCATTCTGCATCAGCGCCCTGCCCTGACCGAAGTTCGGGAAGTTAAGGACGAAGCCGGTGATCGAGACGATGATCCCGAGCAACACGACGGCGCCCCAGAACATCAGCTTCTCTCCGGCGTTGAAGCGGTGGCTGGGTGGATGCATGCCCTTGCGCGAAAGCAGCCCGCCGGCACTCTTCAGCCATTTCACGTCATAGGCGCGAGGCAGGTTGTCCCTGGCGAAGGTCGCGAACATCACGATCGTCGTGACCGCGAACAGCGGCCCGACGAAGTTGTGCGTCGTCTTCGACAGGATCGCGAGCCACGAGAACAGCGTGTAGCCGAACAGCGGCAGCAGCAGATGCTTGCCGAACAGCATGACGATCCCGGTAAAGCCCAGCAGCACGAAGCAGGCCGCGTTGATCCAGTGAACGAGGCGTTCGACGAAGGTGAAGCGCTCGATCAGCCGGCCCGTCGGTTCGCCGTGCAGCCGGATCTTGCCACGGTACAGGTAGAACGCCGCGATCAGCAGCAATACGCCGACCAGCGCCCAGCCGCCACCCTGCGTGACCGGGCCGTTGCGCGTGAGCCGCCACGGTTCGCCGCCGGGCTGGATCAGCACGCCGCCCTCGTTGGCGGGCAGTTGCGTGGAGTACGCCTGGCCGGAATTCACGGCCCGCCATACCGGTGCGTTGTTCAGCGGCTGGACCTGCTGGCGCTGCGCCTGGTCGTCGCGCGTGGCCTCCAGGATTCTCGTCGACTGCGGACCGGGCTCGTCCGCTGGCGCCTGATGCTGCGCCGGGGCTGCCGTGGCGACCAGAAGGCCGGCACACAGCGCAAGCGCCCGGATCGCCTTGTTCATTTCCCGCTCCCGATCCGGATGTACTCGTTCTGACCCTGGACCCGGGCGTCCAGCGCCTTCTGCCAACTGACGGCGTCGCCGCGCTGGAAGTTTCCGGCCTGGTAAGGCAATGCGTCGCCTTCCCAGGCCTTCGTATCGCGCGTGACCCGATTGCCTGCCACTTCGTCGGAAGCCCGCGCGCCGGGCACTTCGACGGCCGCCGAAGTGCTGACCTGCGGCTTCTCGCCGCAGCCGGCCAGCACCGCTGCGAGTCCGAGAGCCGCCAATGCCGATACCGCATGCCGTGGTTTCATCTTCAGCTCCCTTGCCGCCGACCGCCGGCGCCCTGGCCGCCCTGCTGCCCGCCGCCCGGACCGTAGGCAGTGCCCCAGCCCCAGACCTCGGCGCCCTTGCCGCGCGTGAAGACCCGCTGGCGATAGATATTGGCGAGCATCTCGCCATCGCCCCCCAGCAGTGCCTTCGTCGAGCACATCTCGGCACAGACCGGCAGCTTGCCCTCGGCGAGCCGGTTGCGTCCGTACTTGCGGAACTCTTCGTCGCTGCCGTTGGCTTCGGGTCCGCCGGCGCAGAACGTGCACTTGTCCATCTTGCCGCGCATGCCGAACGCGCCGGCCTGCGGAAATTGCGGCGCGCCGAACGGACAGGCGTAGAAGCAGTAGCCGCAGCCGATGCACAGATCCTTGTCGTGCAGCACCACGCCTTCGTCGGTGCGGTAGAAGCAGTCGACCGGACAGACCGCCATGCAGGGTGCGTCGGAGCAGTGCATGCAGGCGACCGAGATCGAGCGCTCGCCGGGCACGCCGTCGTTGATCGTGACGACGCGCCGCCGGTTCACGCCCCAGGGCACCTCGTGCTCCTGCTTGCAAGCCGTGACACAACTGTTGCACTCGATGCAGCGCTCGGTGTCGCAGATGAACTTCATTCGGGCCATGAGTGTCCTCCGGGATCCTGTCTAAGCCGCTGCATCGCGTCAGGCGGTGAATTTCTCGATCTGGCAGATCGTCGTCTTGGTTTCCTGCATCATCGTGACCGAGTCGTAGCCGTAGGTGGTCGCGGTGTTGACCGCCTCGCCTCGGACGACCGGCGCGGCGCCTTCCGGATAGAACTCCTTCAGGTCGCGTCCCTGCCACCAGCCCGCGAAGTGGAACGGCATCCAGGCGGTGTCGGGCCCGACCCGCTCGGTGACCAGCGCCTTGACCTTGAGCCGGGCGCCGGTCGGCGTCGACAACCAGACGTAGTCGCCATGCCGGATCCCGCGGTCGTTGGCGGCGCGGGGGTTGATCTCGACGAAGGCGTCCTGCTGCAGTTCGGCCAGCCACGGGTTCGATCGCGTCTCGTCGCCGCCGCCCTCGTATTCGGTCAGGCGGCCCGACGACAGGATGATCGGGAACTTTTCGTAAAGCCTGTCCGCGACGTTCTTCTGCTGCAGCGTCTTGTACAGCGTCGGCATCCGCCAGAACTTGTCCTTGTCGTCGTGCGTCGGGTACTTCTCGACGAGGTCGGGCCGCGTGCCGTAGATCGGCTCGCGGTGCACCGGGATCGGGTCGGGGAAGTTCCAGACGATCGCGCGCGCCTTCGCGTTGCCGAACGGATAGCAGCCATGGTTCTTCATGACCACGCGAATGATCCCGCCCGACGGATCGGTCTTCCAGTTCTTGCCTTCGGCGGCCTGCTTCTCGGCATCCGTCAGCTCGTCCCACCAGCCGAGCTTCTTCATCAGCACATGGTCGAACTCGGGGTAACCGGTCTGGATGTCGGCACCCTTCGAGTGCGAACCGTCGGCGGCCAGCAGCGAGACGCCGTCGCGTTCGACGCCGAAGTTCGCGCGGAAGTTGCCGCCGCCGTCCATCACGTGCCGGTCGGTCTGGTACAGGTTCGGCGTGCCCGGGTGCTTCAGTTCCGGGTTGCCCCAGCACGGCCACGGCAGGCCGAAGTACTCGCCGTCGCAGGGTCCGCCGACCGCCTTCAGCGTCTTCACGTCGAAGGTGCCCATGTGCTTCATGTGAAGCTTGAGGCGCTCGGGCGACTGGCCCGTGTAGCCGATCGTCCAGACCGAGCGGTTGACCTCCTTCAGGATCGATTCGGGGGTCGGCTCCTTCCATTCGACGCCGTGCTTCGACAGCGTGCGGATCTCGTAGTTCTTGGACAGCTGCTCGCCGAAACCGAGACG
>JAAZBL010000094.1 GCA_012513825.1 Limnobacter sp. | reverse complement strand
GAGGGCCGGCCGCGAGATCGAGTTCGACGACCGCGCGGCGGCCGGATCGAAGCGCATCGCGGTGGTCGGCGGCGGGCCGGCGGGCATGGCCTTCGCCCTCGAATCGGCTCGCCGCGGACACCGCGTCTCCCTGTTCGAAGCGCAGGACGAGCTCGGCGGCCAACTGATCCTGGCGCGCAAGGTACCCGGGAAATTCGAGTTCGACGGCATGCTGCGCTACTTCGACCGGGCGCTGCGGCTGGCGGAGGTCGATCTGCGACTCGGCACGATGGCCAGCGCAGTCGAGCTGGCCGACGGCGGCTTCGACGAGATCGTGCTGGCCACGGGCGTGTTGCCGCGGATCCCCGCCCTCGAAGGCGTCGACCACCCGAAGGTCGTCGGCTACCAGGACGTGCTTTCCGGCCGTGTTATGGTCGGCGACCGGGTCGCGATTCTCGGGGCCGGCGGCATCGGCTTCGACGTGGCCGAATTCCTGCTCGGCAATGCCGAGGAATCGCTGGACCCGAACGCATTCATGACGGCCTGGGGCGTCGACGCCAGCCTGTCGGCGCCCGGCGGCCTCGCCCCGCCTGCCCCGCACCATCCGCGTCGCCAGGTCCATATGTTCCAGCGCAAGCGCGAGTCGCTCGGCCGAAGCCTCGGCAAGTCGACCGGTTGGATCCTGAAAGCGAAGCTGCGCAAGGCCCGGGTTGCGATGACGGCAGGTGCCAGCTACCACGCCGTCGACGACCGCGGCCTGCACTACTCGGTCGACGGCGAGCGCCGGGTGCTCGACGTGGACACCGTCGTGCTGTGCACGGGACAGGAGCCGAACCGCGGGCTGCACGCGGAGCTCGAACGGCGCGGCGTCGCCGCGCGGCTGATCGGCGGCGCGCACGTAGCCAGCGAACTCGACGCGAAGCGGGCGATCGACGAGGCGACGCGGCTGGCCGTCACGATCTGAACGGCCAGGCCGCTCGCGAAAGTCCCCGCCTCAGCCGCGCGGCCGCAGCGTTCCCTGTGCGTCGGTGATCACGACCTCGACGCGACGGTTCATCGCCCGGCCTTCGGCGTTCGAGTTGTCGGCGACCGGATAATTCTCGCCGTAGCCGCGCGTCGTGATCCGGCCCGGTTCGACACCGCGCTGCATCAGCGCCATCCGGACCGCGTCGGCGCGACGCTGCGACAACGCGAGGTTCGAGCTCTCGCTACCCACCGAGTCGGTGTAGCCCTCGACCAGCAGGTGGCGATCCGGATGCTGGCGCAGGAACTCGGCAAGCCGGTCCAGCCTCGGATAAGCCGGCGGCAACAGCTCGGCGCGGCCGGTCTGGAACAGCACGTCGCCCAGCGAAACGAGCAGCCCGCGTTCGGTCTGCCGCGCCTCGATCTCGGCCAGGCGCGCTTCGGCCTCGCGCGCGCGCTGGTCGGCCATGGCGGCGCGTTGCGCCTGCGCTTCGGCCTCCCGGGTGCGCGCCTGGAGCCGCTGCGCGTCGGCACTGGCCTTGACGCGCTCGATCTTTTCGTCTGCGTCGCGGGCACGCGCATAGTTCGCGGCGATCGCAGCGCGGCCCTCTGCCAGGTAGGCGTCATGGCGCGCCTCGTCGGTGTCGCCGTCTTCGCGCCACTCGCGATCGCCGCGCTCGACGGTATCGATCGCCTCCTTCAGTTCCAGCGGCGCATGCTGCGTGACCACCGGCATCGCAGCGACGCGGTCGACTTCGCCGCGGGCCCGCTCGATATCGGGGTTCGGACCTTCGGGGCCGGCGCAGGCGGCCAGCACGGCAAGCAGGCCCAGGTTGGCGGCACCGCGGCCGATCAGCCGGGTGCGCGGGCGGTCGTCACGGACATGCGATCGCGGACTGCCCAGATCGGCGGGAACACCGTGCGTCGCTCGAGGGTTCTTCGTCTGCTGAAAGCTCATCGGGATCTCCTTCGCCAATCGTCAGCGCGACAGGGGTCTTGCCGGAGCGCGGGGAACGGACGGGGCGGCCGCCGGAATAGTGGCCGGCGGCGTCACGACCGACGAACCGACCGCCGTCCCCGGCGTGCCGACCGGGGTCCCGACCGGCTGCGCGGGCGCTGTACCTGCGGCAGCCGGTCCCGCCGGCACTGCCGAGCGCCGCTCGATTTCGCGGTTCAGCTCGCGGATCGATTCCTGCAGCTCGCTCAAGGCCTGCTCGCTTCGTGTCGCAGCGACCTTGCTCTCGGCCAGGCGCGCATCGACTTCGGCCTGCTCGGCAAGACGCCGTGCCTCTTCATAGTCCTTGCTGCCCATCGCACGTTGTGCGCGTGCCAGCTTGTCGCGGGCCGACTGCATCTCGACCGGCGCGGCAGTGGCGATCTGCGGTGCGGCTGCCGCCCGGTCGACCGCCGTGCTCGCGGTCGCGAGTTCGGCGTTCGGCGGATCGCCGGTCGCGCAGCCGGCCAGTGCGAGCGCGGCCAGTGCAACGGCGCCGGCACCCACGGTACGTAAACGAAAGCTCGGTGGCTCGAATCGCATGAACTGTCCTCCTTTCGGGGCGGCGCGCATCGCAGCGGCGCGCCGCAACGTCCGATCCGAGGCAATTCCGATGCCTGAAGCCACGCCGGACTCGAACGAAGGATTCTGGAGATCGATATCGACGAAGCGCATACTTCGGCTCATGCGCACCGGGTCATGGATCGCGATCGCAGCGTCGGGGATCGGACTGTCGATCGCGCTGGCTGTCGTCGCGGCGACCGGACACGCCAGCGACACCGCGTCTGTGCAAGCGACCGACGAGACGGCGCAGCGCATCGGCAACGATGTCTACATGAGCGGGCGCAACGTCGCGATGCGCGCCGCGGTTCCCGGCGACGCCGTCGTCGCGGCCGGGCGCGTTTCCTTGAGCGGCCAGGTCGGCGGCGACGCGCTGCTCGCCGGCGGCAGCGTGCAGGTCGACGCGAACGTCGCCCAGGATCTGTACGCGGCCGGCGGCGACGTGCGCGTCGCGGCCACGATCGGCGACGACGCGCGACTCGCCGGCGGTCGCGTGGCGGTCGCGCCCGGGGCGGTGGTCTCGGGCAGCGTCACGGCGGCCGGCGGCAGCGTCACGCTCGACGGTCACATCCATGGCGACGCGCTCGTCAGCGCTTCGCGCATCCGGATCGACGGTCGCGTCGACGGCGACGTCCGCGTGTTCGGCGGCGAACTCGAACTGGGTCCGGCTGCAGTCGTGCAGGGGCGGATCCACTATCACGGCGGCGAACCGCCGCGGATCGCACCCGGCGCGCAGGTGCAGGGCGGCGTCGACGAAGCCGCGACGCCCGACGACGGGGCAGCGCCGATGATTCTGACGATCGTCTGGCTGCTCGGCTGGATCCTGGCCGCAGCGGTGCTGCTGCGCTTCGCGCCGCAGGCCACGCGTGCCGCGGGTCGAGCGCTGCGGGCCCGGCCCGCGGCAGCGCCGCTGTTCGGGCTTGCGCTGCTGGTCGGCCTGCCGCTCTTCATCGTCCTGCTGATGATCACCGTGATCGGGCTGCCGCTGGGGCTGCTCGCGCTGATCCTGCTGCTGGCGCTGATACCGCTCGGTTTTCTTGCCAGCGCCGTCGCCCTCGGCGACGCGGCGATCGAACGAAGCGCGCCGGCGGGAACCGTGCTGCGCGTCGTCGCGACCGGCGTCGCGCTGGTCGTGCTGTTCGTGCTCACGAACCTGCCGTGGTTCGGTTGGCTGGTCTGGCTGCTGGCCACGCTGGCCGGAATCGGCGCGATCGCGCTGGCGGCCTTCGGCGCATGGCGCGGCAGGAGCGCGCCGGCCGCCTGAGCCGCTACCTTGCTGCCGCGCGCAGCACCATTCCCTTGCTGCCGATCTCGATGTCGAAGCGCGACAGGAAACTCTGCCCGAGCAGCGCCATGTCGTCGTCGAGGTCGACCAGCCCGATTGCGACGCGCACGCCCCCAGGCGACATGCCCCCCGCCTCGACCGGTATCCCGTTCAGCAGGCGTCCGGGCATCTCTCCGTTGGCGGTGCGGAAGGTGACCGCGCGACCGCCGTGCAGGCCGGCCCGGCGCGCGAAGGCTTCGCTGACCGTGACGAGGCTCGCCCCGGTGTCGACGAGGAACAGCACCGGCTCGCCGTTCACGGTGCCCGGCACGCGAAAGTGTCCGTCGCGGCCGCGCGGAATCATCAGTTCGCCGCTGGCAAGGCTGTAGGGCTCGTAGCGCGAGCCTCGCCATTGCTCGACGAGATCGAAGCCGAGGTAAAGCACCCCCATCAGCAGCAGCCAGAAGGCCAGTACGCCGAAAGCGCCCCGACGCGCGGTGCGCCGAACCGAACGGTTCCCGAAGTCGTCCATCACTCTGTAGATCGCAGTACCGCGCTCGCGGAGCCGGTTCCTAGTCCCAGCGCTCGCGGTACGAAAAGATCGGCAGCTGCCATTCGTATCGAATCGCAAGCAGCCGCAGGCTCAGTCCCGTCGCGAAGCTGATCGCCGTGTTCAGGTCGGAACCGACGCCGGCCGCGCGCAAGGCGAGGAACATCACGCAGACGACCAGCGACACGCTCGCGTACAGTTCGCGGCGGAACACCACCGGCACCTGGTTGCAGAGCACGTCGCGCAGGACGCCGCCGAAGATCCCGGTCATCATGCCCGACATGATGACGACCGGCGTCGGGTACTCGAGGGCCAGGCCCACGCTGCACCCGATCAGCGAGAAGGCGATCAGGCCCATCGCGTCGAGGAACAGGAAGGCCCGCTTCAGATGGTGCAGGAACCGGGCGATCACCGTCGTCAGCAGGCCCGCCGAGATTACCAGGTAGATGTACTCCGGATGCTGGGTCCAGCCGATCGGAAAGCGCCCGAGCACCAGGTCGCGGATCGTGCCGCCGCCGAGTGCTGTCACGAAGGCGATCACGGCCACTCCGAAGATGTCCATGTCGCGCCGGCCGGCGGCCAGCGCCCCGGACATCGCTTCGGCGGTGATCGCCACCAGGTAGATGATCGTCAACAGGTCGACGGCCCCGGACATCGGCAGCGGCATGACGGGGGCGGCGATCGGATTCAACGGGAGCAGTTCGGCGGGTCGCGACGATTGCGCGATCATCACTCGCCGATTCCGGAGCGTCAAACGAGCCCATCATTTCGGTCCGCGAGACGCTTGACGAAGCGTTCGGGGCTTGACCTTGACATCGTGTGAAGCGTCAGGATGAGCCCATGTCCACGGCAACGACGACTTCCATTGCGAACCGCGATTCGACGACCGTCGAAACCACGATCGGCCTGACCGTCGAAGGGATGAGCTGCGCGTCCTGCGTCGGCCGCGTCGAGCGCGCACTGAAGACGGTGCCCGGCGTGGTCGACGCCCGGGTCAACCTCGCAACCGAACGCGCCGACATCGACTTCGCCGGCCCGCCCGACCTGCGCGCCGCGGTCGCGGCGATCGACAAGGCCGGCTACAAGGTCGTGCAGGACACGGTCGAGCTCGCGGTCGACGGAATGAGCTGCGCGTCCTGCGTCGGCCGCGTCGAGCGCGCGCTCGAGGCGGTGCCGGGGGTGGCCGAAGCCAGCGTGAACCTCGCGACCGAGCGTGCGCAGGTGCGCAGGCTGCGCGGAGTGAGCGACGAACGGCTGCTGCGCGCCGTGGCCGCGGCCGGCTACGAAGCGCGCGTCGTCGCCGGCGACTCCGCCGGCGTCGACGACGAGGCCGGGCGCCGCGAGGCCGAGGCCGCCACGCTGAAGCGGGCCGCGCTGCTCGCCGTAGTGCTGACGCTGCCGGTCTTCGTGCTCGAAATGGGCTCGCACTTCATCCCCGGCATGCACGACCGGGTCGCGCAGACGATCGGCATGCAGGCGAGCTGGACGCTGCAGTTCGTGCTGACCAGCATCGTGCTGTTCGGCCCGGGCCTGCGCTTCTTCCGGCAGGGCATTCCGGCGCTGCTGCGCGGTGCGCCCGACATGAACTCGCTGGTCGCGGTCGGCACCGCGGCGGCCTGGGGCTACTCGGTCGTCGCGACTTTCGCGCCCGGGCTGCTGCCGGCCGGAACGGTCAACGTCTATTTCGAAGCTGCAGCGGTCATCGTCACGCTGATCCTGCTCGGCCGTCACTTCGAAGCGCGCGCCAAGGGGCGCACCTCACAGGCGATCCGCCGCCTGGTCGGGCTGCAGGCCCGCACGGCGCGCGTTCGGCGCGACGGCCAGGTGGTCGAGCTGCCGATCGCCGGAGTCCGTGCCGGCGACATCGTCGAGGTACGTCCCGGCGAACGGCTGCCGGTCGACGGCGAGGTCGTCGAGGGCAGCAGCTACGTCGACGAGTCGATGATCACCGGCGAACCGGTCCCGGTCGAGAAGCGGCCGGGCGCCGAAGTCGTCGGTGGCACGGTCAACCAGAACGGCGCACTGGCCTTTCGCGCAACGAAGGTCGGCGCCGACACGCTGCTGTCTCAGATCATCCGGATGGTCGCGCAGGCTCAGGGCTCGAAGCTGCCGATCCAGGCGATGGTCGACCGCGTGACGATGTGGTTCGTGCCGGCAGTGATGGCGGCGGCCCTGCTGACCTTCTTCGTCTGGCTGGCCTTCGGCCCGTCGCCGGCGCTGAGCCTCGCACTGGTCAACGCGGTGGCGGTGCTGATCATTGCCTGCCCGTGCGCGATGGGGCTGGCCACGCCGACTTCGATCATGGTCGGCACCGGCCGGGCCGCCGAAATGGGCGTGCTGTTCCGCAAGGGCGACGCGCTGCAGCTGTTGAAGGATGCGCGCGCGGTCGCCGTCGACAAGACCGGCACGCTGACCCGCGGCCGGCCCGAGCTGACCGACCTGGTCGCGGCGCCCGGATTCGAACGTGCAGAAGTGCTCGCGCGGGTCGCTGCCGTCGAGGCGAAGTCCGAGCATCCGATCGCACGCGCGATCGTCGAAGCGGCACGGGCCGAGGGGCTGGCGCTCGGCGAGCTCGCGGATTTCGAATCGGTCACCGGCTACGGCGTGCGCGCCAGCGTCGACGGCGTGCGGGTCGAGATCGGGGCCGACCGCTTCATGTCGAAGCTGGGGCTGCCGGTCGACCTGTTCGCCGAACAGGCGCTGCGACTCGGCGACGAAGGCAAGACGCCGCTCTACGCGGCGATCGACGGCCGGCTGGCGGCCGTCATCGCGGTCGCCGACCCGATCCGCGAAACGACGCCGGCCGCGATCCGGGCGTTGCACGAGCTCGGCCTGAAGGTGGCGATGATCACCGGCGACAACCGGCGCACGGCCGAGGCAATCGCGCGTCAGCTCGGCATCGACGAGGTCGTCGCCGAAGTGCTGCCGGGCGGCAAGGTCGACGCGATCCGGCGGCTGAAGGCCGAACACGGGCGCGTGGCCTACGTCGGCGATGGCATCAACGACGCGCCCGCGCTGGCCGAAGCCGACGTCGGCATTGCGATCGGCACCGGCACCGACATCGCGATCGAAGCCGCCGACGTCGTGCTGATGTCCGGCGACCTCGGAGGCGTACCGAATGCGATTGCGCTGTCGCGCGCGACGATCGGCAACATCGCCCAGAACCTGTTCTGGGCCTTCGCCTACAACGCAGCGCTGATTCCGGTGGCCGCCGGCATCCTGTATCCGGTCAGCGGCACGCTGCTGTCGCCGATGCTGGCGGCCGGCGCGATGGCGCTGTCGAGCGTCTTCGTGCTCGGCAACGCATTGCGGCTGCGGCGCTTCGAGCCGCCGTACTGCGACCGAAAGGAAACCGCCGCACGCAAGCTTGCGCCGGCGGCCGCCTGACGGCACCGCCGCTGCGACAGCAGCCGGCCGACGGCTGACGTTGCCGCGCGGCAGCCGGCTGACGCAGCCGCCGCGGCGGCGTACCATGTACGCGACGAGCCGGGCGGACAACCATGAGCCATCGCCACGCCAAGCTGCTGCGCACCGTCTTCCACGACCCGCCGAGCGGCAACCTGCACTGGCGCGAAGCCGAGTCCTTGCTGCGTCACGTCGGCGCCTCGCTCGAACCGATGTCCGGCGCGCGCGTCCGCGTCAAGTTCGAGCGCTTCGAAGACGTGCTGCACCGGCCGCATCACAGCAACGTGCTCGATGCGAGCGCGATCGTTCATCTGCGGCAGGTCCTGGCACGCGCCGGGATCACCCCGGCGCAATACGAGAGCAGGGACGCAGGCTAGCAAGGTTGCCGAACGCAAAGGCCAGGTCCCCGATCACAGCTCCGCGCTGACCGGGGTGCTTGCGCAGTGGCGCTGCGATTTCGAGCTGGAACGCGTCGATGCCGTCGGCGTTCGAGCTGCCGTAGCGGCGGATCGTGAAGCCGCCGCCGAGCGGGCCTTCGGCGGGGATCGATACCCGATGACCGGCCGCCCGCAGGAAGCCGGGCAGGCTGCGTTGCCGGGTCAGGGCCTGCGGATCGTCCGCCAGCAGGCGAGCAACGCTCTGGCCCCCGGCCGTACCGAGGTACACGTCGGCCGGATCCGCGGCGAGCCCCAAGGTGCCGTGCAGATCGAACATCAGCCCGAGTCCGTCGTTCTGCGCGCGGATCTCGTCGATGAAGTTGCGCACGCTCGTGTGGTACGCGTCGTAGAACGGTTGCGCGGCATCGACTTCGAACGCGCAGTCGGGCGTGCGGTTCACGTCGAGGAATTTGCGATGGAAGCCGGCGATAACGACGTATGGCGCTTCGCCGAAGACGTCCAGCATTCGCTGCGCAACGGCCTCGGTGATTTCGCGCGTGTGCAGATCGCGGGCGAGCTCGAAGTCGCAGCCGGCAGGTGTCGTCTGGCCCGTGCGTGGGATTACGCCGTCCGGGGTCCCGTCGCCGCCATGCGGGCAGGTCAGCAGCACCGGCAGGCTGCCACGGTGGCTCGCGACCAGTTGCAGCGTCTGGTAGTCGATCTGCCACATCCCGGTCTCCTCGAAGCGCGCATCTGCACGAACCAGCATAGGCCCGGCCGGGGCCGCGTCAAGTCAGGGAGTTCCAGGCCGGCGCAGTTCCCGAATGCAGCGGAGCCGACTGGCGACGCGGTAACGGCGCCGGTTTCGAATGTAATGCCCACTGAACGATGCGACATGGGGCAGTAAGACCGCGCAGATCAAATGGCGCCATATCCGAATGACCCGGAGTCGGCGCAATGAATCGCTCGCTCGCATCCGCCCTGCTGCTGGTCGCCGTCATCGGTGCCGGCGGCGGCCTCGCCGTCTGGAAGCACGGCGCCATCCAGCAGGCCAACGCCTCTTCCGCCACGATGCCCGAACCGATGGAGTCGGTGACGGCTGCCGTGGCGCACGAACGCTTCCATCGACAGACGCTGACTTCGATCGGCACGGTACTGGCACGACGCTCGGTCACCTTGCGCAACGAGCTGCCGGGCACGGTGCGCGAGGTCGCACTTCGCCCGGGCGAGATCGTCGAGGCGGGCACGGTGCTGATCGCGCTCGACGTTTCGGTCGAACAGGCCGAGCTGGAAGCGCAGAAGGCGCAGGCCGATCTCGCGCGCACGACGCTCGAACGGCTGCGCAAGCTGCGCGAGGTCAACGCGACCTCGCAGCAGGAAGTCGACCGCGCGCGCGCCGAGCGCGAAGTAGCGCTGGCCAACATCGCGCGGACCCGCGCGCTGATCGAGCGCAAGACGATCCGTGCACCGTTCCGCGCGCAGGTCGGCATGGCCGACGTCCACCCCGGCCAGTACCTGAACGAAGGCACGGTGCTGACGACGCTCCAGGGCGTCGACGAGGCGCTGCATGTCGACTTCACGGTGCCGCAGGACGTCGCCGCGGCCCTGCGGGTCGGCGACGAGATCGAGGTGTTGACCGGCCACGGCCACTCGCCGGTGTCGGCGACGGTCCTGGCGCTGGACGCGCGCGTCGACCGCGATACGCGCAACACGGCGGTGCGCGCGCGCATTCCGCGCACCGAAGCCTCGCCTGCTCCGGGTTCGTCGGTACGCGTGGCCGTCGCAACCGGTGCGACGCAGCCGGCGGTCGCGATCCCGGCCAGCGCGCTGCGCAAGGGTCCGGGCGGCGACCACGTCTTCGTGCTGGCCGAGGCCCCGGACGGCCGCACGCGGGCCGAATTGCGCGCAGTCGAGGTCCTCGCGCTGCTCGGCGACGAGGTGCTGATCGGACGCGGGCTGGAGCCGACCGAACGCGTCGCCGCCTCGGGTTCGTTCAAGTTGCGCGACGCGATGCTGGTCGCGGTCCTGGACCCGCATCCGCCGCAGGCACGGCTGCAAACCGCGGACTGAAGCCATGAAAGCCTTCACCGACATCTTCATCCGGCACCCGGTCTTCGCGATCGTCGTGAACCTGGTCATCGTGCTGCTCGGCTGGCGCGCGCTCGCGACGCTGCCGGTGCAGCAGTATCCGGACATCGAAAGCTCGTCGATCGTCGTCACGACCGTCTACGTCGGCGCGAGCGCCGACACCGTGCGCGGCTTCGTGACGACGCCGATCGAGCGCGCGGTCTCGTCGATCAGCGGCGTGGACTACGTCGAGTCGGAAAGCCGCGCCGGCCAGAGCAAGGTCACGGTGCGCCTGAAGCTGAACCAGGACAGCACGGCGGCGCTCGCACAGGTCACGGCTCGGCTGCAGCAGGTGCGCTCGGAGTTGCCGGCCGAGGCCGAACCGCCGGCGGTCGAGGTGCAACGCGCCGACCGGCCCTACGCCGCGTTCTACGTCAGCTTTACTTCGAGCGAGCGCAGCGTTTCCGCGGTCACCGACTGGCTGTCGCGCACCGTCCAGCCGCAGTTCGCGACGATCGCCGGCGTGCAGCGCGTGACCAACAACGAGGGCGGGCGCAACATCGCGATGCGCG
>JAAZBL010000093.1 GCA_012513825.1 Limnobacter sp. | reverse complement strand
TAGTCGGCCACCGGATGGCGAGCCGTGGTCGGGTCCTTCGGGTCGTGACCGGCGATCGCGCCGAACATCAGCGCGCAGTCTTCGACGGTGCGCGTCATCGGCCCCGCCGTGTCCATGCTCCAGGCGAGCGGGATGATGCCGTGATTGCTGACGCGACCGTAGGTCGGACGGATTCCCGCGAGTCCGTTGATCGCCGAGGGCAGCCGGATCGAACCGCCCGTGTCGGTACCGATCGCGCCGAAGCAGGTGCGTGCGGCCACTGCGGCACCCGACCCGCCGCTCGACCCGGCCGGGAAGCGCTCGACGTTCCACGGATTGCGCACGGTACCGTAGTGCGGATTGTCCGAGGTCCCGCCCCAGGCGAATTCGTGCAGATTGGTCTTGCCGACCAGGATCGCTCCGGCCTGGCGCAGGCGGGCGGTCACCGTCGCGTCCCGGGCCGGCACCCAGTCGGCGAGCACCTTGCTGCCGGCGGTCGTTCGCGTACCTCGGACTGCAACGTTGTCCTTGAGCGCGATCGGGACTCCGTGCAGCGGGCCCAGATCGTGGCCGGCCGAGGCCATGATCTCGGCCGCCTGCGCGACCTTGCGCGCCTCGTCGGCGAACACCGAGATGTAGGCCGAAAGCCTGGGATTCACGGCATCGATGCGCGCCAGCGAGGCATCGACGAGTTCGACCGGCGACACCTCGCCGGATTTCACCCGGCGCGCCGCCTCGGCAAGGGACAGCGACGTGATCGTGCGTTCGGTGTCGCCCATCTCAGTGCTCCCCATGGTCTTCGGCCTCGGGATGCCCGAGCACGGTGATGGGCACCAGGTCGCGGTACTCCTCGGCGCTCATCTTCTCGCTCAGCGCGTTGGCGTCCGGCAGCCAGGCATCGAGCGTCGCGGCGACGACCGACTCGCGCTCGGTCGGCAAAGGCAGCGCCGCGTACGCGGCCAGCATGCGTACACGGGCGGCGCCCTTCGTTCGTTGATCGCTCATGGCTTCTCCTTCGATGCAGTCAGTGTCCGATGGCCGCGAAATCGCCCATGGCCATCGCGTCCGACAGCTCGCTCGCCGGGAACTGACGCACGATGCTTCCCTTCTGCATCAGCAGCACCCGGTCCGACAGCGAACGAATGAAATCGATGTTCTGTTCGACGAGCAGCACGGCGATGCCGCTGCGTGCGCGCAAGCCCTGCAGCAGCTCGACCATCTCGCCGATGATCGACGGCTGGATTCCCTCGGTAGGCTCGTCGAGCAGCACGAGCTTCGGCTGCTGGGCCAAGGCCCGTGCCAACGCGAGCAGTTGCTGTTCGCCGCCGCTGAGCGTGCCACCCTGCCGGTCCAGGAGCCGTTCCAGCCGCGGAATTTCGGCCAGTACCCGGGAGACGCCCTCGGCCGCCGGCAGGGACTTTGCCGCCAATGCGAATTCGATGTTCTCGCGCACGGTCAGTCCGGGGAAGATGCCGCGACCCTGGGGCACATAGCTGACGCCCTGTGCGGCGCGCTGGTGCGGCGGCAGCTTCACGATGCTGCGCCCGCCAAGACGGATGTCGCCTGCCGTTGCCGGCAGCAGGCCGACCAGCGTCTTCAGCAGCGTCGTCTTGCCCATGCCGTTGTGGCCAAGGATCCCGACGAACTCGGCCTGGTCCACCCCGAACGAGATGTTCGACAGGATCGGGATTCGGCCGTAGCCCGAGCGAATTCCACTGACTTCGAGCATTTCAGTGGCCCCTTCCCAGATAGACGTCGCGCACGACCGGGTTGGACACGACCTGCTCGAACGATCCCTCGAGCAGTACGGCACCCTGGTGGAAGACCGTGACCCGTTGCGCGATCTGCTCGATGAACTGCATGTCGTGCTCGACGACGACGATCGTGGCGCGGCGATTCAGTTCGCGGATGAGCTCGGCGGTCTGCGCGGTCTCTTCGTCGGTCATTCCGGCCGCCGGCTCGTCGAGCAGGATCAGTCGCGGCTCCGTAGCGATGACCGACGCGATTTCGACCCACTGACGCTGGCCGTGCGAGAGCTCGCCGACCAGGCGATCCAGGATCCCGCCGATTCCGACGCGCTGTGCGAGCTCGTCGACGATCCGGGCCTCGTTGCGATTTCCGGGGTGCGCGTGGGCGGCCAGCCAGAGGTTCTCCCGAACCGTCAGGCCGTTCAGCACGTCCGGCACCTGGTTCTTGATGCCGACGCCGCGACGCGCGATCTGGAAAGGCTCATGGCCGGCGAGGTTCACGCCGGCCATCAGCACCTCGCCGGAACTCGGCTTGATCTGCCCGGACAACATCCTGAAGAAGGTGCTCTTGCCCGCGCCGTTCGGCCCGATCAGGCAGCGGATCTCGCCTTCATGAAGGGTGAAGTCCACCTTCGATACCGCGATGACACCGCCGAAGCGCTTCTCGAGCGCGCGGGTCTGCAGAAGCACGGGGCCGCCGGCTGCGGCCGGACCCTTCGCGATCCGTTCATCCATGGTGTCCGCTCCGGGCATTGCGCATCGCGCCGGATCTTCCGACGATCGCCCGCCAGGCCGCGCCCAGCGTCGGCAGCAGCCCTTCGCGGAACGCCAGCACGAAGACCATCAGGATGAACCCGAGGACGAGCGTCACCTGCCCGACGCCGCTCGCCCCCAGCCAGACGGTCAGCGACTGGATGACGCCGGTGCCCACGATCGGCCCGATCAGCGTCGAGCGGCCGCCGACGATCACCCAGATGACGACCTGGGCGGCCTGGTTCAGGTTGAACATCTCCGGAGCGACGAAGTTGCCCCAGACCGCGTACAGAGCGCCGGACAGCCCTGCGATCGCTCCCGACAGGACGAAGGCGGCGAGCTTGTAGCGCCGGCTGTCGTAGCCGAGCAGCTGCATGCGACGCTCGTTTTCGCGAATGCCGACGAGGATGCGTCCGAACGGCGTGGTCAGCAGCAGCCTGAGGCCGACGTAGACGACGACCATCGCCATCGAGGCCAGGTAGAAGACGCCCTCGATCGACAGCGGCTCGCTCATTCCGGGAAGCTGCAGACCCGGCACGCCCGGGATCCCGTTCTGCCCGTTCAGCCGGACCGAACCGACGACGTACTCGGGTCCCGAGGTCGACCGGATCGCCTTCTCGAAGATCAGCGTGACCACCAGCGTGATGACGCTCAGGTAGATGTCGCTGATCCGCCCGTAGATCATGAAGTAGCCGAGCACGAGGCCGAACAGCGCGGGAAGCGCGAGCGCGACGACCATCGCCCAACCGGTGTAACCGAAGTTCATCGCGAAGAGCGCGTAGCAGTAGCCGCCGAGCCCGTAGAACACCGTCTGTCCGAAGCTCAGGATCCCGACGTAACCCCACAGGAAGCTCATGCTCAACGCGAGAAGCGAGAGCACGAAGGCCAGCGACAGGCTGAGCTGAAGCGAGATGTCGACGAACCAGGGCAGGGTGATCAGCACGATCACGCTGATCGCGACGAAAGCCCACCAGGCGGGCCGCGGCGGCAAGGCCGCGTCGGACGCGAATTCCTGGGCCATCAGAGCCCGCTCCTCATTCTTCCGGTGATGCCCGACGGAAGCAGTCGCAGCACGATCACCGCGACGATCAGCAGGCCGACTTCGCCGACTACCGAGCTGTAGACGTAGGCGAGAATGCCGTCGATCGTCCCGAAGAGCGCCGAGGCGGTGGCCGTGCCGATCAGCGGCAACTGGCCGCCGGTGATGACGGTGATGAACGCCTTGGCCACGAAGGCCAGGCCGAGTGTCGGAGAGACACCGGTCAGCGGGACGAGGACCGCCCCGGCCAGCCCCGCAAGCGCCGAGCCGAAACCGAAGGTCACCATGTAGACCCGGTCGGGGCTCACCCCCATGGCGCTCGCGATCTCGGCGTTCTGCATCGTGCCGCGTATCAGCAGCCCGAAGCGCGTATGCCGGGCGAGCACCCAGGTTACTGCGAGCATCCCGAGCGCGATCGCGCTGAGGATCAGGTTGTAGACCGACAGGTTCAGCGATCCGACGCTGATGTTGCCGAAGTCGGTCGCGATGCCTTGTCCCTGGGGGCCCAGGAAAGTCGTGACCGCACCGACGATGAACAGCGACAGCCCCCAGGTCGCGAGCAGCGTATCGACGAGCCTGCCGTACAGGTGGCGGATGATCACGCGCTCGACGAACACGCCGAACACGCCGATGGCCAGCGCGGACACCGCGAACGCGGCCCACAAGGGCATTCCCGCCTTGACGGAGAAGACGCAGCAGTAGGCGCCGAGCATGATGAATTCGCCGTGCGCCAGGTTGATGACGCGCATCAGCCCGAAGATCACCGCCAGCCCCAGCGAAATGAGGACCAGCGTCGATACGGAGAACAGGACTAGATAGGCCCCGGTGGCGAACTGCTGGACCAAGTCGTGGCTCCTCGGGAATCGGCAAAAAAATCCGGCGCTCGGAGGGTCGCGACGCAGCGCGGCCCGGCGGCACCGGATTGCACGGGGGCTCAGAGTTTGGGCTCGTACTGCCTGTTGTCGTTCGGATTCTTGATCAGGTCGCAGACCTGCTGCGTGTCGACCGGCTGTCGCTGCTTGAACGACTTCAGGAGGTCGAAGCCGCCGTTCGCATTGCCCACTGCGAGGTGGATGTCCATGACCGTGTGATTGGTCTGTCCGTCGATCGTGTAGAGCCCGCCGGGGCCGTCGAACTGCGTGCCGCCAAGGGCCTTGATGACGTCGTCGGGCTTGACGCTCCCGGCTTTCTTGACCGCCTCGGCCCACAGCATGACGCCGCGGTAGCCGTATTCGCCGTATTCGCCGATGTAGTCGTCTTCGCCCGAGAACTTCTTGAAGCGTTCGACGAAGTCCTTCGCAGCAGCGGTCGGCAGCGTGTCGATGAACGACGTGGCCATGATGACGCCTTCGTTCTCCGCGGGGCTCAGCGCCACGTTTTCGCGTCCGGCGCCGTAGACCGTGCCGACGAGCATCAGGTTCTTCTTCCCGATCGTCGACTCGTACTGACGGTAGAACGACATGTGGGCGTCACCCACGAGCGCGGACCAGACGACCTCCGGCTTGGCCGCCTGGATGCGGCTGAGCACGGGAGCGAAGTTCGTGACGTCGAGCGGAAAGAACTCGACCGCCAGGTCCTGGCCGCCCATCTCCCGAAGGTACTTCTGGATCCACTTGCTGGTGATCTGGCCGTAGTTGTAGTCGGCCGCGAGGATATAGGCCTTCTTCGCTCCCTTCTCGTTGACCACGTAGTCGACCAGCGGTTCGATCTGCTGTGCCGGGACCATGCCGGTGCTGACGTGCCGGCGATCGCATACGCCGCCTTCGTAGAGTGCGTTGTAGACGTACAGGCCGCGAAAGCGGTTGACGATCGGTCGCATCACCTCCCGCGACGAGCTCGTCACGCCGCCGATCAGGACGTCCACCTTGTCGCGCGCAAAGGCTTGCGTCGCATACTGCGAATTGAGCTGGTTGTTCGACTGGCTGTCGTAGAAGATGATTTCGAGCTTGCGTCCGAGCAGGCCGCCGGCGGCGTTGAGTTCGTCGACCGCCATCGCGGTCGCCTTGATCTGCTTCAGGCAGTACGGGTTGAGGCCGCCGGTTCGATCGAGGATGTTGGCGATCTTGATCGGCTGGGTCTGCGCAATGCCCGCGCGGGCCAGGAGCCCGTAGCTGCTGACGAAAGCGAGCGCCCCGGAGGCGGTGCGGACAAAGCGACGACGGTCGAAACTCATCCAAATCTCCTTGGTCCCGCGGGACGATGAGAAGCCAGGGTGGGTGGCTCAGATTGCCGGCGCCCGGGACGACCAGTCGACGACGCGCTCGTAGGCGCGGGCCACGCGGATGATCCGCGCCTCGGCGAACGGGCGCCCGATGATCTGGATGCCGGTAGGCAGGCCCGACGCCGAGAATCCCGACGGCACGGAGATCGACGGCAGGCCGGTGACGTTCCCCGGCGCCGACAGGCGGACGTAGGCCGTGATGACCTGCTCCTCCTGTCCGTCGGCCCAGCGATGGACCGTCTCGCCGCGCCGCGTTGCCGGGATCGGCACCGTCGGTGCAACGAGCGCGTCGATCCGATGCGTGTCCCAGGCGCTGCGCCAGGCCGCCTGGATCTGGCCGCGAACCCGCTGCGCAGCGAGGTAGTCGGTCGCGGGAATGAGCTGGCCGGCCTCGAGCAGTGTCAGCACGTCGGGCTCGTATCGGTCGCGCCGGCTGCGCAGCGTCTCGTGGTGATAGGCCGCTGCTTCGGGCAGCATCAGGCCGAACTCAACCGGCATGATCCGATCGGTCATCGGCAGTTCGATGTCGACGAGCTCGGCCCCTTCGGCTTTCAGCCGGTCGATGGCATCGCGCGCATTGCGCTCGACGTCCGGATCGAGCCGATCGAAGTAGTAGTTCGACGGGATACCGATCCGCAGGCCCTTGGCGCCCAGTTCGAGCTCCGCGAGATAGTCGGCGACCGGCTGGTCGGCACTACCCGGATCGCGGTGGTCGTAGCCGGCGAGCACGCCGAGGCAGACCGCGGCGTCGGCGACGGTGCGGGTCAGCGGGCCCGCGTGGTCGAGCGACCAGCTCAGTGACGCGATACCGAATCGGCTGACCCGGCCATAGGTGGGTTTGATGCCGACCGTACCGCAGACCGCCGAAGGGATCCGGATCGATCCGCCAGTGTCGGTGCCCATGGCCATGAAGCAGCCGCGCGCGGCGACGGTTGCGCCGGAGCCGCCGCTCGAACCCCCCGGAACGTGGTCCGGATTCCAGGGGTTGCCCGACGTGGGCGTCACGGCGCCATAGGCGAATTCGTGCGTATGCGTCTTTCCGACGATCACCGCACCGGCCTGCTCGAGGCGAGCGACACAGGCGGAGTCGCCCGAAGCGACGTGATCGGCTCTCACCTTCGAGCTGCAGGTCGTCGGCAGACCCGCCATGTCGTAGAGGTCCTTGACCGCGACGGGCACGCCGTGCAGTTCGCCGCGGTCGATGCCGGCGGCGATCTCGCGCTCGGCCTGTCGCGCAGCGGCCATCGCGCGCTCCTCGGTGAGCCTCACATAGGCATTGAGCTTCGGCTCGGTCTCGCGAATCCGCGCCAGCGATGCCTGAGTCAGTTCCACCGGCGAGAGCTTGCGCGAGCGCAGAGCGCTCGCGGCCTCGCGCAGCGACATCTGCAAGGGATCGCTCATTTCGCTTCCCTCCATGAGGCGTCGAATGCGCACGCGGGTGGCGTTTCGCCGAGGCTGCCGTGGTCGAGCGAATCCAGCAGCGTGAACACCTCGCTCATCAGCGGGACGAGTTCGGCCGCGCGATCGGCCGGCAGCGACAGGTTTCCGAGGCGGGCGGCTGCCTCGACGAGGTCTTTGTCGACGGAAGAGCGTGCGGGCATTTTTTTACTGTCCTGGGAAACTGTTTTTCGATCGTACGGAGTGCACGGCGCCATGTCAATCGTCGGCGCCCGGGCCGACGATCGCCTCAGGCAACCCGGAGCGTCGGCAAACGAATCCGGCGCTGACGGGACAGAATCCGTAGGGGCCGGTCGAAGTCCGCTGTCGCGGCACCTCGCCGGCAGGATCGGACGACGTGCCGACGGCACGCGTCCTGAAGGGTCAGAAACTGTCTCCCGGCACGCGAACCCAGCCCTCCATCAGGATGCGCGCACTGCGACTCATGATTGCCTTCGTGACCTGCCAGCGCCCATCGACGACTTCGGCCTCGGCGCCGACACGCAGCACGCCCGACGGGTGGCCGAATCGCACGCTCTGACGTTGGCCGCCGCCGGCCGCCCGGTTGACCAGCGTGCCGGGCACGGCCGCAGCCGCGGCAATCGCCACCGAGGCCGTCCCCATCATCGCGTGGTGCAGCTTGCCCATCGACAGCGCGCGCACCAGCAGGTCGACGTCGGACGCGGCGATGGCCTTGCCGCTGGACGCCGTGTAGTCGCGCGGCGGCGCGACGAAGGCGATCTTCGGCGTGTGCTGGCGCTTGATCGCTTCCTCGGGCGACTGGATAAGGCCCATGCGCAGCGCCCCCGCGACGCGGATCGCCTCGAAGCGTGCGAGCGCCTCCGCGTCGCCGTTGATGTCTTCGCGCAGCTCGGTGCCGGTGTAACCGATGTCCGCGGCGTCGACGAACACCGTCGGTATCCCTGCCGAGATCATCGTGGCCTTCAGCGTGCCGATGCCAGGCACGTCGAGCTCGTCGACGAGCTGGCCCGTCGGGAACATCGCGGCGCCGTCGTCGCCGTCTTCCGACGGGTCGATGAACTCGAGCACGATCTCGGCAGCCGGGAAGGTGACGCCGTCGAGCTCGAAGTCGCCGGTCTCCTGGACCTGCCCGTCGCGCACCGGCACGTGCGCGATGATGGTCTTGCCGATGTTGGCCTGCCAGATGCGGACGGTGCAGCTGCCGTTCTCGGGCACGCGCGCCGGGTCCATCAGGCCGGCGTGCAGCGCGAAGGCACCGGCGGCCGTCGACAGGTTGCCGCAGTTGCCCGACCAGTCGACGAAATCCTTGTCGATCGAGATCTGGCCGTACAGGTAGTCGACGTCGTGCCCTTCGCGCGTGCTCTTCGACAGGATCACGCACTTGCTGGTGCTCGACGTGGCCCCGCCCATGCCGTCGATATGCGCGGCGTACGGGTCGGGACTGCCGATCACGCGCTGGAACAGCCGGTCGCGCGCCGGGCCCGGGACCTGCGCCGCGGGCGGCAGGTCCTGCAGGCGAAAGAACACACCCTTGCTGGTGCCGCCGCGCATGTAGGTCGCGGGGATGCGGATCTGGGCTACGGAGCTCATGCGGCGCTGGCCTCCAGGAAGTCCTTCGCGAATCGTTGCAGCACGCCGCCGGCTTGGTAGATCGAGACTTCCTCGTCGGAATCCAGGCGACAGGTCACCGGCACTTCGTCGCGGCGACCGTCGGCGCGTTCGATCAGCAGCGTCAGCTCGGCGCGCGGTGCGCGTTCGCCGATCACCGTATAGACCTCGGTGCCGTCGAGCCCAAGCGTAAGCCGCGTGGTGCCCGGCCCGAACTCCAGCGGCAGCACGCCCATGCCGATCAGGTTGGTCCGGTGGATGCGCTCGAAGCCTTCGGCGACGATCGCTTCGACCCCGGCCAGCCGCACGCCCTTGGCGGCCCAGTCGCGCGAGCTGCCTTGCCCGTAGTCGGCTCCTGCCACGATGATCAGCGGCTGCCCGCGCTTCATGTAGGTCTCGATCGCTTCCCACATGCGCATGACCTTGCCGTCCGGCTCGACGCGCGCCAGCGATCCCCTCCTGACCGAGCCATCGGCGTTGCGGACCATCTCGTTGGCAAGCGTCGGGTTGGCGAAGGTGGCACGCTGCGCGGTCAGGTGATCGCCGCGGTGCGTGGCATAGGAGTTGAAGTCCTCCTCGGTCAGGCCCATGCTGGCCAGGTATTCGCCGGCGGCGCTGTCGGGCAGGATCGCGTTCGACGGCGACAGGTGGTCGGTCGTGATGTTGTCGGGCAGGATCGCCAGCGGCCGCATGCCGGCGAGCGTGCGTTCGCCGGCCAGCGCGCCCTCCCAGTACGGCGGGCGCCGGATGTAGGTCGATTTCTCGCGCCATTCGTACAGCGGCGAGGCCGCGCGCTCGGTCGCCTGCTTTGCGAACATCGGGATGTAGACGCGGTTGAACTGTTCGGGCTTGACCGCGGCCTCGACGATCGCATCGATCTCCGCGTCGCTCGGCCAGAGATCCTGCAGGCGGATTTCCTTGCCGTCGACGACTCCGAGCACGTCCTGTTCGATGTCGAAGCGCACGGTGCCGGCGATCGCATAGGCGACGACCAGCGCCGGCGATGCGAGGAAGGCCTGCTTCGCGTACGGATGGATGCGGCCGTCGAAGTTGCGGTTGCCCGACAGGACGGCCGTCGCGTAGAGGTCGCGCTCGATGATCTCCTGCTGGATCGCCGGATCCAGCGCACCCGACATGCCGTTGCAGGTCGTGCAGGCGAAGCCGACGATGCCGAAACCCAGCGTTTCGAGGTCCTCCAGCAGGCCGGCCTCCTTCAGGTAGAGCTCGACCACCTTCGAGCCCGGCGCCAGCGAGGTCTTCACCCAGCGCTTGCGCTCGAGGCCCAGTTCCCGTGCCCTGCGCGCCAGCAGGCCGGCCGCGATCACGTTGCGCGGATTGCTGGTGTTGGTGCAACTCGTGATGGCCGCGATGATCACGGCGCCGTCGGGCAGCAGGCCCTGGGCTTCCTGTTCGCGGGCCTGCTCGAGCCCCTGCGCGATGCCGCGTTCCTTCAGCGCCGAGACCGGGAGCCGTCGATGCGGGTTGCTCGGGCCGGCCAGCGTGCGCACCACGCTCGACAGGTCGAAGCGCAGGACACGCTCGTAGCGCACGTCCTTCAGCGTGTCGGCCCACAGGCCGGCGGTCCGGGCATAGGCCTCGACGAGCTTCACCTGCTCGGGCGTACGGCCGGTCAGCCGCAGGTAGTTCAGCGTCTGGTCGTCGATCGCGAACATGGCCGCCGTCGCGCCGTATTCCGGAGCCATGTTCGAAATCGTCGCGCGATCGCCGATCGTCAGGCCGGCCACGCCGTCGCCGAAGAACTCCAGATAGGCGCCGACCACGCGTTCCTTGCGCAGGAACTCGGTCAGCGACAGCACCACGTCGGTGGCCGTGATCCCGTCCTGCCGCCGGCCGGTCAGTTCGACGCCGACGATCTCGGGCAGCCGCATCCACGAGGCGCGACCCAGCATCACGTTCTCTGCCTCGAGGCCGCCGACGCCGATCGAGATCACCCCCAGGGCATCGACGTGCGGCGTATGCGAATCGGTGCCGACGCAGGTGTCGGGATACGCGATGCCTGCTTCGCTATGGATGACCGGCGACATCTTCTCCAGGTTGATCTGGTGCATGATGCCGTTGCCCGCCGGGATCACGTCGACGTTGTCGAACGCGGTGCTGGTCCAGTCGATGAAGTGGAAGCGGTCTTCGTTGCGTCGCTCCTCGATCTCGCGGTTCCTGGCAAAGGCATTCGGGTCGCTGCCGTCGCACTCGACCGCCAGCGAGTGGTCGACGATCAGTTGCACCGGCACCACCGGATTGACCTTGGCCGGGTCGCCGCCCTGGCTGGCGATGGCGTCGCGCAGGCCGGCGAGGTCCACCAGCGCGGTCTGGCCCAGGATGTCATGGCAGACGACGCGTGCCGGATACCAGGGAAAGTCGCGTTCGCGCTTGCGCTCGATGATCTGGAGCAGGCAATCGCGGACGATCGCCGGATCGGCCTTGCGTACGATGTTCTCGGCATGCACGCGCGCGGTATACGGCAGCGTGGCCCAGGCGCCGGCTTGCAATTCGTCGACGGCAGCGGCGGCGTCGAAGTAGTCGAGGCCGGTACCGGGCAGGGGTTTTCTGTAGTCGGAGTTCATGGCAGTCGAGGAGTGGGCTCCCGGAGCTTCCTGGCCATGCTCTCGATCCCGCGTTGCGCGGGAGGCCGACGGTCTAGCCCCGGTGGTCGAAAATCGGAACCGATCATAACCTCCCCGGCCCGCGCACTGAAGCGGCTCGGGACGGATTCTCATGCAGGAATGTCAGTGACCTACACGAAAGAACGCATTTCCTTCGATTCCGAAGGCGCGACCCTTCGCGGCTATCTCTATCGCGCAGCCGACGCCGGCCCGATCCTGATCATGGCGCCGGGCTTCGGCGCGCTGCTCGGGCACTCGACGCTGCGCTTTGCAGACAGTCTTGCCGCGGCGGGGTTCAACGTGCTGGCTTTCGACAACCGCGGCTTCGGCGAAAGCGACGGCCTGCCGCGCCAGGAAGTCGATCCGGTGATGCAGAAGCGTGCGTACCGCGATGCGATCAGCTTCGCCCAGAGCTTGTCCGGCGTCGATCCGGCGCGGGTCGGACTCTGGGGCTCGAGCTACAGCGGCGGCCATGTCATCGAGGTGGCTGCGGTCGACCGTCGAGTGCGCTGCGTCGTCACGCAGGTTCCGACGATCAGCGGCCATGCGCAGGCCCTGCGGCGCACGGCGCCGCCGAATGTCGCGGCGCTGCTCGAACGCTTCGACGCGGACCGCCTCGCGCGCTACCGGGGCGAGGCGCCTGCGACGCTCCCGCTGGTTTCCGCCGATCCGTCGACGCCCTGCGTGTCGCCGGGGCCGGAGGCCTTCGCCTACTACTCGATTCCGGGATTCGTCAACGCGATCACCTTGCGCAGTGTCGAACTGTCGCGCGAGAACGAGCCCGGCATCTACATCGCGCGGGTCAGTCCGACGCCGATGCTGATGATCGTCGCGTCGCACGACACCGTGACGCCGACCGACCTCGCGCTGGCCGCCTACAACCGGGCGCTCGAACCAAAGCGGTTGATGATCGTCGACGGCGGGCATTTCTCGCCGTACGCGCAGCACTTCGAGGCGACGTCGCGGGCCGCCGCCGACTGGTTCGACGCCCATCTCAGGCGCTGACAGGCTGCGCCGCAGGGCCTCCGTCGACCCGGCCGAGCCGTTGCGGCCGGCCGAGCCGACGATCGCCAGGCCGAGACGATGATCGCGGCTGACCCGACGCGTCAGCCTGGGCCGCCGCATCTCCCGATCGTGATCACGGGATCCGGATCCGGCGGTTCAGGGTCGGGCCGGGGAGCGGGGTCGGGCTCGGGCTCGGCCGGATCCGGTCCGGGTTCCTGAGGCAAATGCATCGGCAGCATCATCGGGACCTCCGGGCGATGCGAACGACGGTTCGCGAATGCGAACCGGGTTCCAGCTTATACCGGGGGCGGATCCTCCTCGCGCTCGAAGTGTCGGCGCCGCGCGAGCGCGACCAGGAACTGCTCGATGCCGTCCGCGGATCCCGATTCGGCCGTCTTCGGATGGACGCCGGCCTGCGCGGCGGCTTCCTCGCTGATCCCGGACTTCGCCGACGATTCCGAGTCGCCGGAACCGGCCGCGCAGACGATGCCGGGGTCGGGACTGCCGTCGGGCAGCTTCGGCGAGACGCCGAGCATCTCGAACAGGCGCAGTGCCCCGCCGCCCAGCGCCAGCATTGGCTTGCAGTGCCGGTACTGGTCCATCAGGAACTCGTGCACCTGTCCGACCCGCTTGAAGGTCTCGTCGGCCGAGTCGGGCACGACCACGGCGTCCCATAGGGCCGACGGGGCCGCCTCGACCGAGATCTCGGCGTGGATCGGCTCGCCGTTCGACGGCGTCGTGCTGCCCAGCCGGATCCCGACGAAGCGCGGCGCGGCGCCGGCGTCGGCCAGCGCACGGTGGACCGCGCGCATCGCATCGGCGTCGATGCCGTCGCCGACCAGCAGCGCCACGCGCAGGCCGCGCACCATGCCGTCACCGGGGCGCGCGAACAGGGACAGTGCGTCCGAGGTGTCGACCTCGGATTCGACGACCTCGTCGAGCACGCGCGGCTGAGGTTCGGGCAGCGGCATGCCCAGCCCGGCAGCCAGGCTCGCAGCCAGTTCGTCGTCGACGTTGCGCAGCATCGAGACGATCCGCTCGCGAACGAAGTTCGTCTGGACCCGCGACAGTTCGAACCGGAACGCATTGATGATGTGCCGTTTCTCGATCGGCGTCTGGCTGCGCCAGAACAGCTTCGCCTGCGAGTAGTGATCGGCGAATTTCTCGGGCTTGCCGCGCAGCTTGTCCTCGTGCACCGGCTGCGGAAACGAGACGAAGCCCGCCATCCCCGCCTGGAACGGGCAGCCGCCGGCCAGCGAATTCGGTTCGTAGTTGACGCGGCCGCGGTTGATCGCCTGCCGATGGAAACCGTCGCGCTGGTTGTTGTGCACCTGCGCGATCGGCGCGTTGATCGGGATCTCGGTGAAGTTCGGGCCGCCCAGTCGCAACAGCTGCGTGTCCAGGTACGAGAAGTTGCGCCCCTGCAGCAGCGGATCGTTGCTGAAATCGATGCCGGGCACCACGTGCTGCGTGCAGAACGCGACCTGTTCGGTTTCGGCGAAGAAATTATCCGGATTGCGGTTCAGGACCATGCGGCCGACCGGGCGCAGCGGCACCAGCTCCTCGGGAACGATCTTCGTGGCATCGAGCACGTCGAAGCTGAAGCTCTCGGCCTCCTCCTCGGTGAAGATCTGCAGCGCCAGCTCGTATTCGGGATAGTTGCCGGCCTCGATCGATTCCCAGAGGTCGCGCCGATGGTAGTCCGGGTCCGCGCCGTTGACCTTGACCGCTTCGTCCCAGACCAGCGAGTGCGTGCCGGCGACCGGCACCCAGTGGAACTTGCAGAACACCGATTCGCCGGCGGAATTGACGAGCCGGAACGTGTGCACGCCGAAGCCCTGCATCGTCCGGTAGCTGCGCGGAATCGCGCGGTCGGACATGATCCAGAGCAGCATGTGCGTGATCTCGGGCATCAGCCCGGCGAAGTCCCAGAACGTGTCGTGCGCGCTCGAGGCCTGCGGCATCTGGTGATGCGGTTCGGGCTTCACGGCGTGCACGAGGTCCGGAAACTTCATCGCGTCCTGGATGAAGAAGACCGGCATGTTGTTGCCGACCAGGTCCCAGTTGCCCTGGTCGGTGTAGAACTTGACCGCGAAGCCGCGCACGTCGCGCGCGAGGTCGAAGGAGCCCCGTTCGCCCACCACCGTCGAGAAGCGCACGAAGACGGGCGTGCGCTTGCCGGCTTCGGCGAAGGGTGCCGCCATCGTCAGGTCGGTCAGCGCCTCGTAGCACTCGAAATAGCCGTGTGCGCCGGAACCGCGCGCGTGCACGACGCGCTCCGGAATGCGCTCGTGGTCGAAGTGCGTGATCTTCTCGCGCAGGATCGCGTCTTCGAGCAGCGTGGGCCCGCGCAGTCCGGCCTTCAACGAATTCTGGTTGTCGGCGATCCGCACGCCCTGGTTCGTCGTCAGCGCCTGGCCGCCCGAATCGACGCGCACGCGGTCCAGCGACTCGTTGGTCGGGTTGTAGCCGGCGCGCGGCATGCCCTGGCCGATCTTGGCCGATCG
>JAAZBL010000008.1 GCA_012513825.1 Limnobacter sp. | reverse complement strand
GACGCCACCGGGACGATCGTCGGCAAGTATCGAAAGATCCACCTGCCGGGCCATCGGGAACACGAACCCTGGCGACGCTTCCAGCATCTCGAGAAACGCTATTTCGAACGGGGCAACCTCGGTTTCCCGGTCTTCCGGGCTTTCGGCGGCCTGGTCGGCATGGCGATCTGCAACGATCGCCGCTGGCCCGAAACCTACCGGATGATGGGGCTGCAGGGCGTCGAGATGATCCTGATCGGCTACAACACGCCGGTGCACAACCCGCCGGCACCCGAACACGACGCGCTGTCGAACTTCCACAACATGCTGGTCATGCAGTCGGGCGCCTACCAGAACGGAACCTGGGTCGTCGGCGTCGCCAAGGCCGGTTGCGAAGAGGGCGTCGACCAGATCGGCAACTCGGTGATCGTCGCGCCGTCGGGAGAGGTCGTCGCGGCCTGCTCGACGCTCGGCGACGAGCTGGCCATCGCGCGCTGCGACCTCGACCTGACGATCTCGTACAAGACGACGGTGTTCGATTTCGCTCGCCATCGCGAACCCGACCAGTACCGGCTGATCGTCGAGCGCAAGGGTGCGGAACCGCCGCCTGCCGGGGACTAGGACGCTGTCGGGCGATCGCTCGCTTAAACTGCCGGTCGCAACGATCACCGAAGCTCCGAACGATGTCCCTGCCTGCCCCCTCTGCCCGCCGCCATCTGCACACCCGCCGCGTTCACTGCGAAGGTTTCCTGCGCGACGACGGCTTGTGGGACATCGAAGGCCGCATCGTCGACACGAAGACCTACACCTACACCGAGCCCTTTCGCGGCGTGCGCGAGCCGGGCAGCGAGGTGCACGACATGGCGGTCCGGCTCACGATCGACGACGCGATGGTCGTGCACGCGATCGCCGTCGACATGCCGTCCGTGCCCTACCCGACCTGCCCCGGAGCGAAACCGAATTTCCAGGGGCTGGTCGGCGCCTGCATCGCGCGCGGCTGGCGGCGCTCGGTCAACGAAGCCGTCGGCGGCACGCAGGGCTGCACGCACGTGCGCGAGCTCTTGTTTCCGATGGCCACGGTCGCGTTCCAGACCGTGAACGGCTGGGCCGAGGACGGGCCCGATGGCGTCTGCAAGTCGACGCTGAGCGAGAACGAGCGTCCGATCTTCATCGACGGCTGCCACTCGTGGGCAGCCGACGGCGAGGTCGTCGCCACGCTGTATCCGCGCTTTTCGACGCGCGCTGCGGCGACCGGGACGGACGAAAGCGACAGCGACTGACGCAGGCCCGCGCTGCAGCGCCGGGCTGCCTCAGCGTCCGGCGACGCGCTCGAGCATGACCGCCAGTTCGCCGCCGGCGGAGCGCAGCTCGAGCTGCCCGCCTTCGATGCGGGCGCGATCGACCATCGCGAGCGCGCCGAGGAAGCTCGCTTCCTGCGCCATCACGCCCTCGGGCTGCGCGCAGGCGCGGCGCGTGGAGACCGGCGCCGAGATCGACAGCTTGTCGCCCTGCTGCCGATAGCCGGCGGTGAACTCGTTGCAGCCCGCCGAGCCGCTGACGCGACCGTCGGCTCCGAAATTCATTGTCAGCTCGGTGCCACCGATGACGCTGACCACGGCCTGGCGGCCATTGTTGTAGCCGGTCACCCGCCAGCGCGTTTCGGCCAGTTCCTGCGAATCGCGGGCCAGCGTCATCAACGGCGTGCCGCTGCCGTCGAGCAGCAGCAGTTCGTCGCCCTCG
>JAAZBL010000092.1 GCA_012513825.1 Limnobacter sp. | reverse complement strand
TGGACGGTCCGCGAACTGAGCAAGGAATGAAGGCGATGGCCAGGAACGTGGTGATCATCGGCACCCAGTGGGGCGACGAGGGCAAGGGCAAGCTGGTCGACTGGCTGACCGAGACGGCGCGCGGCGTCGTGCGCTTCCAGGGGGGCCACAATGCCGGGCACACGCTGGTCATCGGTGGCCGGCGACAGGTGCTGCGCCTGATTCCGTCGGGGATCCTGCGCGACGAGGTGACCTGCTACATCGGCAACGGCGTCGTCGTCTCGCCGATGGCGCTACTGCACGAGATCGACGAGCTCGAGACGGCCGGCGTGTCGGTGCGCGATCGCCTGCGCATCAGCGCGACGGCGACGCTGCTGCTGCCGTACCACGTTGCGCTCGACCAGGCGCGCGAGGCTCAGCGCGGCGACGCGAAGATCGGCACGACCGGGCGCGGCATCGGTCCGGCCTACGAGGACAAGATTGCCCGGCGCGGGCTGCGCGTGCAGGATCTGCAGGATCCGGCGGGATTCCGCGCGGGCGTGGCCGAGGCGCTCGAACTGCACAACTTCGTGCTCGAGCGCCATCTGGGCGCGCAGCCGCTCGATCCCGCCCAGGTGGCCGACGAAGCGCTCGAGCTCGGCGAGCGGATCCGTTCGATGGTCGCCGACGTGCCGACGCTGCTGGCCGCCGCCATGGCACGCGGCGAGCCGCTGCTGTTCGAGGGCGCGCAGGGTGCGCTGCTCGACGTCGACCACGGCACCTATCCGTTCGTGACCAGCAGCAACTGCGTCGCCGGCGCAGCCGCTGCCGGCGCCGGAGTCGGGCCGCAGGCGCTGCACCGCGTGCTCGGCATCGTGAAGGCCTACACCACGCGCGTCGGCTCGGGTCCGTTTCCGACCGAACTGAACGACGAGGTCGGTCGTCACCTGGCCACCGTCGGCAAGGAATTCGGTTCGGTCACCGGGCGGCCGCGCCGCTGCGGCTGGTTCGATGCGCCGGCGCTGCGGCGTTCGATCCAGTTGAACGGCATCGACGGCCTGGTCGTCACGAAGCTGGACGTGCTCGACGGCCTGCCGACGGTCAAGCTCTGCGTCGGCTACCGCCGCGACGGCGAGACGCTCGACTTGCTGCCCTTCGGCGCCGGCGAGCTCGCGCGCTGCGAGCCGGTCTACGAAGAGATGCCCGGCTGGACCGAAAGCACGGTCGGCGTTCGCGATTGGGATCGCCTGCCGGCCAATGCACGGCGTTATCTCGAACGATTGGTCGAGGTCGCCGGCGCGCCGATCGACATGGTGTCGACCGGCCCCGATCGCGACGAGACGATCCTGATCCGTCACCCGTTCCACTGAAACGCGCGAACGGGTCGACCTGTTCCATCACCCACGCGAGTCGAGTCCGAGATGCGCGATCTCTACGTTTCCTGGGACGAGTACAACCGCCTTGTCGAGAAACTTGCACTGAAGGTCTGGGAATCGGGCTGGAACTTCGACGCGATCGTCTGCCTGGCGCGCGGCGGGCTGCGGGTCGGCGACGTGATGTCGCGCGTCTTCGACAAGCCGCTCGGCGTGCTGTTCACGAGCTCTTATCGCGAGGAGGGCGGCACGCGCCAGAGCCGCCTGCAGATCGGCGATCACATCGCCAGCGCGCTGCCGCTGCCGGGGACGCGCTGGCTGCTGACCGACGACCTCGTCGACTCGGGAATCACGCTGATCGAGGCGGTGCCGGCGCTGAAGGCCCGCTACCCGCAGATCGAGGAGATCCGGTCGGCCGTGCTGTGGGCCAAGGGCTCGTCGGTCGCGAAGCCCGACTACTGCATGGAGTACCTTCCGTCGAATCCGTGGATCCACCAGCCGTTCGAGGAGTACGACCACATGCGCCCGAGCGACCTGAAGGCGCGCTGGGGGTGAGTGGCACGGAAACGCCGGAGCTTCGCTTTCCGGATGCGGAAACGAGAATGCCTGCTTTCGCAGGCATTTCGATTGGTGCCCAGAAGAGGACTCGAACCTCCACAGTGTTGCCACCGCCAGGACCTGAACCTGGTGCGTCTACCAATTCCGCCATCTGGGCTGCGGGCCTGCCGGACGGTTCCGGCTGGCTGCGGCCGACCGGGTCGACCGCGTGTAGAGGCGCGAATTCTAGTCGACTGATGGAATTTGTCAAATCGACAATCGCTACATGACAACGAAGAAACCGTGGTACGCGCCGACGCGCGAAGAAATCCTCGAGTGCCTGCGAGGCGCCGGCGTCCCGATGACGCCGTCCGAGCTCGCCGAGCGCCTCGAGGTGCCGCCGGCGCACGTCGAGTCGCTGAACAAGCGGCTGGCCGCGATGGAGCGCGACGGGCAACTGCTGCCGAACCGCAAGGGCGTGCTGCTGCTGGCCAGCAAGCTCGACCTGATCGCCGGAAAGGTGCAGGGACACCGCGACGGTTTCGGCTTCCTGCTGCCCGACAGCGGCGGTCCCGACGTCTTCCTGTCGCCGCGCGAGATGCAGAAGGCGATGCATGGCGACCGGGTGCTGGTCAAGCAGATCGGCTACGACTCGCGCGGCCGTCCCGAAGGGCGGATCGTCGAAGTCACCGACCGCGCGCATCGGCGGCTGGTCGGCCGCTTCCTCAACGAGCGCGGCGTCAGCATCGTCGTGCCCGAGGATCAGCGGATCAAGCACGACATCGTGATCCCGCCCGGAGATACGCACCGCGCCCAGCACGGGCAGGTCGTGACGGCCGAGATCGTCGATCCGCCGGCCAACGGCGCGCCACCGATCGGGCGCGTGGTCGAGGTGCTCGGGGAAATCGAAGACCCCGGCATGGAGATCGAGATCGCGGTACGCAAGTTCGACGTGCCGCACGTGTTCAGCGAAGCGGCGCTCGCGCAGGCGGAGGCGCTGCCCGCCACCGTGCGCCCGGTCGACCTGCGTCGCCGCGTCGACCTGCGCGACGTCCCGCTGGTCACGATCGACGGCGAGGACGCGCGCGACTTCGACGATGCCGTCTACTGCGAGCCGATGGAGATCGGCGAAGGCTACCGCGAAGCGGTCGGCGATGCCTACGGCGGCGAAGACGGCAACGACGACGGCGACGGCCCTCCGAACGGTGCCGATGGCGATGCCGATGCGGCCGCCGCCGGCGACGCGCAAGCCGCGAACGGATTCCGGCTCCTGGTCGCGATCGCCGACGTCTCGCACTACGTGAGACCGGGCGATCCGCTCGACGCCGACGCGCTCGAGCGCAGCACCTCGGTCTATTTCCCGCGCCGGGTGATCCCGATGCTGCCCGAGAAGCTGTCCAACGGGCTGTGCTCGCTGAACCCGCAGATCGACCGGCTCGTGCTCGTCTGCGACATGGTCATCGACGCCGACGGCCGGATCCGCGCCTACCAGTTCTACGAAGCCGTCATGCATTCGGCGGCGCGCCTGACCTACG
>JAAZBL010000091.1 GCA_012513825.1 Limnobacter sp. | reverse complement strand
CCGAAGACGCGAACGATGAAGATCATGCGAAGGCTCGTGCGCTCGCTGTTGCTGCAGGAGCCGACCGGCGATCTCTCGGGTCTCGTGAACCCGGAGTCGCTGGCCGAACTGAAGACGCTGTCGGCGCGCATCGGCGCAGGCGGCGGAGCGACCGGGAATCGGGCCTGATCGCATCGGCGATCGGGGCCGCAGCGTCGAACGAAAGGGAGAGGAGACGACGATGAAGACGAAACGCAGTTTGCTGGCCGCGGCCTCCTGCATCGTGCTGGGCCTCGCGGGCGCCGGCAGCGCGCTTGCCGAAAAGGTCACGCTGGGCGTGCTCACCGACATGAGCGGCACCTTCTCCGACCTGTCGGGCGCCGGCTCGGTCGAGGCAGCCCGGCTGGCGATCGAGGACTTCGGCGGCTCGGTGCTCGGCGAGAAGATCGAACTGGTTTCGGCCGATCACCAGCACAAGCCCGAGGTCGGCCTGAACATCGCGCGCCAGTGGCTGGATCGCGACGGCGTCGACGTGATCCTCGACGTGCCGAACTCGGGAATCGCACTGGCGGTCGCGAACCTGGTCAAGGAGAAGAACAGGATCGCGATCTATGCGAGCGCGGCGACCGACCGGCTCACCGAGGATTCCTGCACCGGCTCCGGCCTGCACTGGACCTTCGACACCTACTCGCAGACGCAGGCGGCGGCGCAGGCGTTGATCGGGCGCGGTCTCGACAAGTGGTTCCTGCTGGTCGCCGACTACGCGTACGGGCACAGCATGGAAAAGGCGATGCGCGAGGCGGTGACCGAGCACAAGGGCACGATCGTCGGCGCGGTGCGCCACCCGCTCGCCACGATGGACTTCTCGTCGTTCCTGCTGCAGGCGCAGGGATCGAAGGCCAACGTCGTCGCGCTGGCCAGCGGCGGCAACGACACGATCACCGCGATCAAGCAGGGGCGCGAGTTCGGCCTGCAGGACAGCGGCATCCGGATGACGAGCCTGCTGACCTTCATCACCGACATCCACGCGCTCGGACTGCAGGACATGCAGGGGCTGCAGTTCATGGTCCCGTACTACTGGGACATGGACGACAAGAGCCGCGAGTTCGCCAAACGCTTCTTCGAGCGGATGGACAAGATGCCCGGCGAGGCGCAGGCCGGCGTCTACTCGGGCGTGCTGCACTACCTGAAGGCGGTGCAGGCGGTCGGCAGCAAGGACCCGCAGAAGGTGCTCGAGAAGATGCGCGAGATGCCGGTCGAGGACATGTTCTCGCGAAACGGCAAGCTGCTGCCGAACGGGCGAATGATCCACGACATGTACCTGGTCGAGGTCAAGTCGCCGGCCGAATCGAAGTACCCGTGGGACTACTACAAGATCCTGGCGACCGTGCCGGCCGAGCAGGCCTTCCGCAAGCTGTCGGAGTCGGCCTGCCCATTGACGAAGAAATGAGCGCACGCCGACGATGAGCGAGCCGAACCCCTCGTCCGATCCCGTCGCCCCGGCTGCCGGCCCGGGCGCCGGCGACGACAGCGGCCTCACGCGCGTCGTCGACGCGGGTCGGCGCTTTCCGAAGCCGGTCGCCACCGCGAACCTGCCGGTCTCGCGGGCTTCGACCGTGCTGTTCGATTCGCTGGCGCACGCGGAATCGGCGGGCCAGGCGGCCGCGCGCGGCGAGCGTCACGCGACGACCTACGGCACGGCCGGCACGCCGACGACGATGGCGCTGATGGATGCGCTGGCCGAGGTCGAGGCGCCCGGGCACGACTGCCGGGCCGCGCTGATGCCGTCGGGGCTGTCGGCGATCACGACGGCGCTGTTCACCTACCTGTCGCCCGGCGACCACATGCTCGTCGCCGATTCAGTCTACGGTCCGATGCGCGCGTTCTGCGACGGGATGCTGTCGCGCTACGGCGTGCGCACCGAGTACTACGACCCGCTGGTCGGCGCCGGCATCGATGCGCTGATCCGGCCCGAGACGCGGGTCGTCTACCTGGAGAGCCCGGGCAGCTACACGTTCGAGATCCAGGACGTCCCGGCGATCTGCGCAGCCGCGCGAGCCCGCGGCGTCCTGACGATGATCGACAACGCCTGGGGTTCGCCCGCCTTCGCGCGGCCCTTCGACTGGGGCGTCGACGTCTCGATCCTGCCGCTGACCAAGTACTGGGGCGGTCATTCCGACCTGCTGATGGGTGCGGTCGTCGTGCGCGAACCGTTGTGGCTGCCGCTGTGGACCGCGGTGCGCCAACTCGGCGTCTGCGTCGGCGGCGACGACGCCTGGCTCGTGCTGCGCGGGCTGCGTACGGTCGAGGTGCGGATGCGCGCGCACCAGCAGGCTGCGCTGCGCGTCGCGAACTGGCTGGCGCAACGGCCCGAGGTCGCTTCGGTGCTGCACCCGGCGCTCGAATCGCATCCGCAGCACGCGCTGTGGAAACGCGACTTCAGCGGCGCGAGCGGCCTGTTCTCGTTCGAGCTGCGCAGCGATGCGTTCGGCAGCGACGGGCAGGCGCGCGGGCTCGCGGCGCTGTGCGAGGGACGCCGGCATTTCGGCATCGGTTATTCGTGGGGCGGTTTCGAGAGCCTGATCATGCCGGCGCAGATCGGCAAGCTGCGCACGGTGCGGCCCTGGCGGGGCGGACCGCTCGTGCGCGTGCACATCGGCCTCGAGGATCCGGCGGCGCTGATCGCGGATCTTGCCGAGGGCTTCGACGCGATGCGAAACGCCGTCGAGTCGCCGCCGACGGACTGAGCGCATCAGTTCCGACCACCTCCTAGTGCAGCGTGTCGTCGCCGCTGCCGTTGGCCTCGTGCGGCCGTGCGCCGCGCTTCACTTCGTCCATGTCGAGCTTGCGTACCTGGTCGACGAGGTCGGCCAACGCGCCTTCCGGCATGGCCCCGGCCTGCTGGAACACGATGACGCGCTCGCGGAAGATCATCAGCGTCGGGATCGAGCGGATGCCGAAGTGCCCGGCGAGCGCCTGCTCCTCGTCGGTGTTGACCTTCACGAACTTCAGGTCGGGGTTGTCGGCCGCGACCTTCTCGAAGATCGGCGCAAAGCTCGTGCAGGGGCCGCACCACGGTGCCCAGAAGTCGACGACGACGATGTCGTTGTCGGTGATGGTGGCGTCGAAATTCTCGGCGGTCAGCGCCTCGGCAGTCATGGCATCTCCGGGCCGGGTACGGGGCGCCCGGCGAATCGTGAGTCGTCTCGAATCGATCCCCGCAGTCTAACGGGCGCGGCCCTGCGAGGCGTCCGTAGTCGCCAAGCGACAGTCGCAGTAGTCCGGATCCGCCGGCTGAAGCTTGCATCCGACCGTTCGGCGGCGCGCCGCCGATGGGCCGACCGGCGGTCGCCGGGCCGGCCATGGGCGCGCATAGATTGGCGACGCGCGGATGTCCGCGCATGACGAATAACGACAATCAACCCTTGGGGAAACGCATGTCGAGTGCTTGTTTTGTCAGGAGCCGCATCTCTCTGGCGGCCCTGGCCGTTTGCGGCGTCGTCGGTCTGGCGGCCTGCGGTTCGGGTTCTTCCGACGACGAAGGACCGGCCGGAGCCGGATTGACGCTGACCGGTACCGCGGCCACGGGGCTGGCGATCGCCGGCCAGCCGGTCGCCGCGAAGTGCAACGGCGGAAGCGGCGACGCCACGACCAACGATGACGGCAGCTACACGGTCACCGTCGAAGGCGACGCCTCGCTGCCGTGCACGCTGCGCGTGACCACGTCCGACGGGCAGGTGCTGCACTCGCTGGCCGTCGGGACCGGCAGCACGGCGCGCGCGAACATCACGCCGGTCAGCGAACTGATCGTCGCGCGGCTGGCAGGCGGCGATCCGGCGGCGTTCTTCGAGCGCTTCGACGCCGATGCGGCGAGTTCGGTGAACGAATCGAGCGTGCAGTCGGCGAGCGCCGCCGTCGTCGAGACGCTGAAGAGCGCCGGCATCGACCTGAGCGCCTTCGGCGACGTTCTCACGGCCGAACTGAGAGCGGCGACCTCCGCGAATCCGACCGGCAACGCCTTCGACCAGGCACTCGATGCGCTGGGCGCTGCGCTCGAAACCAGCGGGACGACGCTGGCCGAGCTGAGCGGAACGGTCGCGCAGACTTCGCCGCAGGCCGTCCAGGCGCCCAGCGGCAGACCGTCGCTGCCGCCCGAGCTGATGCTGAAGAAGGCCGCCGAGAACTGTCCGTCGTTCCGCAGCGGCACCTATCGCGTGCTGATCCCGATGGATTCGAGTCCGGCGGCGCGCGCCGACACGATGGACTTCGACGCCGACAGCCTGACGTCGACGTTCTCGTCGGACGGCGGCAGCGTGACCTGGACCGCCGACGGAAGCTGCCGATACGTTGCGGACACCAACGGTCCGGAGCCGGGCGGTGTCGTCAAGGTCGCGGTCTCGGGCGCCGGCGTCGGCGTGCTGCTGACCGATTTCTCCGGCGAGGATCCGTATCGCGTCGGCCTGTTCTTCCCCGAGCAGAAGATTCCGCTTGCCGAGCTCGAAGGGACCTGGAACACGCTGGAGTGGGAGCGCAGCGATACGTCGGAGCCGTTCTCGGCGCTGATGGAGGAGATCAGCTTCGACGCCAGCGGCCGGCTGACCGGAGCGCTCGATTGCGCGCCTCCCGATTTCGCCAGCTGCAGCGCCGACATCGACGAGGATGCGGGCGCGTTCGAGGTCAACCCGGAGGGCGGCTTCGTCGGCACCGGCATGGACCTCGAGGAACTCGAGGGACGGCTGTTCGCCTATCGCTCGGGCAGCGGGGACCTGATGCTCAGCTTCGTCGACAACACGAACACGCTGCTGCTCGCGACGAAGAAGCGCGCGATGTCGATGCCCGAGGTCGGCGCGGTCACGGGCTCGTGGACGGCGCTGACCAATGCCTTCGGCGACGCCTCGGGCGAGCTGGACGACGGATCGTGGACCTACGTCTCGGCCGACGTTCCGTCGAGTAGCGTCATCCGCGAAAACCCGGCCGGCGCACGGCAGACGCTGGAGATCGACTCGCCGCGCGAAGGCATGTTCCGCCGCGTCGGAGTGCCGCCCTCCGAGGGTTCGTCGGGCGTGGCGCCCGCGATCTTCCTCGGGCTGCAGGGCATGGGCCTGACGGCCGGCACGCGGGTCGTCACCGGCGATCCGCTCGTGCAGGGCATGTTCATGCTGAGCGTCGCAAAGCCGCGCTAGACGAGCTCCGAAGCAGCAGCACGGCGGCGATCGACGCCGCCGTCGCGCCGGGCCGGCGGTTCGACTGCCGGTCCGGCGTCCTTCATGG
>JAAZBL010000090.1 GCA_012513825.1 Limnobacter sp. | reverse complement strand
GATCGCTACGAGGCGCTGCCACTGGATACGCAGTCGCTCGACCTGGTCGTGCTGCCCCATGTGCTCGAGTTCGCCGACGACCCGCACCAGGTGCTGCGCGAGGTCGATCGGGTGCTGAGGCCGGAGGGCAGGGTCATCGTTTCGGGTTTCAATCCGGTGAGCCTGTGGGGCGCGCGCCAGATTCTCGGGCGCCCGCTCGGAAAGCCGTTCCTGCCCGGCGACGGCCAGTTCATCGGGCTGCCGCGACTGCGCGACTGGTTCAAGCTGCTCAGCTTCGAGATGGAGCACGGCCGCTTCGGCTGCTACCGGCCGCCATGCCGCAGCGAAAAGTGGCTCGAGCGCACGCGCTTCTTCGAGTCGGCCGGCGATCGCTGGTGGCCGATCTGCGGTGCCGTCTATTTCGTGTCGGCCGTCAAGCGCGTCTGCGGGATGCGGCTCGTCGGCCCGGCGATCCGGCGCAGTCGGCGTCTGCGCCGCCCGGCCGTCGCGGTCATTGCGCCGCGCCGGGTGCGCGAGCGGCAGGTCGCCGTGCGGCGGCATTCGCATCTGCGGTAGGTCGCCGGCGTCTGCGGCGACCCGAATGCCGCGACCCGACCTCTCAGTCGCGATAGAGATACGCGCGCGACATCGGAAGCGGGCTCTCGGCCGCGTGCTCGCCAGCCAGCGGCTTGATCGCCTGCAACTGGTAGATGTTGACCCAGTTCTGCGCGAACGCGTGCGCGCACCCGGCCAGGTAAACGCGCCAGATCCGTGTGCGCCGTTCGCCCGCCAGCTCGGTGAGCCGTGCCAGGTTGCGCTCGAACGCGTCGGACCAGAAGCGCAAGGTGCGCGCGTAGTGCCGGCGCAGCGACTCGGCGTCGGCGAGTTCGAATCCGGCCGCCGACATTTCACGAATCGCGAGCGACACGTGGGGCAGCTCTCCGTCGGGGAAGACGTAGCGATCGATGAAGTTGCCGGCGCCCATGCCGACCGAACGGCTGTCGGCGTCGCTCGACGTGATCCCGTGGTTCAGCGCGACGCCGCCCGGCTTCAGCAGCCGATACATGACGTCGAAGTACGGGCGCAGGTTCTTGAGGCCCACGTGCTCGAACATGCCGACCGACGAGATGCGGTCGAAGACGGCTTCGCCCGGTACGTCGCGATAGTCCTGCAGCCGGATGTCGACGCGATCCTCGAGACCCTGTTCGCGCACGCGTTCGCGCGCCAGTTCGTACTGGTTCGTCGATAGCGTGATGCCGACGACCTGAGCGCCGTGTTCGCGCGCCGCGTGAATCGCCAGCGCACCCCAGCCGCAGCCGATGTCGAGCAGCGTCTGCCCGGGCGACAGCATCAGCTTGCGGCAGATGTGCTCGAGCTTGAGCCGCTGCGCGGTGGCGAGGTCTTCGTTGCCTTCGGGGAAGTAGCCGCACGAGTAGACCATCTGCGGGTCGAGCCACAACGAATAGAACTCGTTGGAAACGTCGTAGTGGTACTCGATCGCCTTGCGGTCGGATTTGCGCGAGTGCGCAGCGAGCCAGGACGGCAGCTTGCCGCGGCCGCCCTCGGTGTCACCGGCGCGCGAAAGGCCGTCGGCGATGTCGATCACGTCGTGGATGTCGCCGTCGACGTCGATCAGCCCTTCGACGAAGGCTTCCCCCAGCCCGTCGAGCGAGGGCTTGAGCATGTAGCGCGCGGCGCCCGGCTTGTTCAGCCGCACCTCGACGCGCGCGTCTTCGGCCAGGGCCGTGCTCGAGCCGTCCCATAGCGTGATGCGGAGCGGCATCGGGTGTTGGCGTCCGATCTTCTGGACAAAGTTCAGCACCTGCTTTTCGAGCATCGCAAATCCTCCGGCCCCTGGTCGGACACTACAATCGATCCTGATGAACGAATCTGTCGATATTTACACCGATGGCGCCTGCAAGGGCAACCCGGGACCCGGAGGCTGGGGCGCCTTGCTCAAGTACGGCGAGCACGAACGCGAGCTGTTCGGCGGCGAAAGCCTGACCACCAACAACCGGATGGAGTTGACCGCCGTCATCGAGGCGCTGCGCGCGCTCAAGCGGCCAAGCCGGGTCGTCGTCCATACCGACTCGCAGTACGTGCAGAAGGGCGTGACCGAATGGCTGCGCAACTGGAAGCAGCGCGGCTGGAAGACCGCCGATCGCAAGCCGGTCAAGAACGAGGACCTGTGGCGGGCGCTCGACGCCTTGCTGGCCAGCCATCAGATCAGCTGGCGCTGGGTGCGCGGTCATTCGGGCCATCCGGAGAACGAACGGGCCGACGCGCTGGCGAATCGCGGCGTGCCGCAGGCGCGTTGAGCCCCGCCGGCGCGCACGAGCGTCGTCGAAGCTTCGCCGAAATCGCCGGCCACGCGTCTCAGCGCCGCTGAAGGAAGCGTTCGAGACGTGCGGCGGCTTCGAGCAGTTCGGGTATCGGCCGCGCGAAGCACCAGCGCAGGAAACCTTCGCCTTCGGGTCCGAAGGCCACGCCGGGGGCCAGTCCGATCCGCGCGTGGTTCACGAGCGACTTGGCCAGCGCAAGGCTGTCCTTCGCACCCGCGATGCGAAGGAACGCGTACATCGCGCCGTCGGGAATGCCGGCCTCGACGCCTTCGATGGCGGCCAGGCGCGCGAGCAGCGCGTCGCGGCGCCGGCCGAGTTCGTCCACGAAACTTCGGACGACGCTTTCGCCGTCGCGCAGCGCGACGACGGCCGCCTGCTGGACGAAACCCGGTGCGCACGAGGTATTGAATTCGACGAGCTTGCCGAGGTCCGCACCCAGCGAAGGCGGGACGACCAGCCAGCCGAGCCGCCAGCCGGTCATCTGCCAGGCCTTCGAGAACGTGTTGGCCACGATGAGCCGGTCGTCCGGGCTGGCCGGATCCAGCATCGACGGCGCCTGACGACTGCCGTCGAAGACGAGTCGCTCGTAGGCCTCGTCGGAGACGATCCAGATTCCGTGGCGGCGGCAGTGCGCGAGCAGCGCGCGCATGTCGTCGTCGGGCATCGTCCAGCCGGTCGGGTTGTTCGGCGAGTTGACGATGACTGCGCGTGCGTCGGTGCCGATTGCGTCGATCAGCCGGTCGAGGTCGAGTCGCCAGCGCCGCTCGGGCGACAGCGTCAATGGCACACGCGCGACTTCGGCGCCGAGGATGCGCGGGATTTCGACGAGGTTCGGCCATAGCGGCACCACGGCAACGACACGATCGCCCGGCGAAAGGATCGCCTGTGCCGCCAGCATCAGCGCATTGACACCGCTGCTGGTGACGACGATGCGCTCGCTTTCGACCGGCGGGTGGGCACGTCCGAGGTAGGCCGACAGCGCCTCGCGCAGCGGCGCGATGCCCAGGTTGTGGTGGTAGAAGGTGTCGCCGGCATCGAGCGCCGCCTTGGCCGCCTCGCGGATGAAGGCCGGCGTCACTGCGTCGGGTTCGCCGAACCAGAACGGCATCACGTCGG
>JAAZBL010000089.1 GCA_012513825.1 Limnobacter sp. | reverse complement strand
GCCGCGCTCGACGCGCGCGTTCGACTGCTGCGACAGCAGGCGTACGCCGGTGGCCGCGGCGATGCGTCCGGCGATCGTCAGGCAGGGCTCCCGCAGCGCGCGACCGGACAGCATCAGCGTGACCCGCTTGCCCGCGCGGATCGCCGCGACGGCCTGCGCGATCGTTGCGGCATCGGCCTGGCCGCGCGGCGGCGGCTCGTGCATCGGAGCCGGACCATCGGCCTCGTTCCAGGCGGTGTCGGCCGGCAGGATCAGCGTCGCGATTCGACCGGCGCCGCTGCGTGCCTCGCGAACCGCTTCGGCTGCATCGGCAGCGACCGAGCGCGCATCGGCCGACGTGCGCACCCAGTGCGAAACGCCGCGCGCGATCGTCTCGATGTCGCTGGCGAGCGGCGTTTCGTAGGCACGATGCGAGATCGCATGTTCGCCGACGATGTTGAGGACCGGCGTGCGCGCCTTGCGCGCGTTGTGCAGGTTTGCCAGGCCGTTCGCGAGTCCCGGCCCGAGATGCAGCAGCGTCGCCGCCGGGCGGTCGGCCATCCGCGCGTAGCCGTCGGCGGCGCCGGTGACCACGCCCTCGAACAGGCCCAGCACGCAGCGCATGCCGGGCACCTGGTCGAGCGCGGCCACGAAGTGCATCTCCGAGGTGCCCGGGTTCGTGAAACAGACATCGACGTTCGATGCGAGCAGCGTGCGGACCAGCGATTCGGCGCCATTCATCGGATCGGGCTCCATTACATGCCGAGCAGGCGGCCGATCCGGGTGATGTACTGGCTGCCCTCGAAGGCATCGCTGACCAGTACGTCGCCCAGCCGGTGCAGGCGCTCGCGCACGCTGCCTTCGTCTTCGTGCGCGGGCTGCCCGGTTTCGAGCGCGGTGCGCAATTGCTCGACCTCGGCACGCAGCGCGTCGATCTGGGACGAGTCGGTACGCGCGCGCGCCAGGTCGGCTTCGAGCGCATCGACGAGGCGGGCGACTTCGTCGAGGTCGATGCGCGTGGAATCCTGCGAAAATCGGTTGATGTCGGTCACGGCTGGCGCCCGCGCGAGCGGGTCGATGGAGTCGATGCGGGGAATTCTAGTCTGCTCCGTTCGAATCGGCTGCGCGAAGACAATCCAGCGTCAGAGACAGTCGGGCAGCACGGCGACCGGCAGGCCCGACGCGAAGATCGAGACCGTGCCGGCCCAGGCGATCCAGTAGCCGACGCGCTCGGTCATGCGTTCGCGCCGCCAGTCGACGGCCAGCGCCAGCGCGAGCCCGGCGGCCATGCCGAGGATCCAGACGGCGAGCAGCACCGCGCGGTGCAGGCTGAGGCCGAGCAGTTGCGTCTCGGCCCAGCCGCGTTCGCAGCCGACGCCGTGCAGCGAATACAGCACGGTGAACGCGACGGCCCACAGGACCAGGCCGGCGACCATGCGTCCGATCGCTTTCATGCCAGCCAGGCCGGGAGCACCAGCAGCAAGGTGATGCCCGCCGCCGACAGTGCGCCGAGCCCGCCCCAGAGCCGCACGATGCGCAGCGGTGCGCTGCGATCTCCGGCGATGTGGCCCGACGCGATGCGCCGTCGAACGAACAGCCACATCATCAGCGCGAGCCCGACGTGGAACAGCGCGTAGGCAGCCATCGCCATCGCCGTCGCGGCATACGCATGTTCGGCAGGCGACGGAATCCGCCACGCCACCAGCGCGATCAGCGCAGCGAAGGCCAGCAACTGGCCGCAGATCGCCAGCGTGACCGGGGCGCGCAGGCGCGTGCCGTCCACGCTGGCGCGGCGTGAAGACGCGGCATCGGCAGGGCCGCCATCGGCAGCGCCGAGGTCGGCCCGCCGCCCGGCCCAAAGCGCAAGCGCTGCGCCCACCAGCACGAGCAGCGGCTCGAGCCAGACTGCTGGGACCAGCGACGGCGGCGGCCAGTCGGGCGACACGGTCCACAGGAACGCGTGTCCGAACAGCAGCGACGCGAGCAAGGTCAAGCTGGCTGCGACGGTGACGACGCTGCCCCACCAGCCGGGGCCGCCGCGGACCTCGTGTTGCGTCGGCAGTTCGAGCCCGTCGCCTGCGGGCAGCCTGCCGATCGGCACCGCGCTTCCGGTCTCGGTGGCCCAGCGCCAGCCGATCGCAGCGGCCACGACGAGGAACGCCGGCGCGACCGGATACCAGCCGGCGAGCATCGACAGGAAGAAACCTCCGAGCACCGCGGCCATCGTGATCGGCAGCAGCGAGTTTCCGGGCACGACCGCGATGTGCTCGGGTTCGCCGCTGACGATGTCGACGGCCAGCGTTTCGCGCCAGCCGTTGCGCGCTTCGGCGAGCAGGCCTTCGCCGCGCACGAGCCGCAGGCCCAGGTCCGGGTCGTCGAGCAGCGGCTCGCGGCTTTCGACGCGCGGCAGGCTCACGAAGTTGTACGGGGGCGGGGGCGTCGGCATCGCCCATTCGAGCGTCTCGGCGTGCCAGGGGTCGCGTTCGCTGCGCCGTCCGAACCGGACCTGCAGGCCGATGTCGAGGGCGAACAGCGCGAAGCCGATCGCCTGCACGAAGCCGCCGACCGAAGACGCGAGATTGAGGGCGGTCCACCCGATGTCGGCGGCGTAGGTGTCGATCCGCCGGGGCATGCCGAGAAGCCCGGTCAGGTGCATGCCGAGGAAGGTCAGGTTGAAGCCGATCAGCACGAGCCAGAAAGCCGCCACGCCCATCCGCGTCGGATAGCGGCGCCCGCTCATGTGCGGCAGCCACCAGTGCGCGGCGGCCATCATCGGAAAGACGAAGCCGCCGACGAGCACGTAATGCAGGTGTGCGGTGACGAACGCGCTGTCGTGGGCCTGCTGGTCGAAGGGCACGACGGCCACCATGACGCCGGTGAGCCCGCCCAGCACGAACACGATGAAGAAGCCGATCAGGTACAGCATCGGCAGTTTCAGCTCCGGGCGTCCCTGCCACAGGGTCGCGAGCCAGGAAAAGATCTGCACGGCGGTCGGCACCGCGACCAGCGACGATGCGGCCGAGAAGAAGCCGAGCGCCATGTGCGGGATGCCGGTCGTGTACATGTGGTGCACCCAGAGGCCGAAGCTCAGGAAGGCGAGCGCCAGCACGGCCGCGACGATGGGGCCGTAGCCGACCAGCCGCGTGCGTGCGAGCACCGGCAGCATCGTCGAGATCGCCCCGGCCGCCGGCAGGAAGATGATGTAGACCTCGGGGTGGCCGAACAGCCAGAACAGGTGCTGCCAGAGCAGCGGCGAGCCGCCGCGGTCGGCCGTGTAGAACGGCCAGCCGAACGCGCGTTCGACCTCGAGCAGGATCGAGCCGAGGATCAGCGGCGGGAACGCGAAGACCATCATTCCCGCGGTTGCCAGCAGGTACCAGGCGTAGATCGGCATCCGGTCGAGCCGCATGCCGGCCGCACGCAGCTTCAGCACCGAGACGACGATCTCGATCGCGGCGGCCAGCGCCGAGATCTCGACGAAGGTGATGCCGAGCAGCCAGACGTCGGCGTTGATCCCGGGCGTATAGGGTTTCGACGCGAGCGGCGGGTACAGGAACCAGCCGGAATCGGGCGCCACGCCGGCGATCATCGCGGCGATCAGGATCGATCCGCCGAACAGGTAGCACCACCAGCCGAGCGCCGACACGCGCGGAAACGCGAGGTCGCGCGCCCCGAGCAGCTTCGGCAGCAGGTACATCGCAAGCCCTTCGAGCAGCGGGATCGCGAACAGGAACATCATGATGCTGCCGTGCATCGTGAACACCTGCGCATAGGCGTCCGGACCGATGAAGTCGCTATGCGGCGTGGCCAGCTGCGCGCGGATCAGCATCGCGAGCAGGCCGGCGATCGCGAAGAACACGAAGGCCGCGACCATGAAGCGCAGTCCGAGCGTCGTATGGTTGACCGAGGCCAAGTGGCCGCGCCAGCCGGGCTCGTTGCGCCAGATCCGGTCGAGTGCGCGATGGCGTCGCAGCGCGCTCATCGGCGGTCACCCGCATGCCGTGCGGCCCAGCCGTCGGCGTCGTGGACCACGACGTCGAACCCGTGTCCGGCGTGACCGGGGCCGCAGTATTCGGCGCAGGTCCCCTGCAGGCGCCCCGGCTCGGCGGCGATCACGCGCAAGACGTTGACCTTGCCCGGGATCGCATCGAGCTTGCCGGCCAGGCGCGGAATCCACAGGCTGTGGATCACGTCGGTCGCGCTGATCTCGAGGTCGACCGCGCGGCCGGCCGGCAGGTGCAGGATTCCCTCGCTGGTCCGGCCGTCCGGATAACGAAAGGTCCAGGTCCAGCGGCTGGCCTGCGCTTCGATGCGCAGCGCTTCGCCGCGGGCCAGCGTGCTGCTGCCGACCTGCAAGGCCGCGGCGAGCAGCGCGCTCAGTACCACGCCGGGCAGGACCAGGCCGAGTCCGACGATCCACAGGCGGCGCGAGACCGGGCGCTCGGTGCCGCGTCGGCGAAACGCCATCGCAAGCAATACGTAGACGAGGGTCGCGAGCAACAGCGCGCCGCCGAACATCGACCACCAGAGCCCGGCGATCGACGCTGCATGCGGCCCGGCCGGATCGAGCGTCGACAGCGCGCCCTCGCAGCCGGCCAGGCCGAAGCCTGCGAAAACCATGCTCGAGCCGAGGAGCGCGCGCGGCGTGTCATCATCGGCAGCATGAGCAAGCCGCCCGCGCCCGAGGCTTCGGCCCACGAGTCGTCGCCATCCAGGGGAGGTCTCGTCGACCCGATCGAGCTCGAACCGGTGTTCGACGACACCGACTCGAAGGTGGCCGTCGGCGACCATCCGGTGCACGCGATGCTGGTCACGTTCCCGATCGCGTTGACCGCCTGCACTTTCGGCGCCGACGCCCTGTACTGGTGGACCGGCGACGCGTTCTGGGCGCGCGCGGCGATGTGGGCTTGCGGCGGAGGATTCGTGCTCGGCGTGCTGGCCGGCCTCGTGGGTACCGCAGAGTTGCTGCTCGTGCGCGGGATCCGTCAGCGCTCGGCGAGCTGGACGCATTTCGTCGTGGCCGTGATGTTGCTGTCGGTGCTCGGCGCCAACTGGGGCTTGCGCCTGGGGGGCTACGAGCAGGCGGTGCTGCCCTGGGGCATCGGTTTGTCGGCGCTGGCGCTCGTCTTTACCGGCTTCGCGGGCTGGCATGGCGGCAAGCTGGTCTTCGAGTATCAGTTGGGCGTCGCGTCGAACGGCAGCGATCGATAACGCGGCGTGCGCAGCCAGTCGGGCGCGATATCGGGCAGTGCCGGCTTGCCGAGCACGAGCAGCAGGATCACGAGCATCACGATGCCGGCCGCCAGCGCGACCGGCCACATCGGCGGCGGCGTGTGTGCGCCGCGGCGCTCGCTCATCAGCAGGACCGTGTGGCCGACGTAGACGTGAATCGCGACCAGGGCGCCGACGGCCAGCAGCTTCACGAACATCCAGGGCACGAACACGCCGCGCATCCAGATGAGCGCGGTACCCGCGGCGATGGCCAGCACCGCGGCCGGCGTGACGACGACGATGTAGCCGTAGTGCGTGAACCGGCGCAGCCGGGCATAGCGGCCCTGGGTTTCGTGCGAGTGATGTCGCTCGAGCACGAGCGGCAGCGCCAGCAGGCCGGCGCACCACAGCAGCAGCGCCGCGATGTGCAGGGCCTTGAAGGCGACGAGCGTCATGCAGCGCGATGCTCCCCGGCAGGCGCAGCGCGCTGCCATGCGCCTGCCGCCACGCGCCAGCCCGCCCAGGCATAGGGCAGCATCGCCGGTACCCACATCAGCAGCCCCGCCAGTTGCTGGTCGGTCAGCGCTGCGAGCCCCCAGGCCTCGGTGCCGAGCAGATGCGGCTCGTAGAGCGGTCGCTGCGCGAAGGTCAGCAGCGCGCCGAGCAATCCCATCTGCATCGCACCGGCGACGAGGCCGCCGAGTGCGGCCCCGGGCGTGGCGGACAGGATCCTGCGCCAGTAGAGCCAGGCGCTCGCGAGCAGCGTCGCCTGCATCAGTCCGTAGACCGGCGCATGCTGCAGCGCCGCCGCGTAGAGCGCCGGCACGTGCCAGGCCCAGAGCGCGATCGTCGAAAGCGCGAATGCCGGGCCGACGCCACGAAGGCCATCGTCCGAGGCGGCTTTTCCGGCCTGCGAGCGGGCCGGGCCCGCCAGCAGCGGCGCCGCGACCAGGACCAGCAACAGGTGATGGACGGTACGTGCCGAGAACAAGGCGTTCGAAAGCGCGCAGAGCGGCGAGACGAACAGCACGAAAAGGACGAGCACCCCGGCGATCCCGTGCCGGTCCCGCCGCCTCAGGTAG
>JAAZBL010000088.1 GCA_012513825.1 Limnobacter sp. | reverse complement strand
TTCGTGATCGGCGGCCACACGAACCTGGCGGTGAACCACCACAGCGCGAGGAAGACGACGATCTGGACGATAAGCGTCGCGTTCAGATTCACGACGATCCTCCTGGTGTCGGTTGACGAAATGCTTGCGCGATCAGCCCACGAACGGGTTGGCGAACGCGAACAGCATCGCGATACCGACGCCGATCAGGAAGGCGGCGTCGATCAGGCCGGCCAGCAGGAACATCTTGGTCTGCAGCTTGTCCATCAGCTCGGGCTGGCGGGCAGCCGCTTCGATGTACTTGCCGCCCATGTTGCCGATGCCGAGGCAGGCACCCAGCGCACCGAGGCTGATGATCAAACCGCAAGCGAGCGCGACGAAAGCGACGTTGGTCATGTTGATTTTCCTGTTGAGAAATAACCGCGATTGACGAAAAAGAGCAGGGAGGGAAAGCGGGCTCAATGCCCTTCATGCGCCTGCCCGATGTAGACGAGCGTGAGCATCATGAAGATGAAGGCCTGGAGCGTGATGATCAGGATGTGGAAGATCGCCCAGGCGAGACCGGTGAGGAAGTGCAGGCCGAAACCCCACCAGGTGGCGGTCGCACCGAGCAGCGCGATCAGCATGAACAGCAGCTCGCCGGCGTACATGTTGCCGAACAACCGCATGCCCAGCGAGACGGTCTTGGCCAGGTACTCGATGATGTTCAGCAGGAAATTGAACGGCGCGACGAGGACGTTCGCGCCGAACGGCGCCGAGAACAGCTCCTTGAAGAAGCCGCCCGGGTGCTTGATCTTGATGCCGTAGTAGATCGACGCCCCGAGCACGGCGCTCGACATCGCCAGCGTGGCATTGAGGTCCGCGGTCGGGACCACGCGCATGTAGTGGATGCCCACCAGCTGGCCGAGCCAGGGCAGCAGGTCGACGGGCAGCAAGTCCATCGCGTTCATCAGGAAGATCCAGATGAACACGGTCAGCGCCAGCGGCGCGATCATCCGGATGTCGCCGTGCACGATCGAGCGCGCCTGCTCGTGCACGAACTCGACCAGCGCCTCGAAGGCCCCGACGAAACGCCCCGGCGCCTCGACCTTGACGGCCTGTGCCGCGCGATACAGCAACCAGCACATCAGCACGCCGAGCACCACGGACCAGAAGACCGTGTCGATGTTGATGATCGAGAAATCGACGATGTTCGTCTGCGGCGACCCCGAGGTGTTCATGTGCCCCAGGTGATGGACGATGTATTCGGGCGCGGTCGGCGCGCTGGAACCTGCAGCCATGGATTACCGATTCTCTGTTGTTGGCGGTTGAGGCCTGGTTGCGTCTGGTCTATGCCCGTGCCCGGCGCCATCGGTCGGCCGCGACGACTCGTTCCCGCGTGCGACCAGCGGCAGCAGGAACGGCGCGTGCAGCGCCGCGATCAGTCCCGCCACCAGCGCAGGCCACTGCAGCTGGGGCATCGACTTCGCGGCCCAGACGAGCATGGCGACGGTCAGGCCGATCTTGACGATCTCGCCGAGGAAGAACACTGCCGGATACGACTCCGGCGAGCGACCCCGGTGAAGGGCCAGACGCACCGCAAACAGCGCGTTCGGGACGATGGCCGCAGCGCCGCCGTAAACCAGGGAAAGTGCCGCTTCGCGACTCCATACCCCGCCGACCAAAACGGCCAGTCCAAGCACTACGGCGGCTTGCAGACCGACGGCTAAAAACATGCTATCCGGCTCTGCAGCGGACAAAGACTACGGATTCTAGCCCGCAGACCGACGAAGGGCAAGGCGAGTGCTGCAGCGCAACAACAGTTCGGCACGCTGCGGATTGGGCCGAATGGTCGCGTTCGAAGGCGCCGGTTGGCGGTCGTTCGGACCGGATCGATCGGTGTCGCCGGCCGCTGCCCGGTGGAAACGACGCGGGCCACCTGTTTGCTCAGTCCGACGTCAAGTAAGCACGCAAAGGCCCCGGAAGCGCAGTACGATGGAGTTGCCGCGCTCGCCGCTTCGATGATGCGAGGGACGCCATGAATCCAGCGATGCATGCGAGGATCTTGCAGCGCAACACGTCAATGCTCTGGCTGCTCGTGCTGGCCGCGGCGCTGGCCTGGCCATCGGCGCTGCCGGCCACTACGGAATCGTCGGCTCCGGCAGACACCCGAACGGCGGGTCCGTCGCTGCTGCGCGAGCTGGTCGGCACCGTCGTCGGCGTGCGCACCACGGCGATGTCCGACAGCGAAGCGGCCGCTTCGCTGGGCGCCCGGCGCATGGGTTCCGGCGCCATCCTGGATCCGACGACCGTCCTCACGATCGGCTACCTGCTGCTCGAAGCCGAGACGGTCGAGATCCTGACCGAATCCGGCAAGACGATCCCGGCCAGCGTGGCCGGCTACGACCACGAGAGCGGTCTCGGCATCGTTCGCACGGCCGTGCCGCTCGACGGCACGCCGTTGCAGCTCGGCGACTCGGACGAGATCGAGGCGAGCGCGAGGGTCCTGACCCTGGGCCACGGCGAACCGGCTGCCACCGAGCTGATCGTGATCTCCCGCAAGGCGTTCGCCGGCGGCTGGGAATACCTGCTCGACCGGGCAATCTTCACGTTCCCGCCGGTCAACAACTGGAGCGGCGCCGCGCTGATGAGCAGCGACGGCAAGCTCGTCGGCGTGGGCTCGTTGATCGTCAACGATGCGGCAGACGATCGGTCGGGCGTTCCGGGCAACATGTTCGTCCCGGTCAACCTGATCAAGCCGATCCTGGCGGACCTGCTGAGCAAGGGCCGTCGCGACGGCCCGGTGCAGCCCTGGCTCGGGCTGACGACCGAGAACGTGCGCGGCAACCTGATCGTGTCGCGGCTCACGCGCGACGGGCCGGCCGAGAAGGCCGGCCTCGCGGTAGGCGACATCATCGTCGCGGTCGACGACAAGCGCTTTGCCGACCAGGCCGAGTTCTACCGTCACATCAGGCAGGTCGGCCCCGCCGGAAGCACGATCGGCCTCAAGGTGCTGCACGAGGGTGCGTTGCGCGACGTCTCCGTACGCTCGGCCGATCGGGCCGACCACCTGCGCAAACCCGGCGGCATCTGATCCGGCAAGCGCCGCGACGTTCAGTCCGCTTCGGACACCCCGAGGCGCTCGAGCAACCCCTGGAACTGTTCGATGCTGCCGAAATCGATCGTCAGCCGGCCACGACCCTTCGCGTCGGCGCGCAGCTTGACCGGCGCAGCCAGCGCGTCGGCCAGGCGCTCCTGCAGCCGCAGCATGTCGCGATCGACGGCCGCCGGGCCGCGCGGCTTTCGACCGTCCTCGGCCCTGTCCTCCAAGGTGCGCTGGACCAGCTTCTCCGTTTCGCGCACCGACAAGCGTCGTTCGACGACCTCGTGGGCAAGCATGATCTGCTGCGCGCGATCGACGGCCAGCAGCGCACGCGCGTGGCCCATGTCGAGGTCGCCGGCCAGCAGCATCGTCTGAACCGGTTCGGCCAGGTTGAGCAGGCGCAGCAAGTTCGACGTGGCGCTTCGCGACCGTCCGATGGCTTCGGCCGCCTGCTCGTGCGAATGGTCGAACTCGTCGATCAGGCGCTTGATGGCCTGGGCCTCCTCCAGCGGGTTCAGGTCTTCGCGCTGGATGTTCTCGATCAACGCGAGTTGCAGCGCCTGCTCGTCGGGCACTTCGCGAACGACGACCGGAACCTCGTCGAGGCCGGCCAGCGAAGCTGCACGAAAGCGCCGCTCGCCTGCAATGATTTCCCACTTCGAATCGCCGTTCGGGCGCACGACGATCGGCTGCATGAGCCCGTGCGAGCGGATCGACGCCGCGAGCTCCTCGAGCGCGGTTTCGTCCATCCGCGTGCGAGGCTGGTAGCGTCCCGGCTGCAGTCTTGCCAGTGGCAGCGACGCCAGCGGTCGGTCGGCGGCGGCTTCGGCGAATGCGGGCGGCGCGTCGCCTCCGAGCAGGATTTCGAGGCCACGGCCGAGTCCTTTCTGTTTCTGCCTGGTCATTGCTGTGGATCCGGATTCTTCGGTTGCGGGAATGCCTGTTCGCGAGTTTGCGGGCGCGGGTTCGGGGCGGCTTGCGCATCGATGTCGGCCGGCGTCGGGACCCCGGCGGGGACAGCGGCGGGTGCAGAGGCGGCGGCCGGAGCACCGGCAGGAGCGCCGGCAGGAGCGCGGGCTGGAATAGCGGACGCAGCGGCAGTCGTGTCCGCCGATGGCGCTGCAGGCGAGGCTGCGCGCGGGGCCGCGGGAGTCCGCACCGCAGCGGCGCCGGCCGCAATCCGGTCCAGTCGCTCGATCAGCTCGCCAGCGAACGCAATATAGGCCTTCGCGCCCTTCGAGCCCGGGTCGAACTCGACGCCCGGCATGCCGTAGCTGGGCGCCTCGGCCAGCCGCACGTTGCGCGGAATGATCGTCCCGAAGACCTTGTCGCCGAAGTGCTGTTCGAGCTGCGCCGACACCTGCTGCGACAGCGTCATCCGCGGATCGAACATCACGCGCAACAGCCCGATCACCTGCAGGCGCGTGTTGAAGTTCGCGTGCACCTTGCGGATCGTGTTCACGAGGTCGGACAGTCCCTCGAGCGCGTAGTACTCGCACTGCATCGGGATGATCACGCCGTTGGCGGCGCAGAACCCATTGAGCGTGAGCAGCGACAGCGAAGGCGGGCAATCGATCAGCACGAAGTCGTAGCGATCCTCGGCTTCGGCCAGCGCGTCGCGCAGCCGAGTCTCGCGTCGTTCGAGTCCGACGAGTTCGACTTCGGCGCCGGCCAGCTCGCGATTGGCCGGCAGCACGTCGTAGCCACCGGTGCCGGCCGGCCGTACCGCTTCGGCGAGCGCGCACTGCCCGATCAGCAGCTCGTAGACCGAGTGCTCGAGCGCGCGCTTGTCGATCCCGCTGCCCATCGTCGCGTTGCCCTGCGGGTCGAGATCGACGAGCAAGGTGCGACGACCCAGCTTCGCGAGCGCGGCAGCCAGGTTCACGCTCGTCGTCGTCTTGCCGACGCCCCCCTTCTGGTTGGCGATTACGAAAGTCTTGGCCATCGATGCTGGTTTCCGGCGAATCAATGCGTGGAAGCGGAGTTTCGGTCGCAGGGCGGCGAGCGGGTCTCGCCGCGTCCATCGACGCGCTCGAGCAGCAGCAGGTGGCGCTCGGCACCGAGTCGCGGCACGTCCAGCGGCAGCACCTGCTGCACGCGCCAGTCATCCGGCAGCGACGCGATCTCGTCGTTCGGCAGCCGGCCCTTCATCGCAGCGACGATCGTCGCCGGCCCGACGAGCCCGCCCAAGCCCGCAACGAAATCGCGCAGCGACGCAAAGGCGCGGCACACGATCAGGTCGGCTTCGAACTCCCGGCGCCCGGCAAGCGACTCGATCTTCGTTGCGTGAACACGCAGCCCGGTAAGCGCCAGTTCCAACGCGCACTGCCGCAGGAAGGCAGCCTTCTTGCCGACCGGCTCGACCAGGTGAACGAACGCTTCGGGCCAGACGATCGCGAGCACGACCCCGGGCAGGCCGCCGCCGCTGCCGACGTCGACAACGGAACCGAACGGTCCGCGAGCCGCCAGCGGCTGGACGATCGCCAGGCTGTCGAGCAGGTGGTGCACGAGCATCGCGTCCGGGTCGCGAACCGCCGTCAGGTTGTAGACCGCATTCCATCGGCTCAGCAGCGCGAGATAGTCGATCAGTTGCTCGCGCTGAAACGCCGGTATCGACAGTCCGAGTCCGGTGAGCCCGTCATCGAGGGCGCGGATCAAGCCGGCGCGATCGAAGGCGGCTGCGGCCCGAGTCGACCCGAGCCTTCGCCCCCCGGCAGACGAGGCCCGGACCGGGCGGCGCTTCGCCTCGTGTCCGAGACCCGCCTCGCCGGCATTCCCCGCGCGACTTGCGCCGCCGACCTCCTCCCTGCGCTCTGCCCGGCTGGCCGCGCCCGCGGAATCCGCCCGGCTCGGCGGCTCGACCGCCAGTGAGCGGCCGGCGTTTTCGCCCTGCTTGCGCCCGGCCAACTCAGGCGGCCCGGACGTCAGCCGAGTGCTGGCGACGCTTCTTCAGGTGAACCAGCAGCAGGGAGATTGCCGCTGGCGTGACGCCCGAGATCCGCGCCGCCTGGCCGATCGTTTCGGGACGCTGCTGCGTGAGTTTCTGTCGGACCTCGAAGGACAGGCCGCGCACCTGCGAGTAATCGAAATCCTCGGGGATGCGCAACTGCTCGTTGTTCGACTGGCGAGCGATTTCGACGCGCTGCCGCTCGATGTAGCCGGCGTACTTGATCTGGATTTCGACCTGCTCGGCCACCTGGGGGTCGTCGACCTTCGGCCCCCCGACCACGTCGAGCAAGCGCGCATAGTCGACGCCGGGCCGGCGAAGCAGGTCGGCCAGCGAGTGTTCGCGCTCGATCGGCTGACCGATCGCGGCCGTCGCGCGGTCGGCAGGCAGTGACTGCGGATTGACCCAGGTACCAGCCAGTCGTTTCGATTCTTCAGCGATCGCGTCGCGTTTTTTCGAGAACTTCGTCCATCGTTCGTCATCGACGCAACCGAGCTCGCGACCGATCGCGGTCAGCCGCAGATCGGCGTTGTCTTCGCGAAGACTCAATCGGTACTCGGCACGGCTGGTAAACATCCGGTAGGGCTCGGAGACCCCGCGTGTGACCAGATCGTCCACGAGCACTCCGATGTAGGCTTCGTCGCGTCGCGGACACCAGGCCTCACGCCCGCGAGCGCGCAGGCCCGCGTTGATACCGGCGAGCAGCCCTTGCGCAGCGGCTTCCTCGTAACCGGTCGTCCCATTGATCTGGCCGGCGAAGAACAGCCCCTCGATCGCCCGGGTTTCGAGCGAACGATTGAGCGCGCGCGGATCGAAGTAGTCGTATTCGATCGCATAACCCGGACGCAGCAAGTGCGCCCGTTCGAGCCCCGGAATCGAATGCACGAGTTCGAGCTGGACATCGAAAGGCAAGCTCGTCGATATGCCGTTCGGATAGAACTCGTTCGTCGTCAGCCCTTCGGGCTCCAGGAAGACCTGGTGCGAATCCTTCGAGGCGAAACGCTGGATCTTGTCCTCGATCGATGGGCAGTAGCGCGGCCCGACGCCACCGATGACGCCGGTATAGAGCGGACTCCGATCGAGGCCGCCGCGGATGATTTCATGCGTACGCTGCGTCGTATGCGTGATCCAGCACGGGACCTGACGCGGATGCTGCGATGCAGCACCAAGAAACGAGAAGACCGGGACCGGATCCAGGTCGCCCGGTTGCTCCTCGCAACGCGAGAAATCGATCGTCCGTCCGTCGATGCGCGGGGGGGTCCCGGTTTTCAGCCGCCCTTGCGGGAGCTTCAACTCTTTCAGCCGTTCCGCCAGAGACACCGACGGCGGATCCCCGGCGCGGCCGGCCGAATGCCTGGCCAGGCCGACGTGGATCAGGCCGTTGAGGAAGGTGCCCGCCGTCAGCACGACATTCGGCGCACGGAAACGCACGCCGAGTTGGGTGACCGCGCCGGCGACACGGTCGCCTTCGAGGATCAAATCGTCGACCCCCTGTTGAAACAACCAGAGGTTCGGTTGATTCTCCAGGCGGCGTCGAATCGCCTGTCGATACAGCACTCGGTCAGCCTGGGCCCGCGTGGCGCGCACTGCCGGGCCCTTGCTCGAATTCAGGATCCGGAACTGGATGCCGGCTTCGTCGGCCGCCTCGGCCATAGCGCCGCCCAAGGCGTCGATCTCCTTGACGAGGTGACCTTTGCCTATACCCCCGATCGACGGGTTGCACGACATCTGGCCGAGCGTTTCGATGCTGTGCGTCAGAAGCAGCGTGCGGCTCCCCATGCGAGCGGCCGCAAGCGCCGCTTCGGTGCCGGCATGCCCGCCACCGACGACGATGACATCGAATTGACCCGGAAATTCCATTGCTGCCACGGAAGTCGCCGTGTGCCTACGCCACGACATCAAGGGGTGGAGCGCGCGATTATAGGCGGACGCGCTATTGAAAAGAAGCTACGCACCTGCAAGCACGATGGCTTAGTACCGGTGGTCGAAGGGACTTGTTTCACGTGAAACAGCCATTGCCGAGATAGAGCGCAACACTGAGTCAGCCTGGCAAGCCTTGCCGAAGGCACATTTCGCTCGGCAATTGGCTCCAGACAACCCAGCAGTGCGGCCCTCAGACAGGCTGAGCTCGAGCAACGGACGTCCCATCCCTTGCTCCGGTCAGGTCGCCGGCGGTTCCGGATCGGCGCGCCCCAACGATCCGGGGTCTCGACGCGATCCGGGGTGCTGGGTACCCCGCTTTGCGCCGCCTTGGTTCCGCGGCAAGATGCTCTCGTCCTTGCACTCGTTATGGAGGCTCCATGAGCGATAGCGGCCTGGCGGCGGAGGCCCTTCGCGCTGCCTATCCGGCCTTCAGCCAGCTCGAAACCGACCGACTACGGCACGACCTGGCCGGCTGCCCCATTTTCCGCGTCGGCCCCGACCAATCGATGTTCGACGAAGGCGGGACGTGCGCCGGCTTTCCCCTCTTGCTTGAAGGCGAAGTCCGCGTGGCGCGCGCCACCGCGCACGGACGGGAGATCGAGTTATACCGCGTTCGACCCGGTGAGTTCTGCATCGTATCGGCTGCCTGTCTTTTCGGCGGGCACCCGCTACCCGCCCGCGCGCATACGATCCGCGATACTCATGTGGTCGTTGTTCCACGTGAAACCTTCCTGCGCTGGACCGACGATCGCCGACTGAGGGCGGCATTGATCGCCTCACTCGCGGATCGGCTTGCCGATCTGATGGCGCTGATCGACATGGTCCTGTCGCAACGACTCGATATTCGATTGGCCGCAGCCTTGCTTCGTGAAGGACCGGTCCTGACTCACACTCACCAGAGACTTGCCGACGATCTGGGCACTTCGCGTGAGATCGTCTCGCGTCTGCTTAAACGATTTGAGGACCAGGCACTGGTCAGGCTGGGGCGCGAACGAATCGAGATCCTCGACCAGGCAGGGCTTCGGGCCCTCGCAGGCGCTATGTATCCGGAGTCACAGACGGAAGCGCCGCTGTAGCCGACGATGAGTCCGTCGACGCAATCGCGTCATCGTCCATCGTGGAGGACTGAAATGACAAACAACATTGGCGGAATCGATCGTGCGGCTCGTATCGTCATCGGCGCCCTTCTCGTGATCCTTGCACTGACCGGCACGATCGGCGCATGGGGTTGGATCGGCGTCGTGCCACTCGCAACCGGGCTCATCGGAAGCTGCCCGCTTTACCGGGTCTTCGGCTTGAACACCTGCCCGATCCGGTCGAAGCAGGCCTAAGACGAGACCACGGGCGCGGCGTCCCCCGGCTCGTCTACCGGTATCCGAGGACACCAGGAGGCTGCGTCACTGGAAGGCCCCCCAAGAGGCGCGGAAGACGAAATGCGGGGTGAAAAGCGTAGCGGCACGTAGGTATCGCGAGCACTCGCCAAGGACGCAGCGCCCCGTATCGCGCGGCGAGCGGAAGTGCAACTCTCGTGACGTAGCGGAGCCAGGAGGCTGTCGGAGTATCGGAAGGAGTCGCGCGGCGTACGCCGCCCTGCGCCTTCGAGTCAGAACGCGACCGCCTCACATGGTCCGACGGCCACCTAGCTCGCCGACCCGGCGAGCGCCCGGCGGACATGCTCGGCGATGGCCAGCGAAGCGGTCAATCCCGGGGATTCGATCCCGAACAGGTTCACCAGTCCCGGGACTCCATGACGCTCGGGCCCATCGATCCGAAAGTCTGCCGCCGGCTCGCCAGCCGGCACGAGCTTCGGCCGCACTCCGGAGTACGCCGGTTGAAGCGCGGCGTCGGGCAGCCCGGGCCACCAAGTCCGGATTTCTTCGGAGAACCCGGCGCAGCGCGCCGGATCGACCCGGTAATCGATGGCGTCGACCCACTCGACATCGGGGCCGAAGCGGCCCTGGCCCGCGAGGTCCAGGGTCAGGTGCACGCCGAGGCCCGCCTCGTTCGGCACCGGGTAGATCAGGCGCGAGAACGGGCAGCGTGCAGCGAGCGAGAAGTAGCTGCCCTTCGCCAGATACAAGGGCGGGACCTGATCCGCACCCAGCCCTTCGATCTGGCGCGCAAGTGAATTGGCGCCCAGCCCCGCAGCGTTGACCAGCTCCCGGCAGCCGAGTTCATACGATTCCCCGAGTACGTCCAGTCGCAGCCGGAATCCATCGACATCGGCTTCGACGGCGCATACGCGGCTCTTGAGCGCGAGCATCGCGCCATGGTCTTGCGCCTCCCCCAGATAGGCGAGCATCAATCCGTGGCTGTCGACGATTCCGGTACCTGGAGACAGCAGCGCGTATTCGCAGTGCAATGCAGGCTCGAGCGCCCGCGCCTGAGCTGCATCGAGCCAGCGCAGGTCGTCGACTCCTGCCGACTTCGCCCGCTGCTCGATCCGTTCGAGTTCTCCGAGCTGCTTCGAGTCCGGCGCGACGATCAGCTTGCCGCAGTTGCGATGCGAGACACCTCGTTCAGCGCAGAAAGCGTAAAGCCGTTCGCGGCCCTCGACGCATAGCCTGGCCTTCAGCGATCCCTGTGGATAGTAGATGCCCGCGTGGATGACCTCGCTGTTGCGGGAGCTGGTTTCCGCCCCGATGACGTCGTTCGCCTCGACAATGACGACTTCGCTTCCGCTTCGCGCGAGCGCGCGGGCAATGGCAAGACCCACAACGCCCGCCCCGACGACGACCGTCTGAACCGATTCCATCAAGAACTCCGCAAGAGTGGCCGAAGCGGCGCGATCATGGGGCCACGCGACGCGCAACTGCGATCCGATCGACGATCATTCGCCCAGGCGGCGCATCGCAAGCTCGGCCTGTCGAAGCCCGTACCGCCGCAGATTCTATTGCAGCGGTCGATCTTGTTTCACGTGGAACACGAACCTCACGATCGCGCCGGACGCTCACGAAGCGCGTCGATCCTCCAGGATCATCTGCGCCGCCTTCTCCGCGATCATCAGCGTAGGCGAATTCGTATTGCCCGAAGTGATCGTAGGCATGACCGACGCGTCGGCGATGCGCAGTCCGGGCAGTTTCCTGCATTGCAGCCGATGGTCGACGACGGCCAGCGGGTCCGACGCCGGGCCCATCTTGCAGGTGCCCACCGGATGGAAGATCGTCGTTCCGATCTGCCCCGCAGCGAGCGCCAGTTCCCCTTCGGTCTGGAACTCGGCTCCCGGCAAGTACTCTTGCGGCTGGTACCTCTTCAGCGCATCGGCCGCGACGATCCTGCGCGTGAGCTTTATCGCCGCCGCCGCGACACGGCGATCCTCGTCGGTTGCCAGGTAGTTCGGCATGATCTTCGGCGCCGTATCCGGGTTCGGCGCGACGATTCGAACCCTGCCGCGCGACGTGGGGCGCAGGTTGCAGACCGAGGCCGTGAAAGCCGGAAACCGATGAAGCGGTTCGCCGAAGCGGTCCAGCGACAGCGGTTGCACGTGGTACTCGAGGTCGGCCGACGCAACGCCCGCATCCGACTTGGCGAAAGCCCCGAGCTGGCTCGGCGCCATCGTCATCGGGCCGCGGCGCTGCAGCAGATACTGGAACCCCATCTGCGCCTTGCCGATCAGGCTGTTGGCCTGATGGTTCAGCGTGCGGACATTGCTGACCCGATAGATCATTCGCAGCTGCAGATGATCCTGCAGGTTCTCCCCGACGCCGGGCATGTCGACCGTCGGCGTGACGCCTGCTTGCTGCAGTGCAGCAGACGGGCCGATCCCCGACAGTTGCAGGATCTGCGGCGTACCGATCGCACCGGCGGCCAACACGACCTCATGCGTGCAGTGATACGTCCGGGTTTCCGCGAGCTGCGGACCGAGCCGGCACTCGACGCCGACGACTCGCCCGGAGCCGTCGTCGCGGCGCAGCAAGCGCTGGACGTGCGCGCCAGTCACGACTTTGAGGTTCGGCCGCCGTTTCGCCGGCCGCAGGAAGGCCTTGGCCGCATTCCAGCGCACCCCGCCGCGCTGGTTGACCTCGAAGTAGCCGCATCCGAAATTGTCGCCGCGGTTGAAGTCGTCGCTATGCGGGATGCCGGTCTGGGCGGCTGCCTCCCGGAATGCGTCGAGCAGGTCCCAGCGCAGGCGCTGCCGTTCGACCCGCCACTCGCCGCCGTGCCCGTGCAGCGGATCGTTGCCACCGCCATCGAGGCCGTGCCAGTTCTCGTGCTTGCGGAAGTACGGCAGGACTTCGTCCCAGGACCAGCCCGGATTGCCTGCCGCGGCCCATCCGTCGTAGTCGGCGCGCTGCCCGCGCATGTAGATCATGCCGTTGATCGACGAGCAGCCGCCGAGCACCTTGCCGCGCGGATAACCGATCGAGCGGCCGCCGAGGCCGGCTTCGGGCTCGGTCTTGTAGAGCCAGTCGGTACGCGGGTTCCCGATGCAGTACAGGTAGCCGACCGGAATATGGATCCAGACATAGTCGTCCCGGCCGCCGGCTTCGAGCAGCAGCACCCGCACCGACGGATCGGCCGACAGCCGGTTGGCCAGCAGGCAGCCGGCCGTGCCGGCACCGACGACGATGTAGTCGAACCGTTCGTCCACCCGCGCTCACTCCATCACGATGACCTGGCGAATCGTTTCGCCGCGCGCCAGCCGGTCGAGGGCCGGATTGATGTCGTCGAGCCGGATGCGCTCGGACAGCAACTGGTCGACCGGCAGCAGGCCCGCCTTGTACATCGAGATGAAACGCGGTACGTCGCGCGACGGCACGCAGGAACCGACGTAGCTACCCTTCAGCGTGCGCTCCTCGGCGATCAGCGAGACCGCCTGCAATTCCCACTTGTGCGCGGGGTTCGGCAGCCCCGCGGTCACCGTCGTGCCGCCGCGTGCCGTGATCCGGTACGCCAGCTCGAGCGCCTTGACGCTGCCGGCCATCTCGAACGCGTAGTCGACGCCACCGCCGGTCGCGGCCTTGACCTGGTCGATCACGGCCGGATCTGTCGCATTGAAGCATTTCGTCGCCCCGAGTTCGCGCGCCTTCTCGAGCTTGCTGTCGAGCATGTCGACGGCGACGACCTCGACCGCGCCCGCCGCACGGGCAGCCAGCAGTGACGAGAACCCGACGCCGCCGAGCCCGACGACGGCGACCTTGGCGCCCGATTCGACCTTGGCCGTGTTGACGACGGCCCCCGCACCGGTGATGACCGCGCAGCCGAACAGCGCCGCTTCGTCCCAGCTCAGCTCGGGATCGATCTTCACCGCCGAGCGCCGGGACACGGTCGCATACTCGGCGAAGGCCGCGCAGCCGAGATGGTGGTGCAGCGGACTGCCCGGCGTGCCGTCGATGCCGGGCCCGGCCACCGAGCGCAGCCGCTTGTAGCCGCCGAGCAGCGAGCCGGCCGCATTCGATTCACCGCCCGGGATGCACAGCGCCGGACGGCCCGTCGCGCAGCTCGGGCAGGAGCCGCAGTTCGGCCGAAAGATCAGCACGACGTGGTCGCCGACCTTCAGGTCGTCGACGTCCTCGCCGAGTTCGAGCACTTCGGCCGCCGCCTCGTGTCCCGGAACGATCGGCATCGGCCACGGGCGGTCGCCGTTGATCGCCGACAGATCCGAATGGCAAAGACCCGCAGCACGGATCTTCACGAGGATCTCGCCGCGCCCGGGCGGCGCCAGCTCGACTTCCTCGATCGACAGCGGGCGGCTCTGCGCATACGGCATCGGCAAGCCCATCTCGCGCAAGACCGCCGCGCGCATCCTCATCGTCATCCCCTCCTCCCCCTGTTGTCCCGCCTGGTGTCGACGACCGCCCGGATCAGATTCCGGCCAGGCACAGATACTTGATTTCCAGGTACTCGTCGAGCCCGTACTTCGAACCTTCGCGCCCGAGCCCCGACTGCTTGACGCCGCCGAACGGCGAGACCTCGTTCGACAGGATGCCGCTGTTGACGCAGACCATGCCGGCCTCGATCGCCTCGGCCACCCGGAAGATCCGGCCGACGTCGCGCGCATAGAAGTAGGCGGCGAGCCCGAATTCGGTGTCGTTGGCCATCGCGACCGCTTCGTCGTCGGTCTTGAAGCGGAACAGCGGCGCCAGCGGGCCGAAAGTCTCTTCGCGGGCGACGATCATCTGCGGCGTGACTTCGGTCAGCACGGTCGGCTGGAAGAACAGGCC
>JAAZBL010000007.1 GCA_012513825.1 Limnobacter sp. | reverse complement strand
GCGAGCGTCTTCAAGTACATCAGCGACGAATATCCGGAGAACATCGGCACCGTCTCGGGGATCGTCGGCCTCGCCGGCGGGCTGGGCGGCTTCGTTCTCCCGATCTTGTTCGGCGCGTTCGTCGACCTCACCGGCGTGCGCTCGAGCGCGTTCATGCTGATGTACGCGATCGTCTGGGTGTCGCTGATCTGGATGTACTTCACCGAGGTGCGCCGCACCGAGCTGATGGGGCCGCACCCGGCGGCCGTACGCGGCTGAACCGCAGTCGCTGCGCGATGCAAGACGCGACCGCCTCTTCACGGAGATCCGAAATGACCGCTCCTACCGCTGCCCGCGCAGTACCTGCGCGCCCGGGCGGCCTGCTGACGATCTGGACGCCCGAGGACAAGGCGTTCTGGGTACGCGAGGGCGAGGCGATCGCCAGGCTGAATCTCTGGATCTCGGTGCCGGCACTGTTCCTGGCGTTCGCCGTCTGGCAGCTGTGGAGCGTCGTTGCGGTGAGCCTGCCGGCGTTGGGCTTCCGCTATTCGACGAACCAGCTGTTCTGGCTCGCTGCGGCTCCCGCGCTGTCGGGCGCGACGCTGCGCATCTTCTATTCGTTCATGGTGCCGCTGGTCGGCGGCCGGCGCTGGACGGCGATCTCGACCGCGTCGCTGCTGATCCCTGCGATCGGCATCGGCTTCGCCGTGCAGGATCCGACGACGACCTATCCGACGATGCTCACCCTTGCGCTGTTGTGCGGCCTGGGCGGCGGCAACTTCAGCTCGAGCATGGCGAACATCAGCTTCTTCTTTCCGAAGGAGCGCAAGGGCTCGGCGCTCGGCGTCAACGCCGGCCTGGGCAATCTCGGCGTCTCGGTCGTGCAGTTCCTCGCGCCGCTCGTCGTCGCCGTCGGCGTATTCGGCATCTTCGGCGGCGAACCCCAGACGATCACGAGAAACGGGCAGGAGTTCACCGTCTGGACGCAGAACGCAGCCTTCGTCTGGGTGCCGTGGATCGCGCTCGCCGCGCTCGCCGCGTGGTTCTTCATGAACGACATCGCCGATGCGAAGGCATCGTTCGCTGCGCAGGCGGCGATCTTCCGGCGCAAGCACAACTGGCTGATGTGCGTACTCTATCTCGGCACTTTCGGCTCGTTCATCGGTTTCGCCGCCGGCTTTCCGCTGCTGATCCGCAGCCAGTTCCCGTCGGTGAACCCGCTCGCCTACGCCTGGCTCGGCCCGCTCGTCGGGGCGCTGATCCGGCCCTTCGGCGGCTGGCTCTCCGACAAGCTCGGCGGCGCCCGGGTCACGTACTGGAATTTCATCGTGATGGCGCTTGCCGTCGTCGGCGTGCTGATCTTCCTGCCGAAAGGCACCGGCGGACTCGTGCTGCCGTTCGGGCCGGCCGACGGGCACTTCGGCAGCTTCTTCGTCATGTTCCTCGTGCTGTTCCTGACCACCGGGATCGGCAACGGATCGACGTTCCGGATGATTCCGGTGATCTTCCTGAACCAGAAGCTGGCCGAGGCGCACGGCCGCGACGAGGCGGCACGCGCGCAGGCGGTGCGCGACGGCAACACCGAAGCGGCGGCGGCGCTGGGCTTTTCCGGTGCGCTCGGTGCCTACGGCGGTTTCTTCATTCCGAAGAGTTACGGGAGCTCGATCGCTGCCACCGGCGGGCCGGAGGCGGCGCTGTGGATCTTCTGCGCCTTCTACCTGCTGTGCACGACGATCACCTGGTGGTATTACGCACGCCGCAACGCGGAAATGCCGTGCTGAGCGTCGCCTTCGTTCCGCCGCCGGCGCGCCCGCGCCCTTGCCCGCGCCGACACCGCGCATGGAGTCTCACCCGATGAGCCATCTCCTCGATCGCCTCACCTTCTTCGCGCAGCCCACCGAGGACTTCGCCGACGGCCACGGCCGCACCACCGGCGAAGACCGCACCTGGGAGGATGCCTACCGCAACCGCTGGCAGCACGACAAGATCGTGCGCTCGACGCACGGCACGAACTGCACCGGCTCGTGCTCGTGGAAGATCTACGTCAAGGGCGGCATCGTTACCTGGGAGACGCAGCAGACCGACTACCCGCGCACGCGTCCCGACCTGCCGAACCACGAGCCGCGCGGCTGTGCGCGGGGTGCGAGCTACAGCTGGTACCTGTACAGCGCGAACCGCGTGAAGTATCCGATGGTGCGCGGGCGGCTGCTGAAGGCCTGGCGCGCGGCGCGCGCGGCGGCGAAGTCGCCGGTCGATGCGTGGGCGGCGATCGTCGAGAACGACGCCACGCGGCGCGACTACCAGAAGCTGCGCGGCATGGGCGGCTTCGTTCGTGCCGGATGGGACGAGGTGAACGAGCTCGTCGCCGCGGCCAACGTCTACACGATCGAGAAATACGGGCCCGATCGCGTCATCGGCTTCTCGCCGATCCCCGCGATGTCGATGGTGTCCTACGCTGCGGGCTCGCGCTACCTGTCGCTGATCGGCGGCGTCTGCATGAGCTTCTACGACTGGTATTGCGACCTGCCGCCCGCCAGTCCCCAGACCTGGGGCGAGCAGACCGACGTTCCCGAGTCGGCCGACTGGTACAACTCGACCTTCCTGATCGCCTGGGGCTCGAACGTTCCGCAGACGCGCACGCCCGATGCGCATTTCTTCACCGAGGTGCGCTACAAGGGCGCGAAGGTGGTCGCGGTCACGCCCGACTACGCTGAAGTCTCGAAGCTCGCCGACCTGTGGCTGCATCCGAAGCAGGGCACCGACGCTGCGCTGGCGATGGCGATGGGGCACGTGATCCTGCGCGAGTTCCATCTCGACCGGCGCCCGGCGTACTTCGCCGACTATGCGCGCCGCTACACCGACCTGCCGATGCTCGTCGAGCTGCGCGAGACGACGCTCGCCGACGGCAGCACGGTGCTCGCGCCGGGGCGCTATCTTCGCGCGAGCGACTTCGACGGCGCGCTCGCGCAGTCGAATCACCCGCAGTGGAAGACGGTGGCCTTCGACGAGAGGGGCGACGTCACGGTGCCGAACGGCTCGATCGGTTTTCGCTGGGGCGCCGAGGGACGCGACGACGCCGGCAGGTGGAACCTCGAGAGCCGCGACGCGCGTGACGGGCGCGAGGCGAAGCTGCGGCTGTCGCTGCTCGACGATTTCGAGACGGGCATCGCCCACGAGGCGGTCGAGGTCGGCTTCCCGTATTTCGGCGGAATCGAGACGCCGCATTTCGACGCGAACGACCAGGGCGCGGACGTGCTGCGCCGACGCGTGCCCGCGACGCGGCTGGCGCTCGTGCGTGACGGCCGCCCACAGCAGGTGCTCGTCGCAACCGTGTTCGACCTGCTCGCGGCGAACTACGGGCTCGCGCGCGCCGGCATCCTCGACGACGCCGTCGCCTCGAGCTACGACGACGCCGTCGCCTACACCCCGGCCTGGCAGGAAGCGATCACAGGCGTGCCGCGCGGGCATGTGATCGCGGTGGCGCGCCAGTTCGCCGAGAACGCGGAGAAGACGCACGGCAAGTCGATGGTGATCATCGGTGCGGCGATGAACCACTGGTACCACTGCGACATGAACTACCGCGGCATCATCAACCTGCTGATGCTGTGCGGGTGCGTGGGCCAGAGCGGCGGCGGCTGGGCGCACTACGTCGGGCAGGAGAAGCTGCGGCCGCAGACCGGATGGACGGCGCTCGCCTTCGCGCTCGACTGGATCCGTCCGCCGCGCCAGCAGAACTCCACGAGCTTCTTCTACGCGCATACCGACCAGTGGCGCTACGAGCGCCTGGGCGTCGACGAGATCCTTTCGCCGCTGGCCGATCGCCAGGCGCACCGCGCATCGATGATCGATTACAACGTGCGCGCCGAGCGCATGGGTTGGCTGCCGTCGGCGCCGCAGCTGAAGACGAACCCGCTCGCGATCGCGAAACAGGCCGAGGCCGAGGGCATCGATTCGAAGCAGTACATCGCGCGCGCGCTCGCCGACGGCACGCTGCAGCTGAGCTGCGAGGACCCGGACGACCCGGCGAACTGGCCGCGCAACCTGTTCGTCTGGCGCTCGAACCTGCTCGGCTCCTCGGGCAAGGGGCACGAGTATTTCCTGCGCCATCTGCTCGGCACCAGCCACGGCGTTCAGGGCCGGGATCTCGGCGCGGAGGAAACGAAGCCGGTCGAGGTCAGGTGGCACGAGCAGGCGCCCGAAGGAAAGCTCGACCTGCTGGTGACGCTCGACTTCCGAATGAGCACGACCTGCCTGTACTCGGACGTCGTGCTGCCCACCGCCACCTGGTACGAGAAGAACGATCTCAACACCAGCGACATGCATCCGTTCATCCATCCGCTGTCGACCGCGGTGGATCCGGCCTGGCAGGCGCGCAGCGACTGGGAGATCTACAAGGGATTCGCGAAGAGCTTCAGCGAGGTGTGCGCCGGGCGGCTGGGTGTCGAACGCGACGTCGTGCTCACGCCGACGATGCACGATACGCCGGCCGAGCTCGCGCAGCCCTTCGACGTGCACGACTGGAAG
>JAAZBL010000501.1 GCA_012513825.1 Limnobacter sp. | reverse complement strand
GGTCATCGCGATCCATTCACGGCGCGGCCGGCGCGACTCGCCTTCGACCTTGCGCCAGAGGATTTCCTGCGCGCGCGGCGACAGGAACAGCATGTCGTTCGTCAGGTCCCAGTCCCAGAGCCCTTCGTTGGCGCCGTCGACGGCAAGCTGGTAGCGCTCCTCGGATTCGCGCAGGGCCTGTTCGGAGCGGCGCAGCGCCTCTTCGGTGCGCTTGCGTTCGGACACCTCGAGCGTGGCGCCGGCCACGCGCTGCGGCTTGCCCTGCGCATCGCGGAAGCACTGACCGCGCGTGTGCATCCACCGGTATTCGCCGCTCTCGCGGTGCAGGACCCGGTACTCGACGTCGATGCGCGGCGTGAGCCCGGCCAGGTGCGCCTCGGCAGCGCGGTGCAGCGCGCCGGAGTCGTCCGGGTGCAGCGGCACGGCGGCCATGAACGCGGCGGCCGTGGTCGGCATCGGCTCGTCGGCCGGCAGGCCCACGAGGCCGGCGAGGTTCGGCGACGCGAACACTTCGTCGCTGGCGATGTCCCAGACCCAGTGACCGACGTTGAGCCCGATCATCGCGATCGCATAGCGTTCCTCGGAGCGGCGCAGCGCCTCCTCGGCCTGCTTGCGCGCGTCGATGTCGCTGATCGAGCCGGCGATGCGCAGCGCGCGCCCCTGCTCGTCGCGCACGCAAAGGCCGCGCACGTGGATCCAGCGGTAGTTGCCGTCGGCATGACGGACCCGGAACTCGCCTTCGAAGGCCGGCGTCCGTCCGGCCAGGTGGTCGGCGAGCGCGGCGTCGCGGCGTACCGCGTCGTCGGGATGGAACTGCACGGCCGCGAACCAGTCGTCGACGTGCAGCACCTCGGGTCCGGCCGGCAGGCCCAGCAGTTCGCGCGCACGCTGCGACGCGAAGATCTTTCCCGAGACCTGGTCCCAGTCCCAGATCCCGTCGTCGGAACCCGCCACCGCGAGTGCGAAACGCTGCCGGGTCATCTCGAGCGAGTCGCGCGCCGCACTCACGCGGGCCAGTTGCCGCAGCAGCAGCCACAGCAGCAGGGTCGCGAGCGCCGCCAGCGCGGCGGTGCGCGTCGCGGTCCCGATCGCCTGTTCGCGCCACGGCGCGAGCGCCGCCTGCGCATCGCGCGCGACGATGACCGCGAGCGGGTAGTCGGGCACCATGCGCGCAGCGCCGAAGCGATCGACGCCATCGACCGGGCTGGCCGCACGGACCGCCCGTTGCCGGCCCGTTGCCTCGGATGCCAGCAAGCTCTCGAACATCGGGAAATGCTTGCCCAGCGACTCCTCGACGACCGGGTAACGCGCCACCAACGTGCCGTCGCGGTGCACGAGGCTGATCTGCGTCCCCGGCTCGGGCAGCGCGTCGCCATAGAAGCGCTGGAAATAATCGATCCGGCCGCGCGCACCGACGGTGCCGACGAAATCGCCGTCGTCCCCACCGATCCGGCGTCCGATCGGGAAGAACCATTGTCCGTCGATCCGGCTGCGCAGCGCGGTGCCGACGTACAGTCCGGCCACCTTGCCGTCGCGCACCTCGTGGAAGAACGAGCGATCCCCGATGTTCGCGGTTTCGGGCGGCGGATGGCCCCACGAAGTTGCACGCGCGATTCCCTGCGCATCGTGCACGACGAGCCCGGCGGTCTGGACCAGGCCGACCGCCTGCCCACGCAGCAGGTCGTGCAGGCTCGCGTCGTCGAGCGCCGCCAGGTCGCCGCGATACAGCCTTTGCGCCATGTGCGTCATGACCACGTCGACGGCCTGGATGCTGCGCGCCGTCTGCTCGGCGATGATCCGGGCATGCGTGTCGAGGTCGCGCTGCGTCTCGACAAGCACCGCGCGATAGCCGCGCACGACGTCCGACGCCGCCATCGCGGCGATGACCCCGATGAACAGCACGCAGGCCGCGGCCACACCGTAGCGCGCCCAGGCGCTCCTGTGCGCCCGGCCGCGTTCGGGACCGCGCGACGCGGTGTCCGGGATGGCGTTCATCGCTCCGGCAGCACCCCGCGCACCGCGTCGACCAGCGCCTGCCGGGTGACGGGTTTCGGCAGCACGCCGGCGACGCCGAGCTCGATCGCACAGGGCCCGGCACAGGCGACGTTGCCGAAGAATCCCGACGACAGGGCCAGGATCGGCGTACCCGGGTGATCGCCGGCCACGGCACGCAGCAGCTCGACGCCCTGCTCGCGAGGGAAGCGAACGTCGACGAGGGCCACGTCGCAGGCCGCCCGGGGATCCTCGCCCTCGTCGCGAGCGTCGCGATGCGCATCGATCGCCTGGATGCCTTCGGCTTCGAGCCATTCCTCGAACAGTTCGAAGGTTGCGCGGTCTGCTTCGACGATCAGCACTCGTCGCCGTACGTTCGTTCCTGCGGTCATTCAGCCATTCCGGTTACCAGCCTGTGGCCATTGGGCCCGCGCCGCCTTGCGCCGGAATTGCGGACACCGCAAACCGGATTACGATTGAAACATTCTCGCCAATCGATGACATGCGCAAGCGCCTGCGCTATGACAGTATCGAGGGTTTCGAAAGACATGCTGGCAAATGCCATGGAAGCGGCTGCGACGTTTCGACCGCACGTTCTCGCGCTCGACGACGACCCGTCGATCCGAGCGCTGCTGACAGACTACCTCGGCGAAAACGACATGCGCGTCACGGCGGTAGCGAGCGGCAAGGCACTTGCCGACGCACTGTCCGAGGACGCCGTCGACCTGATCCTGCTCGACCTGCGGCTGCCCGGCGAAGACGGCATGCAGATCATGCACGGGCTGCGCGAGACCACTTCGGTGCCGATCCTGCTGCTGACCGGCGTCGCCGAAGAGGCCGATCGGGTGATGGGACTCGAACTCGGCGCCGACGACTACCTGACCAAGCCGTTCAGCCCGCGCGAGCTGCTGGCAAGAATCCGCGCCTTGCTGCGCCGCTCGCGCGTGCAGGCCACGGTCGCCGACCGGATCGCCGAGGTGCGCGCCTGGCGCTTCGGCGAGTGGGAGCTCAATGTCGGGCTGCGCAAGCTCAGGGCGTCCGACGGCCGCATCGTCGAGTTGACCAACGGCGAGTTCAGCCTGCTGACCGCGTTCCTGTCGGCACCGCAGCGCATCCTGAGCCGCGACCGCCTGCTCGAGCTATCGCGGCTGCACAACGCCGAGGTCTACGATCGATCGATCGACGTGCAGATCCTGCGGCTGCGACGCAAGATCGAGCCCGATCCGGCGCGCCCGACCTACATCAGGACCGAGCGCGGGGCCGGTTACGTGTTCCAGGCCGAGGTCCAGCAGGTGCGCTGACGGCGCCGGCCGATGCCGCGGCGG
>JAAZBL010000500.1 GCA_012513825.1 Limnobacter sp. | reverse complement strand
TCGCGCGGGATCGGCCCGATGATGCCCAGGTGGTTGCGCGTGGGCTGCAGGAAGATCGGCACGGTGCCGGTCATCATGATCGCGTGCAGGATCGACTTGTGGCAGTTGCGGTCGACGAGCACGACGTCGTTGCTGCCGACCGCCGAATGCCAGACGATCTTGTTCGACGTCGACGTCCCGTTGGTCACGAAGAACAAGTGGTCGGTATGGAAGATGCGCGCGGCGTTGCGCTCCGATGCCGCCACCGGTCCCGTATGGTCGAGCAGCTGCCCGAGTTCGTCGACGGCATTGCAGACGTCGGCGCGCAGCATGTTCTCGCCGAAGAACTGGTGGAACATCTGCCCGACCGGGCTCTTCAGGAAGGCCACGCCGCCCGAGTGGCCCGGGCAGTGCCACGAGTACGAACCGTCGTGCGCGTAGTTGACCAGCGCCTTGAAGAACGGCGGCGCCAGCGAGGACATGTAGTTCTTGGCTTCGCGGATGATGTAGCGCGCGTTGAACTCCGGCGTGTCCTCGAACATGTGGATGAAGCCGTGCAGCTCGCGCAGGATCTCGTTCGGGATGTGCTGCGAGGTGCGGGTCTCGCCGAACAGGAAGATCGGGATGTCGGCGTTGCGCCGGCGCGTCTCGGCGATGAACTTGCGCAGCTCCTGCACCGCGGCGCTCTCGGTCCCCTCTTCGCCGATCTCCTCGTCGTCGATCGAGACGACGAAGGCCGACGCGCGCGCGGCCTGGTTGGCGACCATCGAGACGTCGATGTAGGTGAAGCCGCCGACGACCTCCCAGCCCTGGTCTTCGATCGCCTTGCCGAGAGCCCGGATGCCGAGGCCGCTGGCCGACTCGGCTTTCCAGTCTTCGTCGATGATGATGATGGGAAAGCGAAACTTCATCGCGGGGACCTTCGAGGTACGGGGAGTGGTGTCTGCGCGGCGAACGGGCGCCTGCGCTCCGGCGTCGGCCTGCGGCGGCCGGAAGACTGTCGGTGTCGAGCCCGAAAGTAGACCACAAATCGACGTGAACGGCCCCTGATCGGTCAGGCGGCGAATTCGCGCAGCATGCGGCCGGGCCATCGGGCCGAGCCGGCCTGCCCGGAACCGGGCTCGGCGATCAGGCCGTCGGCGTCGGCGACCTTGACGCCGTTGACCCAGACGCCATGCACGCCGACGGCCGGCGTGACCAGGCGGGCGCTGCCGCCGGGCAGGTCGTGCACGCGCTGCTTCGGACCCCGATCGACGGTCGCCGGGTCGAACAGCAGCAGGTCGGCCCAGGCGCCCGGCGCGATGCGGCCGCGGTCGCGGATGCCGAACAGTTCGGCCGGCTCCGACGTCAGCTTGCGCACGGCTTCGGCCAACTCGAGCACGCCCCGCTCGCGAACCCAGTGACCGAGCAGATGCAGGCCGAAGCCCGCGTCGTTGAAGAAGGTCAGGTGCGCGCCGGCGTCGGACAGCGACACGAGACTGGCCGGATGACGCAGCATCCTGGCGACCGCCTGCTCGTCGGAGTTCAGCAGCACGGCCGAGAAGACCGTCTCGAGATCCTCGGACAAGGCGAGGTCGAGCATGAAGTCGAGCGGATCGGCGCCCGCCTCGGTCGCGAGTTCGGCGATCGTCCGATGCTCGTACCTGCGGTTGGCCGGGTCCCTGGTTTCGACGACCTGCACCTTGTGCCATTCGCCGTTGAACAGCCGGAACACCGCAGGAGTCGCGATCTCGGAGCGAACGGCATCGCGAAATGCCGGGTCGGCGAGCCGGGCCTCGTACGCCGCGCCCTTCAGCGACAGCGCGGGCTGCCACGCCGCCAGCCCCTCGACCGGGTACGGCGAACGCATCGTGAAATCGTTGGTCAGCGGGCACGGCGAAATCGCGCCGATCATCCGCCGGCCGCGCCTGCGCGCCGCTTCGATCGCATCGAGGTC
>JAAZBL010000499.1 GCA_012513825.1 Limnobacter sp. | reverse complement strand
TTGAAGTCGTTGGCTGCCAGGTCGCGCGCGCGTACCGTGTCGCCGGCGTACATCGGCAAGACTTCGTCGCGAAAGTAAAGGCTCAGCACGCCGCTGACGGGCGCGCCGTGCGGATCGCGGACGATCAGGACTCCGGCGTCGTCGCCGAAGGCCTCGAGCAGCAGCGCGAAGAAGCGGCGGCCGTGTGCAGGCGTGCCGTGGCGATGGACGTTGTCGGCGAACAGCTCGAAGAAGGTGTCGAGGTCCCCGCCGTCGGCGCTGAGCCCGGCCTTGATCCCCTTGCGAACCATTGCGCGCTGCTTGCGCGGAATCGCGGCGAGATTCGCCTCGTGATCAGGCGACAGCGTCTTGCGGAACGTGACGTAGAGATCCTGCACGGGCCAGCCGCGCGATCCTTCGCCGGCTGCGCCGAAACCCCGATACTCGAGGTGATCGACGCGCAAGTCCTCCGCCAGCGCCTGAGCGGTGTCGTCGAGCGCGGCCGCGGCGACGGCATCGTCGGCGAGCGGTCCGGCATACGGGCAGAAGGGCAGGCTGCTCAGCGAATGCCCGAACAGCAGGCTGCGAACCTGGACCAGCGGCAGGATTCCGACGACGTTCGCGCCGCGGCGTGCGATCAGGAAATGCGGCCGATGCGCGAAAGCTTCGGACAGCACGTGCCGCCAGGCCCAGCGGTGATAGACGGTGGCATTCGGGTGGCCGTCCACATAGCTGCCCCAGCCGACGGCATCGCGCTCTTCGGCGACGGCAACCGTCACGGCCTCGTCGCGGCCAGCCGTGCCCGCCGGCAGCCGGCCGAGGGGCTCGAACGTTCGATCGGAGCGAAGCGCGAGGTCCTGCATTTCAGCCCGCGATACGGTCGGCGAACACCCGGTCGACGCGATGCCAGCGAAAATCCGCGAGCAGGCGGTCGAGCCGGCGAGCCATGCGGTCGAGATTCAGGTAATGACGGAACTTCGACTTGATGCCTGCATTGCCGATGCGCGGCTGCGCGGGATCGACCTCCCACGGGTGGAAGTAGAAGATGCACGCTTCGCCGTCGACTCGATTGATGTGACGCAGGCTCCAGCGCGATACCGGGTAGGGCAGCAGCCGGAAGTAGCCGCCGCCCGATGCCGGCAGGTTGCGGCCGAGCAGCTTCAGCGAACTCGGCGGAATCTCGACGATGCCCGATGGCGACTTCCAGGCAAAGCGGGGCGCCTCGGGCATTCCATAGTGATCGTGCGCGATCGGATAGACGCTCGAGCTGTAGCGATGCCCGGTTTCGGCGAGCACGTCGTGCGCCCACAGGTTGCCGCGACCGATCGAGAAGCTCGGCGCACGGTAGCCCTGGACGGACGTGCCGCCCACGTCTTCGAGGATGCCCTTGGCGCGCAGCAGGTCGCTGCGGAAGCCTTGCGGATCGAGGTCGCTGACGCGCTCGTGTCCGTAGCCGTGGCTGGCCAGTTCGTGACCGCCGGCCACGATGCGGCGCACGATGCCCGGGTGGCGCTCGGCGATCCAGCCGAGCGTGAAGAACGTTGCCTGCGCGCCGTGCCTGTCGAGCAGTTCGAGGATCAGGTCGACGTTGCGCTCCACACGGCACTCGAGCGATTCCCACTTCGAGCGGTCGATGTACGGCGCGAAGGCGGCGACCTGGAAATAGTCCTCCACGTCGATCGACATCGCATTGACGGTCTGGCCGTTCATCGCCTGTCGCGGGGCGCGGATGCGGACATGCTGCGGAAGCGCCTCAGCACCTTCTTCAAGGTGTTGTAGATCAGCGCGCTCGACGACTCGAGGACCTCGACCCGGTCTTCGAGCCGTGACAGGCGGTCCTGCACATCGAGCGGTACCGATGCGTCGTGCGGCCACCTGGCGTCGTGACCGTTGATCGAGCCGGTCGACGCGCCCTGCCTGAGCAGTCGAGGATCGATCGCGTCGGTAGCGCGCGGACCGAGTTCGGCGGCCAGTTCGTCGGCGATCTCGGAAACGTCGTTGGCCTCGATCGCGTGCTTTTCCGCCAGGTAGGCGCCGAGCAGCAGCCGGTCGGCCAAGGTGTTGATTCGCCGCGGGATGCCACCGGTGACTTCGTGAATGCGCGCGAACGCTGCGTCTTCGAACACGGGGTCCTGGTTCCAGCCGACTCGCGACAGCCGGTGCTCGATATATTGCCGCGTCTCGGCGGCGTCGATCGGGCCGAGATGGTAGCCGGCGATGAT
>JAAZBL010000087.1 GCA_012513825.1 Limnobacter sp. | reverse complement strand
CTGCCCTCGGCCGGTCCGGGCGGCAAACGCGGGCAATCGACCGCGAGCGCGAAAGCGCGGCAGCGCAGGCGTTGCCCGCGCTGCGTTCAGGGCGCTTGCGCTTCGAGTTGCCCGAGCAGCGTGGGTACCAGTTCGCTGACCGTCGGGTGAATGTGCATCGCGCGCCGGATCGTCGTGTACGGCGCGTTCGCGTACATGACGTCGAGCAGCGAATGCACGACCTCGTCGGCGTTCATTCCGAGCAATGCTGCGCCGACCAGCGCGTTCGACTGCGCGTCGACGAGCACCTTCATGAAGCCTTGCGTCTCGCTCGATTCGCGGGCGCGGCCCACGCGCGACATCGGCATCCTGCCGACCAGCAGGCGGATGCCGTTCTTGCGTGCGGTCTTCTCGGTGAGCCCGGCGCGCGCCAGCGGCGGGTCGATGAACAGCGCGTAGGTCTCGATCCGGTCGGTGATGCGGCGCGGATCGTCGTCGAACAGGCTTGCCGCGACGATCTCGTAGTCGTTGTACGAGGTGTGAGTGAACGCGCCGCGACCGTTCGCGTCGCCCATCGCCCAGACGCCGTCGGCACTGCTGCGGCACTGGTCGTCGACGACGATGTGGCCCCGTTCGTCGGTCTCGATGCCGGCTTCGTCGAGACCCAGGTCGTCGGTGTTCGGCCTGCGGCCCACGGCCAGCAACACGTGGCTGCCGTGCACCACCGGTGAGCCACGCTCGCAGTCGACGCGAACCTCGACCTTGCCGTCGCCGCCGCCGAGCGCGATGCAGTCGGCGCCGGTGCGCACCTCGATGCCGTCGCGCTCCAGGATCGCGCGGATCTCGTCGGAGACTTCGTCGTCTTCGCGCGAGATCAAGCGCTCGCCGCGTTCGACGACGGTGACACGCGAGCCGAAGCGCCGGTACATCTGCGCGAACTCGAGCCCGATGTAACTGCCGCCGATCACGACCAGGTGCTCGGGCAGGAAGTCGACGTCCATCATCGTCGAGTTCGTAAGAAAAGGGACGCTGCGAATGCCGGGCATGTCGGGCACCGCGGCGCGCGAGCCGACGTCGAGGAACACGCGGTCGGCGGTGAAGCTGCGCTCGCCGACGGCGACCGTTCGCGGCGCCGTGAAGCGCGCGTGACCGTGGACCAGGCTCACGTTGCTCATCCGCTCGATCCACTCGGCGACGCCCTCGGACGACTGGCCGACGATCTCGTCCTTGCGGCGCTTGACCGCCGCCATGTCGACGCGCACCTCGCCTGCGTCGAAGCCGAAATCGGCGCCGCGCCGCGCGAGCTGCGCGGCCCGTGCGCTCGCGATCAGCGCCTTGGTAGGAATGCAGCCGGTGTTCACGCAGGTGCCGCCGAGCAGATTGCGTTCGATCAGCACCGTCTTCATCCCGGCCCGGTCGAGGCGTTCGCACAGCGGCGGACCCGCCTGGCCGGCGCCGATCACGATCGCGTCGAAGTGCTCGGACATCAGCGCGCTCCTTGTCGACGATTCGTCGAAACGCTGTCAGGTCTTCAGACGATACCCGGTTCTCAGCATCCAGGCCGCGATCGCCACGAACACCGCAAGGAAGGCCAGCGTCATCGCGAGGCTCAGGACGATGGCGACGTCGGCCTGGCCGAAGAAGCTCCAGCGAAAGCCGCTGACCAGATAGACGACCGGGTTGAACAGCGTGACCGTCTGCCAGAAGGGCGGCAGCATCGACACCGAGTAGAAGGTGCCGCCGAGAAAGGCCAGCGGCGTGACGACCAGCAGCGGGATCAGCGTGAGCCGCTCGAAGTTGTCGGCCCAGATCCCGATGACGAAGCCGAGAAGGCTGAAGGTCAGGGCCGTGAGCACGAGAAAGGTCAGCATGAATATTGGATGCTCGATTCGCAGCGGCACGAACAGCGCAGCCGTGACAAGGATGATCAGCGCGAGCAGGATCGCCTTCGTGGCGGCGGCACCGACGTAGCCGAGCACGACCTCGAAGTGCGAGACCGGCGCCGTCAGCAGTTCGTAGATCGTGCCGGTGAACTTCGGGAAGTAGATGCCGAACGAGGCGTTCGAGATGCTCTGCGTGAGCAGCGACATCATGATGAGCCCCGGCACGATGAACGAGCCGTAGGCGACGCCGTCGATTTCGGGGATCCGCGAGCCGATCGCCGAGCCGAAGACCACGAAGTACAGCGAGGTGGAGAGCACCGGCGAGACGATGCTCTGCAGCAGCGTGCGCCGCGTGCGCGCCATCTCGAAACGATAGATCGCCGATACCGCGTGCAGGTTCACGAGTCGTTCCTCAGCAGGTTCACGAAGATGTCCTCGAGCGAGCTCTGCGTCGTGTGCAGGTCCTCGATCAGGATGCCGGCGGCGTCGAGGTCGGCGAGCAGCGTGGCCATGCCTTCGTGATCCCGGTTGCGGTCGTAGGTGTAGACGAGTTCGCGGCCGTCTACCGAGAGCACGAGCCCGTACCGCGCGAGGCTTTCCGGCACGGCGTCGAGAGGTTCGCGAAGCTGCAGCGTGAGCTGCTTCCTGCCGAGCTTCTTCATCAGTGCTTCCTTCTCCTCGACGAGGATCAGTTCGCCGCGATTGATGACCCCGATGCGGTCGGCCATCTGCTCGGCCTCGTCGATGTAGTGCGTGGTCAGGATGATCGTGACGCCCGAGGCGCGCAGTTCGCGCACGAGCTCCCACATCGCGTGGCGCAGCTCGACGTCGACGCCTGCGGTCGGTTCGTCGAGGAACAGCACGCGCGGCTCGTGCGACAGCGCCTTTGCGATCAGTACGCGCCGCTTCATGCCGCCCGACAGCGTCATCAGCTTGCTGTCGCGCTTGTCCCACAGCGACAGGTCGCGCAGCACCTTTTCGATGTGCGCCGGGTTCGGCGCCTTGCCGAACAGGCCGCGGCTGAACGATACGGTGGCCCAGACGGTCTCGAAGGCGTCGGTCGTCAGTTCCTGCGGGACCAGGCCGATCAT
>JAAZBL010000498.1 GCA_012513825.1 Limnobacter sp. | reverse complement strand
GCAGCGGCGCCCGAAGCCGAGGTGTCCGAAGCAGCGTCGCCCGAAGCCGGCCCCTCCGATGCGAAGGCCGCCGGAGCCGGTCCCTCCGATGCGGCGGCCCCGCCACGCCCGATCCGAGTGGCGATCGTCGGCCGGCCCAACGCCGGCAAGTCGACGCTGATCAACACGCTGCTGGGCGAGGAACGGCTGATCGCCTTCGATCAGCCGGGCACGACGCGCGACTCGGTCGAGATCGATTTCGAGCGCAACGGCAGGCCGTACAAGCTGATCGACACCGCCGGGCTGCGGCGCCGCGGCAAGGTCAGCGACATGGTCGAGAAGTTCTCGGTCATCAAGACGCTGCAGGCGATCGAGGACTGCAACGTCTGCGTGCTGATGCTCGACGCCGGCGAACAGGTGGCCGACCAGGACGCGACGATCGCCGGCTACATCCTCGAGGCCGGGCGCGCGCTGGTCGTCGCCGTCAACAAGTGGGACGCCGTCGACGCCGCGGCGCGCGAGCGCCTGCGCAGCGAACTCGCTCGCAAGCTGCATTTCCTGCGCTTCGCGCGGTTCCACTTCGTTTCGGCGCTCGAGGGCACCGGTGTCGGCGCGCTGATGCGCTCGGTCGACCGGGCTTATGCGGCGGCGACCGCGAAGCTGTCCACGCCGAAGCTGAGCCGGTCGCTGCACGAGGCCGTCGAGCGACAGCCACCGCCGCGACGCGGCCAGTTCCGCCCGAAAATGCGCTATGCGCACCAGGGCGGGCAGAATCCGCCGGTCATCGTCATCCACGGGACCGGGCTGGACAAGATCGGCGACACCTACCGGCGATATCTCGAAGGCTGGTTCCGCGAGGCCTTTTCCCTGCAGGGCACGCCGTTGCGGATCGAGTTCCGTTCGGCGGCCAATCCGTATCACGACAGGAATTGATCCGGGCAGCAGACTGCGCTTCGATTTGGGTTAGAGTTGAAAAACGGGCGCGCGCCCCGATCTGCTGCTGCTATCGCCTTCATACCTACAATCACGAACCGCAAGAATCGGAGTCCGCCATGAGCAACAAAGGGCAGCTTCTACAAGACCCGTTCCTAAACCTGCTGCGCAGGGAGCATGTGCCGGTCTCCATTTACCTGGTCAATGGAATCAAGCTGCAAGGCCAGATCGAATCCTTCGACCAATATGTCGTCCTGCTGCGCAACACCGTGACCCAGATGGTCTACAAGCACGCAATCTCCACGGTGGTGCCCGGGCGTCCCGTCAATTTCCAACAGGAAACCCAGGAAAGCTGAACTCGAACAACACTCCGGCGCGCTGCCTGCTCATCGGCGTCACCTTCGGCGGCCGCCCGCGCGGCGACGATTCGCTCGACGAACTCGACGCGCTCGCCCGTTCCGCCCAGCTCGAGCCCGTGGCGCGCGCGATCGTGCGCCGCGCCCGCCCCGATGCGGCGCTTTGCATCGGCTCCGGCAAGGCCGACGAACTCGCCGCGCTGATGGAAGACGAACGCATCGAAGCCGTGGTCTTCGACCACGAGCTGCCCCCGATCCAGCAACGCAACCTGAACCGGCGCTGGGATGTCCCGGTGCTCGACCGCACCGAACTGATCCTCGACATCTTCGCGCGCCGCGCGCGCAGCCACGAAGGCAAGCTGCAGGTCGAATTGGCCCGGCTGCAGCACCTGCAGGCGCGGCTCGTGCGCGGCTGGACCCACCTCGAGCGCCAGCGCGGCGGCATCGGCGTGCGCGGCGGCCCCGGCGAGAAGCAGATCGAGCTCGACCGCCGCATGCTCGGTGACCGGGTAAGGCGGCTGCGCGCGCAGCTCGACCGGCTGCAGAAGCAGCGCCGGACGCGGCGCCGGGCGCGCGACCGCAGGCCGGCGTTCGCGATCTCGCTGGTCGGCTACACGAACGCCGGCAAGTCGACGCTGTTCAACCGGCTCACCGGTGCCGGCACCTTCGCCGCCGACCAGTTGTTCGCGACGCTCGACACGCTGACGCGCCGCCTGCGCCTGTCCTCGGGTGCCGAGGTCGTCGCGTCGGACACCGTCGGCTTCGTGCGCGAACTGCCGCACCAGCTCGTCGAGGCCTTCACGGCAACGCT
>JAAZBL010000497.1 GCA_012513825.1 Limnobacter sp. | reverse complement strand
CATCGTCCTTCAGCAGCTCGCCGACGATCGTCTTGATCGACGCGACGGTCAGCGGCGCGTTCGCTGCGATCGACGCCGCATATTCGTGCACCTGCGCTTCGAGCTGCGCGTCGGGCACGCTGCGATTGATCAAGCCCATCGCCAGCGCCTCGGCGGCGCTGTACTGGCGGGCCGTGAAGAAGATCTCCTTCGCGCAGGCCGGTCCGACGACGTCGACGAGCTTGCGCACGCCGGGCAGTTCGTAGCCGAGGCCGAGCCGCGCCGCCGGCACGCCGAAGCGCGCGCTCTCGGCGGCGATCCGGAGGTCGCAGGACAGCGCCAGCGAGACGCCGCCGCCGATGCAGTAACCCTCGATCATCGCGATCGTCGGTTTGCCCACGTGCTGGAGCGCCAGCGTGGCGCGATCGGCCAGTTGCCGGTAGGCCTCGGTCGACTCGGGCGTCGAGCGCTTTTCTTCGAACTCGGAAATGTCGGCGCCGGAAACGAATGCCTTGCCGCCGGCGCCGCGCAGCACGATCACGCGGATCGCGTCGTCGCGCGCGTAATCGGCGACGATTTCGGCCAGCGCCTCCCACATGTCGGTCGACACCGCGTTGCGCCGGGCCGGGTTGTTGAAGACGATCCAGCCGATCGGGCCGTCTTTCGTGGCGATCATCCGGTCGGTGCGTGACAGGCGGGTCGTCGTCATCGATTCGTGTCTCCGTTCTCTTTGCCCGGCGGTCCGGGTCTCGCGTAGCGGCAAGCCTAACCCAGCATGCTCCCGGGCAGGTTCATGATCAGGTCCTTGATTCCGGGCAGGCCCTCGCCCGGGTTCAGGTGGCCGAAGGCAGCGCGGGCCGCGGCTTCGCGATCGCCGGCGAGGATCGCGTCGACGATCAGCGCGTGGTGGTGAAACGAGGCCGGCAGGCGGCCGACCGCGCCGAACGCATGATTGCGGTAAGCCTGCGTGCGCGTGCGCATGCGAAGGATCTCCTGGCGCAGGTACGGATTGCGCGAGCCGGCGTACAGGCATTCGTGGAATTCGCGGTTCGCCTGTTGCCAGGCGATCTCGTCGTCGCGCGCGACGACCGATTCCGAGGTGCGGTGCAGCTCAGCCAGGTGCTCGCGTTCGGCTTTCGTCATCCGTTCGCAGGCGTAGCGCGCGCACAGGCCCTCGAGTTCGGCCAGCAGCTCGCAGACCGCCAGCAACTGCGTGACGTTCATCTTCGCGACGATCGCGCCGCCGCGCGGCAGGCCGTCGAGCAGGCCGACGGTCTTCAACTGCAGCAAGGCCTCGCGCACCGGCGTGCGCGACACGCCGAACTGCGCCATCAGCTCTTCCTCGTCGACCGGATCTCCGGGCAGCAGCGTGCCGTCGGCGATCTGCGACTCGATGCTGCGGAAGATGCGCTCGCTCGCCTTCATCGAGCCGGTGCGCTCGCGCGTCTTCATCGAGACGGGGGCCGGGCGGAGCATATTGCCAAGAGTCATAAATATATTTATAACGTCGTTCGAATATATCCACAAGAGGAACGTCGATGTCGAAGATCTCCGCTTCGCGGGCGCTGCAGGGTCTGCGCGTGATCGACCTGTCGCGCGTGCGCGCCGGGCCGACCTGCGTGCGCATGCTCGCCGACTTCGGCGCCGACGTGATCCGTGTCGAACCGCCGCCCGGCGTCGATCCGAACGAGGCGATGTTCGCCGGCAACCGGCTCGGCGGCGATTTCCAGAACCTGAACCGCAACAAGCGTTCGCTGACGCTGAACCTGAAGAAGCCCGAAGGGCTGGCGGTGCTCAAGCGCCTGATCGCCGACGCCGACGTCGTCGTCGAGAACTGGCGCCCGGACGTCAAGCAGCGGCTCGGCGTCGACTACGAATCGCTGAAGGCGATCAACCCGCGCATCATCCTGGCGAGCATCTCGGGTTTCGGGCAGGACGGGCCGTACGCGTCGCGTCCGGGCTTCGACCAGATCGTCCAGGGCATGGGCGGCTTGATGTCGGTGACGGGCTTTCCCGATTCGGGGCCGATCCGGGCCGGCATCGCGGTCGCCGATTCGAGCACCGGGCTCTACGCGGCGATCGGCATCCTGGTCGCGCTGCGCGAGCGCGAGCAGTCGGGCGAAGGCCAGTGGGTGCATGCGTCGCTGCTGCACTCGCAGGTCGCGATGATGGACTTCCAGGTCGCGCGCTACCTGAACGAGGGCGACGTGCCGCAGCCCGCCGGCAACGACCATCCGACCAGCGCACCGATGGGGCTGTTCCGTGCGGCCGACGGCGATTTCAACATCGGCGCCTCGGGGCAGGGCACCTGGGAGCGCCTGTGCAGGGTGCTCGACCGGCCTGGATGGATCGCCGATCCGGCCTACGCGAACGAGAAGCAGCGCGTCGCGAACCGCGCGAAGCTGAACGCAGCGCTCGGCGAGGTCTTCGCCACGCAGACGGTCGCCCACTGGGTCGAGCTGCTGAACGAGGCCGGCGTGCCCAGCGGACCGGTCTACACGGTGCCGCAGCTCGTCGAGGATCCGCAGATCCGGCATCTCGGCGTCGTCCATGAAACGCAGACGAGCGACGGCAAGCCGATCCGCGTGATCACGCAGCCGGTGACGCTGTCGCGTACGCCGGCCGGCGTGGCGAGCGCGGCGCCGTACTGGGGCGAGCAGACCGACGAGGTCCTGCGCGAGGCCGGATACGACGACGCCGAGATCGGGCGGCTGCGCAGCGAAGGCATCGTCTGAACGAACGTGCGGCGCGCGGCGATGCGCCGCACGCAAGCCGCGGACAGAGCCGAAGACAAGGCAACGGAAAGAGGAGCGGATCTTGAAGGCAGCGACACTTGCAGTCGGCCTCGCACTTGCCGTGCAGGCGGGAATCGGCATGGCCCAGGAATGGCCGGCGAAGACGATCAGGTTGATCATCGCGTTTCCGCCGGGCGGCGGCGCCGACGCCGTGGCGCGGCCGATCGCCGAGGCGCTGTCGCAGGAACTCGGGCAGCCGGTGATCGTCGACAACCGGCCGGGAGGCGGCACGACGATCGCCGCCGCCGCGGCGGCCACCGCGGCGCCCGACGGCTACACGCTGTTCATGCACAACGAGAGTGCATACGGCAGCCTGCAGGTCATGTACAAGGACTTCAAGTACGGCGGCAAGGACTACACGCCGATCACGCGCTGGACGACGGCGCCGCTGCTGGTGACCGTCTCGAACGAGGTCGGCGTCAACAGCATCCCCGAGCTGGTCGCCCGCGCCAAGGCCGAGCCGGGCAAGCTGAACTACGCGTCGTCGGGCGTCGGCGGCGGCACGCACCTGCCGGGCCTGATGTTCACGAACATGGCCGGCGTCGACATCGTGCACGTGCCGTACAAGGGCGGTGCGCCGGCGCTGCAGGGCATCGTCGCCGGCGAGACGCAGCTGAGCTTCGCCACGCCGCCGTCGGTGCTGCCGCTGGCGCGTGCCGGCCGCCTGAAGGTCATCGCCGTGACCTCGGCCCGGCGTTCGCCGCTGTTTCCCGATCTGCCGACCGTGGCCGAGGGCGGGGTCGATGGCTACGACTACAGCTTCTCGTTCGGGCTGTTCGGCCCGGCCGGCCTGCCCGAGCCGATCGTCGCGCGGCTGTTCGAAGCGAGCCGCAAGGTGCTCGCCGATCCGAAGCTGCGCGCGACGCTCGAAGCCTCGGGCAACGAAGCCGCGCCGTCGGAATCGCCCGCCGAGTTCGCCCGATGGGTCGAAGCCGAAGGTGCGCTCGAGCGCGACCTGACCATCGCCGCCGGAGGAGGCGGGCGCTGAAAGCCCTGCGGCGCCGGCCCCGCCTGCGCCGTCCATCGAAACGTCACTGGAGCATCGCATGCCCGAATTGATCGTCCGCCGCGACGGCCCGATCGGCCGCGTCATCATCTCGAACCCGGCCAAGTACAACGCGATGTCGCACGACATGTGGATGGCGCTGCCGAAGGCGCTCGATCGCTTCGATGCCGACCCCGAGGTCCGCCTCGTCGTCATCGAAGGCGACGGCGACAAGGCCTTCGTGTCGGGCGCCGACATCTCGCAGTTCGAGACGCAGCGCACCGATCCCGAAGCGCAGTCGCGCTACAGCGAGGCCGTCGAGGCCGCCTACCTGGGGCCGCCACGCTGCAGCAAGCCGGTCGTCGCGAAGATCCGCGGCATCTGCATGGGCGGCGGGCTCGGCCTGGCGGCCGCCTGCGACCTGCGCTTCTGCCGCGACGACGCGAAGTTCCGGATGCCCGCCGGTCGCCTGGGCCTCGGCTACAACGCGATCGGCGTGCGCCGGTTCCTGTCGGTGTTCGGGCTGCAGAACACGCTCGACATCTTCTTCTCGGCGCGCATCTTCGGCGCCGCCGACGCGCTGCAGATGGGCTTCGTCAGCAAGGTCGGCTCGGGCGACGAGTTCGAGAAGATCGTCGACGACTGGTGCGCGAAGGTGGCCGAGAACGCGCCGCTGACGCTGCGCGCGCTGAAGGCGACGGTCAACGAGCTGATCCGCGACCCGGACGAGCGCGACATGGCGAAGGCCGAGGCCGCGATCGCCGCCTGCATGGCCAGCGACGACTATCGCGAAGGCGCGCTCGCGTTCATGGAGAAGCGCGCGCCGGTATTTCGAGGAGTCTGACCGGATGCAGACCGACTGCGTGCGCATCGTCCGCTTCGGCGGTCCGGAAGTACTCGAACCCGGGCGCGCGCAAGTCGGCCAGCCCGGCCCCGGCGAAGTGCTGGTGCGGCATACCGGCATCGGCGTGAACTTCGTCGACGTCTATCACCGGATCGGTCAGCTGCACGGCGACGGACCGACGCCGCCCTTCGTCCCCGGCGTCCAGGCGAACGGCGTCGTCGAGGAGGTCGGCGCGGGCGTCGAGGGTTTCGCTCCCGGCGACCGCGTCACGCATGCGAACGTCGGCATCGGCAGCTACATCGGGCACCGCGTGCTGCCGGCCGAGCGGCTGATCCGGATTCCCGATGCATTGGGCGACGACCTCGTCGCCGCCTCGTATCTGCGCGGGCTGACCTGCCACTACCTGCTGAAGCGGCTGTACGTCGTGAAGCCGGGCGACACCGTGCTGGTCCATGCGGCGGCCGGTGGCGTCGGGCAACTGATGGTGCAGTGGGCGCGGCGACTCGGCGCCACCGTGATCGGCACCGTCGGCAGCGATGCGAAGGCCGAATTCGTGCGCAGCCTCGGCTGCGATCACGCGATCGTCTACACGCGCCAGGACTTCGTCGAAGAGGTCAGGCGGATCACCGACGGCGAGGGGGTGCCGGTCGTCTACGACTCGGTCGGCGCCGACACCTTCATGGGGTCGCTCGACTG
>JAAZBL010000086.1 GCA_012513825.1 Limnobacter sp. | reverse complement strand
CCGGCGTGACGGTCGGCCGGCGTCCCCGAAGTGCGCACCAGCGCGATCATGTAGTGGACGCGGTGCGCGTTGGTCGTCCAGATCTTGCGTCCGTTCAATCGCCAGCCGCCGGGTTCGCGCACCGCACGCGTGCGCACCGAGGCCAGGTCCGAACCCGCATCGGGCTCGCTCAGTCCGATGCAGAACCCGATCTCTGCACGGCAGATCCGCGGCAGGTAGAAGCGCTTCTGCGCCTCGCTGCCGAAGCGCGCGATCATCGGACCGCTCTGCCGATCGGCGACCCAGTGCGCGAGCACCGGCGCGCCGCGCGACAGCAGTTCCTCGATCAGCACGAAGCGCGCGAAGACGCCGCGCCCGCCACCGCCGTACTCGCGCGGCAGCGAGATGCCGACCCAGCCGCGCTCGGCCAGCGCCCGGCTGAACGCCGGGTCGTAGCCCATCCAGGCGCGCGCGCGCACATCGGCGGGCATCGCGGCCAGCGCCGGTTCGACGAAGGCGCGCACTTCGGTCCGCAGCGCTTCGTCTTCCGGCGGAATGCCGGTCAGCGGCAGCGCGATTTCGTCCATGCTCTAAACAGGCAGCGATCCATCGGGCGATCCTCGCTCGATCGGCTCTGCAGGGCATTGTCCCCGATTAAGAATGTAAGGTCTCGCGGTATCCTCTGCCGATGGGCCCGCGCCTGCTTGCCACCTACCGACTTCGCTGCGCCGCAGCCGACGCGCCCGCGCGTGCGCAAGCACTGGCCATCGAACAGTCGGTCGAGATGCCGCCCGAGGCGATCGGCGACCCGGCGCTGCGCGCCCGCGTGCTCGGCACGGTCGAGGCGCTCGAGACCGATCCGGCCGATCCCGACGCCACGCTGGCCACGCTGTCGCTGGCGAGCGAAACGGTCGGCGCCGACCCGGTGCAGTTGATGAACATGCTGTTCGGCAACTGCGCGCTGCAACCCGACGTAACGCTGCTCGATGCACGGCTGCCCGAGGCCTTGCTGGCCGCGCTGCCCGGCCCGCGCTTCGGCGCCGCCGGGCTGCGGGAGGCGACGGGCTCGGGCGAAGGGCTTCGGCCGCTCGGCTGCACGGCGCTCAAGCCGCAGGGGCTGGCGCCCGAGGATCTCGCCCGATTGGCCTACGCGTTCGCCCGGGCGGGCATCGACGTGATCAAGGACGATCACGGCATCGCCGACCAGGCCGCCGCGCCCTTCGATCGCCGGGTGGCCGAAGTGCAGCGGGCGGTCGACCGGGCCAACCGCGAGAAGGCAGGCAGCCACGACCCGCTGCTTGCCGGGCATCGCAGCCTCTATGCCCCGCACGTATCGGGCACGCCGGCCCGGGTGGCCCGGCAACTCGAAGCGATGCGCAACGAAGGCGTGGGCGCGGCTCTGGCCTGCCCGATGCTGATGGGCGTCGGCACGTTCGTCGAGTCGCTGCGCATGCGGGCCGGCGTGCCGATCATCGCGCACCCGGCCTTCGCCGGCGGACAGATCGCACCGTCGCTGCTGCTGGGCCGGCTGTTCCGTCTGTTCGGCGCCGACGCCACGATCTTTCCGAACTGGGGCGGACGCTTCAGCTTCACGCGCGAAGAGTGCCTGGCGATCGCCGCCGCCGCACGCGAACCGCTCGGCCCGCACCTGCCGATCATGCCGGTGCCTGCAGGCGGAATGCGCGTCGAGCGCTGCGGCGAAATGATCGCGGCCTTCGGCCTCGACACGATGCTGCTGATCGGTGGCGACCTGCTGTCGGCGGGGCCGGCGATGCCGGCGCGCGCCGCAGCCTTTGCACGCGCGCTTCACGAAGCCGCCGGCGGCATCGGCGAACGGGCGGCCGCGGCCCACGCCCAGCCCCTCCCGATCCGGAGTCCGAGCCGATGAACGATCCGATCGACGACGTTTCCGCAAGACCGGTCAACGATCCCGCCTTCGATGCATCGCCGGTCCGCCGCGCGCTGCCCGGTTGCCGCTGGGAAGGCGTCGAGACGCTGCGCTACAAACCCGAAGACGGCGCACCGTTTCGCGACGTGACCCGGCAGGTGCTGTTCCAGATGCCCGAACTGCACTGCGAGTGGCGCTACTTCGAGGTCGCACCGAACGGACACTCGACGCTCGAGCGCCACATGCACGCGCACGCCGTGATGATCCTGCGCGGGCGCGGCCGCTGTCTCGTGGGCCGGACCATTCATCGCCTGCGCGAGCACGACCTCGTGACCGTGCCTCCCGAGACCTGGCATCAGTTTCGCGCCGACGAGGATTCGCCGCTCGGGTTCCTCTGCCTGGTCAACCGCGACCGCGATCGGCCGCGCCTGCCGACCGCTCGGGACATCGAACAACTGAGCCGCGACCGGCACGTGGCCGAGTTCATCCGGACCGGCTCGTGAGCGCGCGTTTCGACGACACGCCGGCCGAGCCGCTCGCGCCGCACGAAGGCGCACCGCTGCTGCAGCGCGCAGGCGGATTCCTGCGACTGCGACTGAACCGGCCTGCCGAGCACAACCGCCTCGATCCGGCCGACGTCGACGCGCTGCTCGCGCTGTTCGAACGCCTCGCCACCGACGGCACCGCGCGGGCGCTGGTCATCACCGGCACCGGCGACAAGACCTTCAGCTCCGGCTACACGCTGCAGGCGATCATCGACGAACTCGACTCGCGCTTCGAACGAATGCTCGACGCGCTCGAGACGCTGCCCTTCGTCACGATCGCGTCGTTCAATGGCAGCGTCTATGGCGGCGCGACCGACCTGGCGCTGTGCTGCGACATCCGCATCGGCACGCCGGGGATGAAGATGTTCATGCCGGCCGCGCGGTTCGGCCTTCACTATTACCCGGGCGGCCTGCGACGCTACGTCACGCGGCTCGGGCTGCCGGCCGCCACGAAGCTGATGCTGACCGGCGCGACGATCGAATCCGACGAGATGCTGCGCATCGGTTTCCTCAGCGAGACGGTGGCGCGCGAGGCGCTGCCGGCGCGCATCGATACCTGCCTCGACCAGATCGCGCGCACCGAGCCGACCGTCGTGGCGCAGATGAAGCGGCACATGCACGCGCTTGCGCAGGCCGGCATCCCGGAGCAGTTGAATGCCGCGATGGCGAAGGCCAGTCGCGAGAGCCTCGAATCGCCGGAGCTGCACCGGCGGCTCGCCGGACTGTTCGCCGAACGCGACGGGGCGCGCGACAAGCGAGCGCAGGCAAGAGGAACGCAATGACCAGACGACTGATCGACTCGGGTTCGAGCTTCGAGCAGCAGATCGGTTACTCGCGCGCGGTCGTCGACGGCGACTGGGTCTTCGTGTCGGGGACCACCGGCTTCGACTACGCGACGATGGCCATCTCCGACGACATCGTCGAGCAGGCCGAGCAGTGCCTGATGAACATCGACGCCGCGCTGCGCCAGGCCGGCGCGATGCTCGACGACGTCGTGCGCGTGACCTACATCGTGCCCGATGCCGCCGCCTTTCCCGACTGCTGGCCGGTGCTCAGGAAATATTTCGGCGAGATCCGCCCGGCCGCGACGATGATCTCGGCCGGCCTGGCCGACCCGCGGATGAAGATCGAGATCGAGGTCACGGCACGGATCAGGTTGCGGGCCTGACGCCCGGGCGCGATCGCCCGACGCACCCCTCGCGCGCGCGAGGGTGTCATGGCAGCCGGCCTGCTCGCTCGCTAGGATGCCCGGTTCCACCACCCTGCGAGCGGAGATCCGCAATGGAAACCATGGAACTGCATCGTGGCCGCCTGATCGATCACATCCAGCTCGTCGTTCGCGATCTCGCCGCCAGCCGCCGGTTCTACGAGGCTGTTTTCGATGTCCTGGAGATTCCGATCGCCGGCGCCGGCGACGACTTTTTCTGGGCCGACGAATTGTTCGTCTCGACGGCGGACAGCGAGTCCGCCGGGGGGTCGCTGACCGGGCGCCACCACCTGGCGTTCCAGGCCAGGGACCAGGCGATGGTCGACGCGTTCCACACGGCCGCACTCGCCAACGGCGGGCGCGACAACGGCGCTCCGGGAATGCGCAAGTACCACTCCAGCTACTACGCGGCGTTCGTTCTCGATCCGGACGGCAACAACATCGAAGCCGTGTACCACGGCCCGGCGCAGCGCAGCGCGCAGTCGGTGAAGATCACGTTCTGACGCCAGGACGAGCCAGGCGCGGATCGAGACCGGCGTCTATCGAGGCTGTTCGCCGCTGCCCAGCAGCGCGTCGCGCACCCGATGCCAGGCGTCCCGGTCCGGCGCGCACAGCAGGCCCCCTCGCGTGTGGAATGGACGGTACTCGCTGCCGTCGAAATGCGCACCGCAGCCGCCGGCCTCGTGGTGGATCAGCCAGCCGGCAGCGTGGTCCCAGGGCATCAGCCGGTTGTAGAACAGCACGTGGCAGTGCCCGGCGGCGGCAAGGCGGTATTCGTGCGCGGCGCAGCGGAACCAGTTGGTCATCCCGAGCCGCGACAGGTTCCGGTTGACCGTGGATCGAGTGGGCTCAGGCAGGAAGTTGGTCCCGACGATCCCGTGCATGCCGCTCAGCGCGGCGGCCGGAGCCACGTGCAGGCGTGAACGCGTGCCGTCTGCCGCGTCGGACCAGGCGCCGGCCGCGCGAAAGGCCCACGTCGTCCGCTTGCAGACCGGATCGTGGATGAGCCCGGCCACGGCCTCGCCCCGTTCGACGACAGCCACGATCACGCCGAAGAGCGGCATGCCCGAAGCGAAATTCGACGTGCCGTCGAGCGGATCGACGACGAAAGCGAGCGGGGCGTCCTGCAGCCGCGGCAACAGCGTCGAATCGCTTTCCGAAGCCTCCTCGCCGACGACCAGCGCGCCGGGAAACCGGTGCAGCAGCTGCGACGTCAGCGCCCGCTCGGAGTGTTCGTCGGCTTCGGTCACGAGGTCGAACGGCGAAGCCTTCTGGCTGACGCGCAAGGACTGGAGCGCCCTGAACCGGGGCATCAGTTCCTCCGCCGCGACAGCGGCCAGCATGTTCGAGACGATAGGAAGCTCGTCGATGGAAAAGGACCTGGTCATGGCGATTCGACTCCGGAACGCGGGATTCTCCTGGACGGCCGCAGTATGTCCTGCATGCTCGCGAGGTCCAACGCGCGACGGCCAGGCTTCGCCGCACTGCCACAGGGGGCATGCACGACGCGGCAAGGCACCTGGGCGCACGCTTCCCGAACGGCGACCGAACGATGCGCTGCGCGTCGTCGGTCGCGCATCTTGGAGGAGACGTATCTTGAGCGATGCAGGCACTTACACGGGAAGCTGCTTCTGCGGCGCCGTGCAGCTCGCCGTCAGCGGCGAACCGGCCGCGATGGGCTATTGCCATTGCAACTCGTGCCGGCGTTGGTCGGCGGGACCGGTCAACGCGTTCGTGCTGTGGAAGCCGGAGGCGGTCAGGATCACGCAGGGCGCCGACAACATCGGCACCTACAACAAGACGCCGAACAGCTACCGCAAGTGGTGCAAGACCTGCGGGGGCCACATCCTCACCGAGCATCCCGCCATGGGGTTGACCGACGTCTATGCCGCGGTCACGCCCGGCTTTCCGTTCAAGCCCGGCGTTCATGTGCACTACCAGGAAGCCGTGCTGCCGATCAGGGACGGCCTGCCGAAGTTGAAGGATCTCCCCAGGGAGATGGGCGGCTCGGGCGAAATCGTCGCGGAATGAACGAGGGGTACCGGATTTCTGCGCCCGCCGCCCGGCCGATCCCCGCACGACGCTAAGATGTACCGATCGACCGCAACCCAACGAAAGGAGACAGCCATGGCGGGCGTAGGTAGCGAGAAGATTTTCGAGAACGGCAAGGTGATCGTCTGGAACTTCACCCTGGCGCCGGGCGAAGAAACGCCGATACACACGCACGAGCACAGCTACATGTGGTACGCGATCCAGGGCGCGCCGCTGCAGGTGTTCGACGAGAACGGCAAGGATCTGGGCACGCTCGAAGTGCCGACCGGTGCCGTCTACTCGCTGAAACTCGAGGACGGCTTCCTCGAAGTGATCTCCGACATCGCGAAGGGAGTCCGCGTGCCGGCGACGCACAAGGCGCGGAACGCGGGAACCACGCCTTACCGCGAACTGCTCGTCGAGTACAAGTAGACGATGCGCGAAACGGCGGCGGCGCTCAGCGCGCCGCCCGCCTGAACCGATAGATCGCCTGCGTCGCGCGCTGGCTCGGCAGCCACTTGACCGGCTCGCCGTCGGCCAGGAACGCGCGGCCGGTGATCTCGAGCCCGAGCTTGGCGAGGAAGTCCTCGAAGTCGCGCACGGTCGCCAGGTGCAGGTTCGGCGTGTTGTACCACTCGTAGGGCATTTCGCGCGACACCGGCATGCGGCCGCGCAGGATCGACCACGCGTGGTACCAGTGGCCGAAGTTCGGGAACGAAACGATGCCTTCGCGGCCGACCGCGCTCATCTCGCGCAGCACGCGCTCGGTCTCCTTGGTGGCCTGGATCGCCATCGACAGCACGACCACGTCGAACTGGTCGTGGCCGAACATCCCGAGCCCCGCCTCGATGTCGCGCTGGATCACGTCGACGCCGCGGCGCACGCAGGACAGCACGGCCGCGTCGTCGATCTCGACGCCGTAGCCGGTGCAGCCCTTGGCCGTCTGCAGCCAGGCCATCAGCGCGCCGTCGCCGCAGCCGAGGTCGAGCACCCGCGAATTCGGCGGCATCCAGCGCGCGATCAGGGCCAGGTCCGGCCGCAGCGCGCGCGCCTCGCTGCCGCCGTCGACCGGCAGCAGCCCGGCGGCCGGGCTCGAGGCCGACTCGATGAATCCATGCCTGGCCTTCATGCCGCCTCCTCGACCGACTGCGTGCTCACCGGCACGGCCGGCTCCAGGCAGTTTTGGTGGATCCGATCGAAGTAGGCGGCGACGATGCTCATGTACTGCGGATCCGCGAGCAGGAAGGCATCGTGGCCATGCGGCGCGTCGATCTCGGCATAGGTGACTCGCCGTCGATTGGCGAGCAGCGCCTCGACGATCTCGTGGCTGCGCTCCGGCGCGAAGCGCCAGTCGGTCGTGAACGAGACGACGAGGAAATCGGCGCTCGCCGGCGCCAGCGCAGCAGCCAGGTCGCCGCCGTACGGGAGCGCCGGGTCGAAGTAATCGAGCGCGCGCGTGATCAGCAGGTAGGTGTTCGCATCGAAGTACTTCGAGAACTTCTCGCCCTGGTAGCGCAGGTAGGACTCGATCTCGAACTCGATGTCGTAGGTGAAGCGGTAGTCGCCCGCACCGGCGGACGCCGCTTCGCGCCTGAGCGCCCGGCCGAACTTCTCGGCCATCACGTCGTCGGACAGGTAGGTGATGTGTCCGATCATCCGCGCGACCTGCAGTCCGCGCGAAGGCACGACGCCGTGCGCGTAGAAGCGGCCACCGTGGAAGTCCGGATCGGTGACGATCGCGCGGCGGGCCACTTCGTTGAACGCGATGTTCTGCGTCGACAGCTTCGGCGCGGTGGCGATCGCCACGCAGTGCGCAACGCGTTGCGGGTACAACGTGGCCCAGGCCAGCGCCTGCATGCCGCCGAGGCTGCCGCCCATCACGGCGGCGAAGCGTTCGATGCCGAGCCGGTCGGCCAGCAGCGCCTGGGCGTGGACCCAGTCCTCGACCGTGAGCACCGGAAAGTCGGGGCCGTACGGCTCGCCGGTGGCCGGGTTCGTGCTCATCGGACCCGTGGACCCGAAGCAGCTGCCCAGGTTGTTCACGCAGATGACGAAAAAGCGCCGGGTATCGACCGGTTTGCCCGGCCCGATCATGTTGTCCCACCAGCCGGCGCTGCGCGGGTCGCCGTCGTGGAGTCCGGCGACATGATGCGAGGCGTTCAGCGCATGGCAGATCATCACGGCGTTGCTGCGCGCGGCGTTCAGCTCGCCGTAGCTCTCGTAGACGAGTTCGTAGCCCGCGATCGTCGCGCCGTTGCGCAGTGCCAGCGGCGCTTCGAAACGCATGCGCTGCGGACTGACGTTACCTACCGAACCGACTGCCGACATCCTGGAGCTGGCCTGCAAAACGAAAAACCCGACCGGCTTGCTGAGCGGATCGGGCTTCGGAACGAACAGGCCGCCGCTTTAGCCGTACTTGTAACGCGCCCGCAAGCTGGATCTCAAATCGGCGCGACGAACGGGGGAAAGTTACTGCCGCGGGCTCCGGCTGTCAAATTCCGTCGCTGCGCAGCCGCATCAGCAACGAGCGCACGCGCGCCGGGTCGTCGGAGGCGAGCAGACGCGCGACCTTCGGCGCGAGCTTGCTCACGTCGGACAGCAGGATCTCCTGCTTGACGCGCAGCAGGCTGGCCTCGTGCATCGAGAACTGCGTCAGCCCCATGCCGAGCAACAGCCGCGTCGCCGCCCAGTCGCCGGCCATCTCGCCACAGACGGCGACCGGCTTGTCGGCCTTGCGCGCGGCGCGGATCGTCAGCGCGATCAGGCGCAGCACGGCCGGATGGAAGGGATCGTAGAGCCCCGCGACCTCGTGATCGGTCCGGTCGATCGCCAGCGTGTACTGGATCAGGTCGTTGGTGCCGATCGACAGGAAATCGAGCCGCTTGACGAACAGGCTCGCGCTCAGCGCAGCCGCCGGCACTTCGACCATGCCGCCGACCGGCACCTGTTCGTCGAAGGGCTGGCGGCGTTCGCGAAGCTGCGAGCGCGCCGCCTCGATCATCTGCAGCGACTGGTCGATCTCGTGCGCGTGCGCGAGCATCGGGATCAGCAGCCGGACCTTGCCATGAGCCGACGCGCGCAGGATCGCCCGCAACTGCGTCAGGAACACGCTCGGCGCGGCCAGGCAGAAGCGGATCGCGCGGCGCCCCAGCGCCGGATTCGGCGCGACGGCTCCGGACTCGGTCGACAACTCCTTTTCGGCGCCGACGTCGAGCGTGCGGATCGTGACCGGCCGGCCGGCCATGCCGAGCACCGCATCGCGATAGGCCTCGTACTGCTCGTCCTCGCCCGGCAACTCGCGACGGTTGAGGAACAGGAATTCGGAGCGGAACAGCCCGACGCCGTCGGCACCGGCCTCCAGCGCCTGTGCCGCTTCCTCGGGTCGCTCGATGTTCGCTTCCAGCGAGACGCGCACGCCGTCGAGCGTGACGCAGGGCACCTTGATCAGCCTGCGCAGGCGTTCGCGCTCGAGCCGCCCGGCGTCCTGCCGATGCCGGTATTCGGCCAGCACCGTCTCGTCGGGCGCGACGATGACGACGCCGCTTTCGCCGTCGAGGATCAGCCAGTCGTCGTCGCGGATCAGCTCGCTCGCGCTGCCCAGGCCGACCACGGCCGGCACGTTCATGCTGCGCGCCAGGATCGCCGTGTGCGAGGTGACGCCGCCCAGGTCGATGCAGAAGCCCAGCGCCGAGCGCAGCGACAGCATGTCGGCCGGCGCGATGTCCTCGGCCACGAAGATCGCCGGCTCGGCGACCACGGCGCCGCGCGCCCGCGAGCCGGACAGCACGCGGATCACGCGATCGGCAACCTGCTTGACGTCGCGCCCGCGCTCGCTCAGGTACGGATCCTCGAGCTCGGCGAACTGCGCGGCCAGGTGGCCGGCCTGCGCCGAAAACGCCCATTCGGCGTTCCACAGGTGTTCGCGGATCGCTTCGCGCGCCGCGTCGGCGAGCGCCGGGTCGTCGAGGATCATCGCGTGCACGTCGAGCAGCGCGTGCGCCTCGGCCGGCGCGTCGGCAGGCAGGTGCTCGGCGAGTTCGCCGAGTTCGGCCTTGACGGTCTCGATGGCCGATTGCAGGCGTTCCAGCTCGGCCTCGGCATTATCGGGCTGCAGCCGGTAGCGCAGCACGTCGCGCTGGCTGGTCTCGAGCACGCGCGCGCGTCCGATCACGATGCCGCCGCCGATACCGGTGCCCTGCAGGCCGAACATGCCGAATCACTCCTCCTCGAAGCCGGTGCCTATCAGTTGCTGCAGCGCGGCCACGGCCTCCTTCTCGTCGGGGCCGCTTGCTTCGATCAGCAAGGTGCTGCCGCGCGCGGCGGCCAGCATCATGACACCCATGATGCTCTTGGCGTTGACGCGACGGCTGTTCTTCGTGAGCCAGATCTCGGCGTCGAACTTCGATGCCAGCGCCGTCAGGCGTGCGGACGGACGCGCGTGCAGGCCCAGCTTGTTGACGACGACCGCCTCGCCGGCGGTCATCGGGCTGCCCTCGCTTTCGGATCCACCTCTTGTTCGGGCTCGATGACGCGGATCGCGCGGTGGCCCGCCTCGACGAGCTGCTCGACGAGCTCGTGCACCGGCATCCGGCGCAGCGTGATCGCCTTCAGCAGCATCGGCAGGTTGACTCCGGCAAGCACGTAGACCTTCAGCGGATCGGACAGCTCCATCGCGATCCGCGACGGCGTCGCGCCCCAGCAGTCGGTGAAGACGACGACGCCGCTGCCGTCGTTGATCCGCGCGAGCAGTTCGCGCGCGGCCTGGCCGGCGGCGACCGGATCCTCGTCGGGGATCACGTCGAGCGCCGCGAGTTGCGGCGGCAATCGTCCGAATACGTGCCGCGTGCAGCGAATCAGCGCCGTTCCGAGCGGTTCGTGCGAAACGACCATGACGCCGATCATGGAGCCGCCACTGCCTCCTCGAGCGCGTCGATGAACATCGCCGGCACGTCGAAACCGGTCTGGTCGCGAATCTCGACGAAGCAGGTCGGACTGGTGACGTTGATCTCGGTGATGTAGTCGCCGATCAGGTCGAGCCCGACCAGCAGCAGCCCGCGCGGCGCGAGCGCTTCGGCGATCGCCTCGCCGATCGCGAGGTCGGTCGCCGACAACTCGCGAGCGACGCCGCGCCCGCCGGCAGCCAGGTTGCCGCGGAACTCGCCGTCTTTCGGGATGCGCGCCAGGCTGTACGGGACCACCTTGCCGCCGATCAGCAGAACGCGCTTGTCGCCCTCGGAGATTTCCGGCAGATAGCGCTGCGCCATCACCGAGCGCGCGCCGAACTCGTTCAAGGTCTCGATGATGACCGACAGGTTCGGGTCGCCGCGCTCGGCGCGGAAGATCGAGGTGCCGCCCATGCCGTCGAGCAGCTTGAACACGGCGACCCCGTGCTCGTCGACGAAATCGCGCAGCGCCTGTGCGCTGCGCGTGACCAGCATCGGGGCCGAGAACTGGGGAAACTCGGCGATCGCGAGCTTTTCGTTGTGGCCGCGGATCGCGGTCGGATCGTTGAACACGCGCCCGCCGGCGCGCACCGCATGTTCGAGCAGGTAGGTCGAGTAGACGTACTCCATGTCGAACGGCGGGTCCTTGCGCATCAGCGTGGCGTCGAAGGCCGACACCGGCTCATTGGCGGCGGCGTCGAGCCGGTACCAGGGTCGCGCCTTGCCTGAGGGGTCGACGAGGTGCAGGCGGCGCGCGTGCGCGACCGTACGCCCGGAAGCCAGCGACAGTTCACGCTGCTCGCAGACGAAGACCTCGTGGCCGCGGCGGTCGGCCTCGACCATCATCGAGAAGGTCGAGTCCTTGTAGGTAGCGATCTGCTCCAGCGGATCGAGGATGATCAGGATGCGCATCGATAGGAAACCGAACCCCGGCGGGATCGCCGGGGTGCTGTCAAGGTTCCGCGAATTGTAGCGCCGTGCGGCGGGGCCGCAGCGGCGTCGCCGCGCTCGATGCCCGGTCTTCAGGCCCGTCCGGGTTCCGGCAACGGACCGCCTGCGGGCCGGGGCACCGGGATGACCGGACGCGGCCCGGCCGG
>JAAZBL010000496.1 GCA_012513825.1 Limnobacter sp. | reverse complement strand
CGCGCATGCATCTCCAGGATCAGCTCGGGAAGATCCAGCTGCGGCAAGCGCGCGTCGATTGCCCTATGGAGATCGGTGAGGCTGAGTGGCTCGTCGATCCTGTCGAGCGGTGCGATCGACAGGTCGGCGCCGCTCGCCGTTTTCGTGATGGTCACGGCATCGTTGTCCGGTACGCGCGCCGCTGTCTCGCGGTAGGCGAGATCGAGCCGCGCGGACAGCCTGGCGATCTCCTCGTCGCCAGCGACCGCCACGCCGACCGTGCGGCATACCGTCGGTCGCGCCGCTTCCCAGGCGGCTCCTGTCAGCAGGCCTTTGCGCGGGTCGGCGTAGCGAAGCGAGCGAACAGGAAAGACGTCGCGACGGCGAATGGCGCGGCGTAGCCGGTCGAGCGTACAAAGCCGGTATCCGGTCAGATCGAATGTACCGTCATCACTCTTCAACTGGCGCCCCCACCCCTTGGGGACGAACGATGTTGGTGCCGGTCCACGGCGCTTCTCGCCCCTGTGAACCCTTCGCAAGTGGTCGACCGCGTCGAGCAGCGGCTGTCCTGCGGGCGCGGCTGCAAGATCGAGCGCTGCCAGCATCTTCGGCAGATAGCGCATCGTCCCGGCCTGCCGGCGCAACTCGACAAAATAGCTCTCGTCGTTCGGCCGCGCGAGAAGGTTCACCTGTGCGACGGCGTCGGTCAGCGCTGTCCGATCGACGAGCGCGAACACGGCCGCGCGCACCTGCGCATCGCTGATGCTGTCATCGAGCAGCACAACGCCGGCATCGCGAAGCCGGAGCGATGCGGCATCGAGATCACGCAGCGAACGCATCCGGGCATCCCTGGCGTTGATGCGCGCGTTGGAAAACATTCGGGTCGACACGACGTCGAACAGGTCGATGACATCGTCGCTGGCCGACGCTTCGAGGGTGCGGATGAACGCGACGAGGGTGGCAGCGCGCCGATCGTCGGGGAGTCGGGCCACGGCCTGCGCCCGCGCCGCACCGGCAAATCGCGCCAATGCGACCGCCTTGCCGGGTGGCACCCGATCAAGTTCGGGCAAGCCCGCTGTGAACGTGCGGATTTCGGTAAGGCGATCAACGGCGCGGCTGATCTCGGGGCCGCTTTGCAGGTATGGACCGTCACGCAGTCGATCGAGCGGGCTTTGCCGCCCGTCGCCAATAACGGCGACCAGCGTGTCGAGCCGGGCGCGTTGCTCCGACGTCAGCCTGTCGATGAGACGGCGATGAACGTGCGTGGCGACCCGTGTGCGGACTCGTGCGATATCGCGCTCGAGGACGGACAGCCCTGGCAACAGCACCTTGCATTCAATCAGCCACGTCGCCGCTGCATCGAAGAGCGCCGATGGCCGATCGGTGCCCGTCCAACACAGCGCGTACAGGAAACGATGCAATCGGAACGCGATGCGTGGATCGGAGAAAACTTGGTAGCCATAATGGTCGCGGATGCGCGGGCCGTGCCGCCATCGTCCCTTGGTCGCGCAATATTGCGCCATCCGTTCGCACGGCTCGTCGATCGCCAACTGGCTGCCTGCGAACCGCGTGACCGACGCCGGTGTCTGTGCCGGATCTTCGAGAAAGGTGCCGAGCAGCCGCAAAGAGCCAAGCTGTACCGCTACGCCGAGCCTGTTGTGATCGCCGCGGTGCGCGCCGATGAACGTCCGGTCTGCATCG
>JAAZBL010000085.1 GCA_012513825.1 Limnobacter sp. | reverse complement strand
TCGGCAAGCCCATCTCGCGCAAGACCGCGGCGCGCATCCTCATCGTCATCCCCTCCTCTCCCTCTCGCCTGGCGTCGCGACCGATCGGATCAAAGCCCGGCCAGGCACAGATACTTGATTTCCAGGTATTCGTCGATCCCGTACTTCGAACCCTCGCGCCCGAGCCCCGACTGCTTGACGCCGCCGAACGGCGAGACCTCGTTGGACAGGATGCCGCTGTTGACGCAGACCATGCCGGCCTCGATCGCCTCGGCCACCCGGAAGATCCGGCCGACGTCGCGCGCATAGAAATAGGCGGCCAGCCCGAACTCGGTGTCGTTGGCCATCGCGACCGCTTCGTCGTCGGTCTTGAAGCGGAACAGCGGCGCCAACGGCCCGAAGGTCTCCTCGCGGGCGACGATCATCTGCGGCGTGACCTCGGTCAGCACGGTCGGCTGGAAGAACAGCCCGCCCAGCTCGTGGCGCTTGCCGCCTTCGAGCAGGCTGGCGCCCTTGCCGAGCGCGTCGGCGACGTGCTCCTCGACCTTGGCGACCGCCGACTCCTCGATCAGCGGCCCGACGACGACGCCCGGTTCGGCGCCGTTGCCCACCTTGAGCTGTGCGACCTTCGCGGCGAACCTCTTCGCGAACTCGTCGTAGACGGCATCCTGCACGTAGATCCGGTTCGCGCAGACGCAGGTCTGGCCGGCGTTGCGGTACTTCGACGCGAGCGCACCCTCGACGGCCGCGTCGATGTCCGCATCGTCGAAGACGATGAACGGGGCATTGCCGCCCAGCTCCAGCGACAGCTTCTTGACCGTATCGGCCGACTGGCGCAGCAGCACGCGACCGACCTCGGTCGAGCCGGTGAACGAGACCTTGCGCACCAGCGGGTTCGTGCACATCTCCTCGCCGATCGCGCTCGACGAGCGGCCGACGACCATGTTGAAGACACCGGGCGGGAAACCCGCTTGCTCGGCAAGCTCGACGAGCGCCAGTGCGCACAGCGGCGTCAGCGTGGCCGGCTTGGCGACGACCGTGCAGCCGGCCGCAAAGGCCGGGGCCACCTTGCGCGTGATCATCGCGATCGGGAAGTTCCACGGCGTGATCGACGCGCAGACGCCGATCCCCTGCTTCAGCGCGAACAGCCGCCGGTCGCCCTGTGTGGTGGGGATCACGTCGCCGTAGGCCCGCTTGCCTTCTTCGGCGAACCACTCGATGAACGAGGCGCCGTAGCTGACCTCGCCCCGCGACTCGCCGAGCGGCTTGCCCTGCTCGGTCGTCATCAGCAGCGCCAGGTCCTCGGTGTGTGCGATGACCAGGTCGAACCAGCGGCGCATGATCGCCGCGCGCTCCTTCGCGGTGCGCGCGCGCCAGGCCGGCAGCGCGCGATTGGCCGCTTCGATCGCGCGGCGCGTCTCGGCCGCGCCCATGTCGACGACCTCGGCGATCGTCTCGCCGGTGGCCGGGTTCGTGACCGCGATCCGCTTGCCGCCGTCGGCATCGACCCACTTGCCGTCGATGTAACCCTTGGTCTTCAGCAGCGCCATGTCCTTCAGTTGCAATGTCATCTATCGCTCCAGGATTCGGTGCGTTTCGGGTCGCCGCCCGGCGATGCCCGCCTGTCGATGCCCGCTTATTTCATCGTGGGCATCACGAACTCGGCGCCGGCGCGGATACCGGTCGGCCAGCGCTGCGTGACGGCCTTGTAGCGCGTGTAGAAGCGCACGCCCTCGGGACCGTGGATGTGGTGATCGCCGAACAGCGACGCCTTCCAGCCGCCGAACGAATGGAACGCCATCGGCACCGGAATCGGCACGTTGACGCCGACCATGCCGATCTGCACACGCGTCGCGAACTCGCGAGCCGCATCGCCGTCGCGGGTGAAGATCGCGCAGCCGTTGCCGAACTCGTGATCGTTGATCAGCTTCAACGCCTGCTCGAAATCGGCGACGCGGACGATGCCCAGGACCGGCCCGAAGATCTCCTCGCGGTAGATGCGCATCTCCGGCGTCACGTCGTCGAACAGGCAGCCGCCGAGGAAGAAGCCCTGCTCACCGCCTCCGACCTTCAGGCCGCGTCCGTCGACGACGAGCTTCGCGCCCTCGGCCACGCCGGCATCGACGTAGCCACGCACCTTCTCCAGGTGCGCGCCGGTGACCAGCGGTCCCATCTCGGCCGACCGGTCGACGCCCGGACCGACCTTGATCTTCGGCACACGCTCGGCGAGTCGCTCGACCAACCGGTCGGCGACCTCGCCGACGGCGACCGCGATGGAAACCGCCATGCAGCGTTCGCCGGCCGAGCCGTAGGCCGCGCCGATCAGCGCATCGACCGCCTGGTCGAGGTCGGCGTCGGGCATCACGACCATGTGGTTCTTGGCGCCGCCCAGCGCCTGCACGCGCTTGCCGTTGCGGCTTGCGGTCTCGTGGATGTACTTGGCGATCGGCGTCGAGCCGACGAAGCTGACGGCCGCGACCTGCGGGTGCGCGAGCAGCGCGTCGACCGCCTCCTTGTCGCCGTTGACGACGTTGAACACGCCGTCGGGCAGGCCCGCCTCCTTCACCAGCCGCGCCATCAGCAGCGAGGCCGAGGGATCGCGCTCGGACGGCTTCAGCACGAAGCTGTTGCCGCAGGCCAGCGCGATCGGGAACATCCACATCGGCACCATGACCGGGAAGTTGAACGGCGTGATGCCGACGCAGACGCCCATCGGCTGGCGGATCGAGTACATGTCGACGCCGGTGCCGACCGACTCGCTGTACTCGCCCTTGAGCAGGTGCGGAATGCCGCAGGCGAACTCGACGACTTCGAGGCCGCGGGTGATCTCGCCCTGCGCATCGCTCCAGACCTTGCCGTGTTCGGCCACGATGCAGGCGGTCAGTTCGTCGGCGTGGCGTTCGACCAGCTCCCTAAACCTGAACAACACGCGCGCGCGACGCAGCGGCGGCGTGGCGGCCCAGCCCGCGAAGGCGTCGGCGGCAGCGCGCACTGCGGCGTCGACCTGTCCGGCGTCGGCCAGCGCGACGCGACGTGCGATCTCTCCGCTGGCCGGGTTGAAGACCGGCGCGCTGCGGCCGCCGTCCCCGGCCGCCACGGGCTGGCCGGCGATCCAGTGGCCGACGTCGACGGCCCGTTGCTCCGTCACCGGACGGTCAGATGTTCCCATTGCAAATTTCTCCATTGAGTCGGCGGCCGTTGCCGCCGGGTGCCGGCCGGACCGCGTACGAGCCCGCGAGCGTGCGCGGTGCTCGCCGCGGTCCGTTCGCCGGCGCCTGCGTAAGGACGATCAGGTAGTTCCTGAGCGGTTCGTTCAGTTAGTTGAACAGTTATTCTTTATGTGGAACAATGGTAGCGGAAAATCGCATCATGTCAATTGCCCCCGCTCCCGCCCACGACACCGTCGGGGCCGTTTCCGCAGCGCCGATCGCCGCCGCGGAAACGCGCCTCGTGCCTGCCGTCGAGCGCGCGGTGCGCCTGCTCGACGCGCTCGCCGCGGCGCGCCGGCCGCTGTCGCTGGCGGAACTCGCACGGATGCTCGAACTTCCGAAGAGCAGCGTGCACGGGCTGATGACGACCCTCACCGCGCTGGGCCTCGCTCGGCGCGATGACGCAGGTGAATTCACGCTCGGCGCGAAGCCGCTGCAATGGGCCGACGTCTTCTCGGCGCAGTCGGACGTGCTGCGCGCCTTCGAGGCACAGGCCGACCACCCGGCGCTGCGCACCGAAACGACGATGCTGGCCGTGCTCGACGGCGCCGACGTCATGTACCTGGCCTGCCGCCAGGGCAGCCGCCCGCTGGCCGTCAACTTCCGCGTCGGCGGGCGCTTTCCGGCCTGCCGCACGTCGACCGGCAAGGCCATCATGGCGACGCTGCCGACGGCGCGCGTGCGCGAGCTCGTCGGCGACGGCCCGCTGCCGCGGCTGACCCGGCGCGGCGTCGCAACAACGGCCGCGCTGCTGCAGCAACTCGAGGAGTTCCGCGAGCTCGGCTACGCGGTCGACGACGAGGAGACCGCCGAAGGCATGCAGTGCTTCGGCGCGCCGATCTTCGGCACCCGCTCGGACGAGGCGATCGCCGCCGTGGCGGTCAGCGTGATCAAGGCCGGCCTGGGTGCCCGGCGCCGACAGGAGCTGGTCGCGGCGATTCGCGAACTCGCCGACGCGATCTCGCGCAGTCTCGGCGCCGACCGCCCGCAGGGCTCGCCTGCACCGCGGGCAGCAGCGACACGCGTCGTATGATCGACGCAGGTCCGGCGGCATCTGTTGTCGCCGCGCCCCGTCGATCACCGGTTCGCGAACCACTCGCTGTCAACTGACCCGGTCGGACCGGCCCGTATCGACCCGAACCGTCGAGCGTCGCGCAGGCCGGGTCGAACGGTCCGCCGAAACCGATCCTGGAGAAGCCGATGAACACGCGTAATGCCGCCGCCCCCCTGACGCCGACCCAGGCGCCCGAACCTGCCGGCGCCCCGTCGCCCCGGGTCGATGGCGCTCCGGTACCGCCGACCGGGGGCGCTCCGGTACCGCCGACCGGGGGCGCTCCGCTCGCCGCGACCGACGGCACTCGCCTCTGGGACAGCCTGATGACGCTCGCCCGGATCGGCGCAACACCGAAGGGGGGCGTACGCCGACTGGCGCTGAGCGAACTCGACGGCGCCGGTCGCGATCTCGTCTGCCAGTGGCTGCGCGAGGCCGGATGCGAACTGCGCGTCGATGCAATCGGCAACCTCTTCGCGATCCGCCCGGGGCGTCTGGGCAACGGCTTCGACGCCGACGGCAAGCCCTGGACCGATCCCGCCCGGCTGCCGGTGGCGATCGGCAGCCACATCGACACGCAGCCCTCGGGCGGGAAGTTCGACGGCAACTACGGCGTGCTGGCCGGGCTCGAAGTCGTTCGCGCGCTGAACGACGCCGGCATCGCCACCGAGCGCCCGGTCGCCGTCGCGATCTGGACCAACGAGGAGGGCACGCGCTTCACGCCGGTCATGATGGGCTCGGGCGTCTGGTGCGGCGCCTTCGAGCTCGAAGACTGCCTCGCGCAGCGCGATCGCGACGGCGTGTCGGTCGCCGACGCACTGGCCGCGATCGGTTATGCCGGCACCGACCTCGCGCCGCGCTTTGCCGCCTACCTGGAGCCGCACATCGAACAGGGGCCGGTGCTCGAGCAACGGCGCATCACGATCGGCGCCGTCGAAGGTGCGCTCGGCCAGCGCTGGTTCGACGTGATCGTGACCGGGCAGGACGCGCACGCCGGCCCGACTCCGATCGGGATGCGCCGCGACGCGCTGCTGTCGGCAGCGCGCCTCGTCATCGAAGTGCGCCGGATCGCCGCGACGCATCCCGACTACGCGCGCGGCACCGTCGGCCAGCTCCACGTATCGCCGAACTCGCGCAACGTGATCCCGGGCCGCGTCGAATTCAGCGTCGACTTCCGCAATGCGCGCGACGAGACGCTGGACGCGATGTGCCGGGATCTGCGGGCGGCCGTCGAACGCGTCGCCTCCGAGGACGGCGTCGAAATCGAACTGCGCGAGCTCGTGCATTTCCCGCCGTGCGCGTTCGACGCGACGCTGGTCGGCGCCGTCGAGGCGGCGGCGCGCGAACTCGGCCACCCGACGTGTCGCATTGCCAGCGGCGCCGGCCACGATGCCGTCTACGTCGCGCGCCGTTGCCCGACCGCGATGATCTTCGTGCCCTGCGAAGGCGGGATCAGCCACAACGAGATCGAGAACGCGGACCCCGGCGACCTGGCCGCCGGCTGCGCGGTGCTGATGCGCGTCGTGCTCGACACCGCCGGGGTCGCCCGGTGAGCACGCAGGCCGGCGGGTCCTCCGACGCCGCAGCGATCGCCGTCACGCTCGGCGACCCCTGCGGCATCGGACCCGAGATCGTCGTCAAGGCCTGCAACGATCCGCGGCTCGACGCCGCGCTGCGCGACCGGCTGATCGTCGTCGGCGATCCCGGGCTGCTGCAGCGCGAGGCCGAGCGGCTCGGCCTGCCGGCGCCGCGCGTGGCCGAGGTCGCGCTGCCCGGCGGCCCGCTGCCCGCCGACCTGCCGGTGGGACGCGTCGACCCGCGCGCCGGCGATGCCGCTTACCGCTTCGTCGTCCACGCGGCCGGCATGGCGATGCGGGGCGAGGTCGCCGCCGTCGTCACGGCGCCGCTTGCCAAGGAAGCGATGCACGCGGCGGGCCACGCCTACCCCGGCCATACCGAACTGCTCGCCGAGTGCGCCGGCGGCGCCGACGTCCGGATGATGCTCGCCAACGACGAACTGCGCACCGTGCTCGTCTCGATCCACGTACCGCTGATCGAGGCGATCGCACGGGTACGACGCGACAACGTGCTGTCGACGATCCGGATCGCCGACGCGGCACTGCGGCACGCCGGCATCGAGCGGCCGCGGCTCGCCGTCGCCGGCCTGAATCCGCATGCCGGCGAATCGGGCATGTTCGGCCGCGAGGAGATCGAGCAGATCGCACCCGCCGTCGCACAGGCACGCGCCGAAGGCATCGACGCCAGTGGCCCGTGGCCGCCCGACACGGTTTTCATGCGCGCGCGCGGCTTCGGGGAATTCGATGCGGTGATCGCGATGTACCACGACCAGGGCCTGATCCCGGTCAAGTACCTCGGCCTCGACGACGGCGTCAACGTGACGATCGGACTGCCGTTCGTGCGCACCAGCCCCGACCACGGCACCGCCTTCGACATCGCCGGCCGGCCGGGCCCCGACGGCCGCGGCCTCGCCGACCCGCGCAGCCTGCTGGCGGCAATCCGCCAGGCGGCACGCCTGGCCCGCGTCTCCGGGCCGGCGCACTGAGCACGGCCGGACGGCGGAGCCGGGAGCCGCGCTGCGATGGCCTTCGAGCGATGGCCCTGGCCGGCCGCCTGGCTGGCCACCGCGCTGGCCGTGCTGCTGGTCTACGACGCGGTCCGGCGGGCCGCCTGGCGCGGGTCGCGACGCGACCTGTCGATCTGGCTGATGGCCACCTTGATGGTGCTCGTCGCGCGCCAGATGACCGTCACGCTGTCCAGCGGACTGACGCTGCAATACCTGGGCGCGGCCTGGCTCGGCCTGCTGCTCGGCTACCCGCGCGCGGTCGTCTCGCTCGCCGCGATCTACCTGTTCGAGACGCTGATCACCGGCCGCAACCCCGCATTGCCGCTGCTGCTGCTCGGCATCGCGCCGGCCTGGCTGATCTGGTTCGTCGCCTCGGCCTGTCGACGCTGGTTGCCGCCGAACCTTTTCGTGTTCCTGCTCGGCCCCGGCTTCCTCGGCCTGTTCGCCTGCTACGTGCTGCCGCTGGTGTTCGCAGCCGCGCTCGGCACCTTGTTCGCCGGCGCGCCCGCCGGCCAGGGCTACTGGCAGACGATGCTGCCGTATGCCGTGCTGTTGTCGGCCGGCGAAACCTGGCTCGAAGGCATGATGACGACGCTGCTGGTCGTCTTCGTGCCGGATGCGGTCAAGCTGTTCGACGAGGGCTACTACCTGCGCAAGCCGTAGCGGGCCATCGCTGGATCAGCGCCCCTTGAACGCCGGCTTGCGCTTCTCCATGAAGGCTCTCGTGCCCTCCCGGAAATCCTCGCTGCCGAAGAGCACGGCCTGCGCATCGACCTCGAGCGCGAGCAGGTCCTCCAGCGGCATCGGCCCGCGCGCCAGCGCCGACTTGATCAGGCCGTGCGACAGCGGTGCGTTGTCGGCGATCTCGCCGGCCAGCGCGAGCGCGGTCTCCAGCGCTTGGCCCGGTTCGCACAGTTCGTCGACCAGCCCTTGCCGGCTCGCCGTCTCGCCATCGAGCACGCGTCCGCTCATCATCAGCATCTTGCTGCGCCCCAGCCCCATCCGCTGCGGCACCGCCCACAGTCCGCCGAGATCGGGCAGCAGCCCGATCTTGTTGAACGTGCACGAGAACTTCGAATCGCGCGAGGCCACGACGATGTCGCAGCAGGCCGCGATGCACAGCCCTGCGCCGGCGGCATGCCCCTCGACCGCCGCGATGACCGGCTTCTCGCCGCGCACGAGCATGCGCACGACCCGATGAATGCTCTGCATCCGGGACCGGCCGGCGGGCGGCCCGACGTCGCCGAAGCCCGAGATGTCACCGCCGGAGCAGAAGTGCGCGCCTTCGCCGGTGAGCACGATCACACGGCATTCGGTGTCGTCCATCGCCGCCTGCAACTGCTCGGCGAAAGCCGCGCGCAGCGGCATCGACAGCGCGTTGCGCCGCTCCGGGTAGGACAGCGACAGGATCGTGACCTTGCCGCGGCGTTCGCTCTTGACGGTGCCGCCCGTCGATGCGCTGCCGCCGCCCTTCGCTTCCGTGGCCATCGGGTGTTACCTCGCAGGATGTTCGAGCGAAACGCCGTGTCGGGTCTCAGCGCATCGCAGCCAGGCGCTCGCGCAGCCGCTCCTTCACTTCGCGCAGATCGTCCGGCAGCCGCTCGCCGAGCTTGTCGAACAGCTCGGCGTGCAGTTCGAACTCGCGCTCCCAGGCCGCCGTGTCGATCGACGTGATGCGCTCGAAGTCGCTCCGCGGGAACCGGAGGCCGTCCCATCCCATGTCCTCGTAGCGCGGTGTCGTTCCGAACAGGTGCTCGACGCCGCCGGCGCGGCCTTCGATCCGGTCGATCATCCACTTGAGCACGCGCATGTTCTCGCCGAAGCCCGGCCAGACGAACTTGCCGTTTTCGTCGGTGCGGAACCAGTTGACGCAGAAGATCGCCGGCAGCCGGGCGCCCTCGGCCTGCAGTTCGCGACCCATCCGCAGCCAGTGCGCGAAATAGTCGCCCATGTGGTAGCCGCAGAAGGGCAGCATCGCGAACGGGTCGCGACGCACGACGCCGGTGGCGCCCGCCTGGGCCGCCGTCGTCTCCGAGCCCATCGTCGCGGCCATGTAGACGCCCTCGACCCAGTTGCGGGCCTCGGTGACCAGCGGCACCGTCGTCGAGCGCCGGCCGCCGAACACGAAGGCATCGATCGGCACGCCTTCGACGCTGTCCCAGTCGGCGTCGATGACCGGATTCTGCGTGGCCGCGACGGTAAAGCGCGCGTTCGGATGCGCGGCCTTGCGCCCGGCCTTGCCGTCTTCGGGCGTCCAGTCCTTGCCCTGCCAGTCGATCAGGTGGGCAGGCGGCTCCTTCGTCATGCCCTCCCACCAGACGTCGCCGTCATCGGTCAGCGCGACGTTCGTGAAGACCGTGTTCTCGCGCAGCGAAGCCATGCAGTTGAAGTTGGTCGCGTCGTTGGTCCCCGGCGCGACGCCGAAATAGCCGGCTTCGGGATTGATCGCGTAGAGCCGGCCATCGGCGTGCGGCTTGATCCAGGCGATGTCGTCGCCGATCGTCGTGACCTTCCATCCGCCGAGGGCCTTCGGCGGGATCAGCATCGAGAAGTTCGTCTTGCCGCAGGCCGAGGGGAAGGCCGCAGCGACGTGGTACTTCCTGCCTTCCGGAGACGTGAGCCCGAGGATCAGCATGTGCTCGGCCAGCCAGCCTTTGCGGTCGACTTCGGCCGCCTGCCGGCCCATCGTCGACGCGATGCGCAGCGCGAAGCACTTCTTGCCCAGCAGCGCGTTGCCGCCGTAGCCCGAGCCGTAGGACCAGATCTCGCGCGTCTCGGGGAAATGCACGATGTACTTGGTCGGATTGCAGGGCCAGGGCACGTCTTTCTCGCCGGCCGCCAGCGGCTTGCCGACCGAATGCACGCAGGGCACGAATTCGCCGTCGGCGCCGAGCTCTTCGCAAGCCGCGCGACCCATGCGCGTCATCGTGCGCATGCTCGCGGCCACGTACGGGCTGTCGCTCAGCTCGACGCCGATGTGCGCGATGTGGCTGCCCAGCGGCCCCATCGAAAACGGGATCACGTACATCGTGCGCCCGGCCATGCAGCCGTCGAACAAGCCGCCGAGCGTGGCGCGCATTTCGGCCGGCGCCATCCAGTTGTTGGTCGGACCGGCGTCGTCTTCGGACTCCGAGCAGATGAAGGTGCGATCTTCGACGCGCGCGACGTCGCTCGGATCCGACCAGGCCAGGTAGGAGTCCGGACGCCTGGCCGGGTTCAGCTTGCGCATCGTGCCGGCGGCGACCATCTGCTCGCACAGGCGGTCGTACTCCTCCTGCGAACCATCGCACCAGTGGATGCGGGCCGGCCGCGTACGCGCAGCGATCTCGTCGACCCACTCCAACAGTTGCCGGTGTCCGACCCACGAGGGTGCACTCAGGCGCGCGGCCAGTTTCGCGGTGTCCTCGTCGCGCAACTGCGCGACGCCGGAAACGGGATGATTCATGAGGGGAGGTCTCCGTGAAGTCGATGCAAGAGCCGGTACGCCAACGGGGGGCACACCGCAGGCCCGGCGCTCCGCGCAGGCCCGGCGCGGGGTACCCGGGCGGGTATGCGGGCGATGTTACACCGAGGCCCCGAAGCGTTCCGGAAATGTCTCCGCAGTGCAGCATCGCGTCGCCCCGCGATTCCGCCCGCCGCCGCGCGCCGACGCCGGAACCTCGAAACGTCGAAGCTGCGGATCGGGAATGGCCAGCGGCATCGCCTGCCCGATAATCGAGCGATGACCACCCTGCCTGCAGCATCCGTCGACCCGGGATCCGCCGGCCCGGCCAGCCACTTCCAGCCTTCGTATCGGGTTTCGCGCGAACGCCTGCTCGAGAAGCTTCATGCATTGTCGGCGCGACACCCGGTGCTCGTGGACTCGCGAGCGATCGGCCCGCGCGGACCTCACGGCGAGACGCTGGCGCTCGACTTCTGCATCGTCGGCGCGCGGCGCCCGAAGCGGGCGCTGGTGCTGTCCAGCGGCACGCACGGCGTCGAGGGCTACACTGGCAGCGCGCTGCAGCACTGGGTGCTCGACGTGCTTCTGCCCGGGCTGCGGCTGGCCGACGACTGCGCGCTGGTGCTCCAGCATGCGAACAATCCCTATGGCTTCGCCTGGCACCGGCGCGTCGACGAGGACAACGTCGACCTGAACCGGAACTTCCTCGACGACTTCGATCCGTCGCGGTGTCCGCCCGACTACGAAGCGCTCTACGAATGCCTGAACCCGGTCGACCTCGACCCGGCCAACGAGGCCCGGCGCTGGGCGCGCATCGCCGACTACATCGCGCGCCATGGCCAGCGCCAGTTCCAGCAGGTCGCCGTCGAAGGCCAATACAAGTTTCCGCAGGGGATCCAGTTCGGCGGGCAGCGCCGCGGTGCGTCGGCCCGCCATCTGCTGGCGCTCGTGGGCGAGCACCTGCGCGACGCGGAAAGCGTCGTCTGGCTGGACATCCACACCGGTCTCGGCGAGTCGGGAAGCTGCGAACTGATCACGGGGGCGGCCCCCGACACGCCGGCCTTCGCGCGCGCCCAGCAGGCCTGGGGCGGCCAGGTGCACAGCTCGTACAGTGGCGATTCGGTTTCCACGCCGGTCAATGGCCTGCTCGATCTCGGGCTGGCGCAGGCGCTGCCGCCCGGCTGCCGCTTCGCCTTCGCATACGCCGAGTACGGCACCTGGCCGCCCGAGCGCGTGCTGCGCGCGATGCGCGCGGACAACTGGCTGCACCATCACGGCGATCGCGGCGACGCGACCGGCCGGGCGATCGAGTCGGAGATGCTCGAAGCTTTCCGGCCGGCGGCGCCCGACTGGGCCGGTGCGGTCGTCGCGCACGGTGCCTCGCTCGTCGAATCGAGCGTCGAAGCGGCGAATATCACTGACAGGCGCTGCGGGAAGCGTGCAAGCGAGCGATCCCGCAGGTAGGATGGCCATGTCGGCGCTTTCGCCCGCTTTTTCTGATCGATGTACCGATGACACGGCTCGGCCCGCCCCGGCTCACCCCGTCTCAGCGCACCGCGGGGACTGCGCGCATCGTCGTGGCGGCCGGCATCCTGTTCGCTGTCGAAGCCGCGTTGCGAGGCTCGGTCGCCCGCACGATGGTAGCCTTTGCGATGCTGGCGCTCGGAGCGGGCCTGTTGTTCTTCGCAAAGCGCGCCGACTAGGAGGCTGTCGGAGCCTCCCAGGCCGACGACCGCCGGGGCGACCGGCGAACCGCCGGCCTGCGAACTGCCCACTGCAGCCACGGCGGCCAGCGTAGCCGCGCCCGGACTTCCGGGCGGCCGCCGACCCTTTTCACCGGACTTTCCCTTGACGACAGGACACGAGTCGCTGCGCGTCGACGCTTTTCCGATCGACGCCGAATTGCAGGACATCGGCACGACCGGGCCGGAACTGGCCTGGCTGGCGCGCAGCTATTGCGAAAGCCCGCGCGCGCTGGTCTTCCGCAACCCGTCTCCGGACTGGCGCCTGTTCGCGTTGACGCTGCCGCTCGCCTCGCGGCTGTCGCTGATGGCCAATCCGATCTTCGGCCAGCTGACTCGCGCCTGGGCGATGAACGTGCGCTTCATCGGCGTCGACCGCGATGGCCTGGTCCACGACTTCCGCGCGCTGCTGTCCGATCGCACGCTGAGCCTGCTCGTCGAGCTGCTCGCGCGCAGCGAAACCTCGGGCAGCGACGCCGGGGACGCGGCCGACACCGACGGCGCCCCGGGTACCGGCGCGCGCGCGCTGGACCTGCTGTTCGACGCACTGGCGCGCGAGATGCTCACCGTGCTCGAGTTGCAGGGCGACGACTGGCCGCGGCATCTGGCGCGCGAGCACCGGCTCGAACCCGGCGTCGCCCAGTCGCTGTTCGATCACGCCGGGCGCTATCCCGATTTCCTGGCCAAGCTGCGCGAGGCCTTGCGCAACCAGGTGATCGACGTCGAGTTCTACGGCCGCGTGCTGCGCTCGATCGATCTGCGCGAGGCAGCGGTCGACGCGCGGATCTCGGCCCTGATCGAATCGGCGCTCGACCCCGTGACGCTCGCAAAGCTTGCGCGTACGCCGGCGGGCAAGCACCTGGGCTGCTACAACTGGCTCCGGATCGAACCGCAGCGAGCGGTCCAGCGCGCCTACCTGCTGACCCGGCTGCCGTCCTTCGCGACCTTCTTCGCCGAAGCAATGCTGCCGTCGACGCTGAGCGGCCAGGACGGCGGACGCCGTCCGTTCGACCTGCGCCGGCTCGCCGCGCGCAGCGACAGCGCGCACAGCCTGCACTGGGCCGGCATGCTGCGCCGGGCCGTCGACGCCGGCCAGGATCGCGCGACGATCGAGTCGATCGCGCAGCGCTTCGCCGTGGACGACAACGTGATCCGCCGGATCTGGCGCGAGCAGCCCGACGCGCTGGGCCAGCCGCCGACCTGGCACCTGGCGCAGATCCTGCGCCGCCTCGATGCGCTGTCGCACCGCGACTGGCCCGAAGACGAACCCGGCTGGCGCCGGCTGATCGCCGACGCCGTCCCTGCCGAGGCGCTCTGAAGCGGCCGGCCCGCCGCACGCACCGGCGAAGCGCCGGCACCGGGCATCCGCTCAGCCGCGACGCAGGTCGTCGGCGCCGCGGTAGATGCGGTTCCAGGTCGGACTGATCACGATCTCGTTCAGGCAGACGTGCGGCGGCGCCGAGATCGCATAGACGATCGCTTCGGCGACGTCCTCGGGCTTCAGCATCCGCGCCATGTCTTCCTCGGGCGGCGGCTTGGGTCGCGAGCGCAGGATCGGCGTTGCGACCTCGCCCGGGCACACGTGCGTGGCACGGATGCCGTTGCCGCCTTCCTGGTCGTTGATGCTTTCGACCAGCGGCGCCAGTCCCTGCTTGGTCGCCATGTAGGCCGCACCGGTGAAGGAAAGGTAGCGCCAGCCCGCCCACGACGAGACGACGACGATCGAGCCGCCCGCCTTGCGCATTGCAGGCAGTACGGCGCTCACGCAGAAGGCCACGCCGTTCAGGTTGATCGCGCTGACCTTCGCGAAGTCCTCGGGTTTCAGCGCATCCCAGAAGCGGTTCGGCACGTTGGTGCCGGCCGCGCAGACCAGCGCGTCGATGCGGCCGTGCCGCGCGACGATCGCGTCGGCCACTGCGCCGACGGCCGAGGCGTCGGAAACGTCGGCCGGCATGGCCTCGGCACTGTCGCCGGCGGCCGCGATCGCGGCGACCGCCGCTTCGAGCTCGGGCTTGCGCCGTCCGCTGACGACCACGTGCCAGCCGCGCACGGCCAGCGCCCTGGCCGTCGACAGGCCGATCCCGGTGCCGCCGCCGGTGACCCAGGCCACCGGCCGCTTGTCGCTGCTTGTCATCCTGTCCTCCTCCTTCGTTTGCGTTGCGGCCTTCATTCGCGCTGCATCAGCTCGCGCGCACGCTGCACGATCGTCGCCGGCCCCAGCCGTGCCTGCGCCTCGAGTCCCGGCGAGTAGCCGACCGGGATCCGCGGGCCGCCGCAGCGCGCCACGCGGGCATCGCTGTGCTCGGCGAGCGTCGCGGCGATCTCGGCGCCGAAGCCGGCGACCTGAATTGCTTCGTGCGCGATCAGCACGCGCTTCGTGCGCGCCGCGGACGCCAGCACCGCGTCGCGGTCCCAGGGCCAGATCGTGCGCAGGTCGAGCAGATCGACGGCGATCCCTTCGCCGGCCAGCGTTTCGGCGGCCTCGGCGCTCCAGTGCACGGCCTTGCTCCAGCTCACGATCGTGAGATCGCCGCCCTCGCGCACGCGCCGGGCCTGTCCGAGCTTTACCGTGGCGGCCGGATCGACCTCGCCCTGCAGGCCCCAGAGTTCCTTGTGCTCGAAATAGCAGACCGGATCGCCGCATTCGAGCGCGGCGCGCAGCATCGCATGGTTGTCCTGCGGCGTGGCCGGGCAGGCGACGACCAGCCCGGGCATGTGCGCGAACCAGGCTTCCAGCGACTGCGAGTGCTGCGCCGCCGACGAGCTCCAGATGCCGTTCGGCATCCGGATCACGGCC
>JAAZBL010000495.1 GCA_012513825.1 Limnobacter sp. | reverse complement strand
TCGTGATGCGTTGCCACGAAGAGCCCTCCTTCATGCCTGGATCGTATAGCCGCCGTCCACCGGGATCGCAGCCCCGGTGATGAACTGGGAGCCCGGGCCGCCGAGCAGCACGGCGATCGCTTCGAAGTCGTTCGGCGTACCCCAGCGCCCGCAGGGCGTGCGGGACCGCACGCGCGCGTCGAGCCCGTCGACCTCGACGCGCGCGCTGCGAGTCAGGTCGGTGTCGATCCAGCCGGGCAGGATCGCATTCACCTGGATGTTGTCCGCCGCCCAGGCCGTCGCCAGCGCGCGCGTCATCTGGACCAGCCCGCCCTTGCTCGCCGCGTAGGCCACCGCGAACGACGCGCCCATCAGCGACAGGATCGAGCCGATGCTGACGATCTTGCCGCCGCCGGCCGCCTTCATGTGCGGATAGGCGGCATGCGAGCACAGGAAGGCACTCGTGAGGTTCGTGTCGAGGACACGATGCCATTCGGCGCTCGTGTAGTCCTGCGGCGGCTTTCGCAGTGCGATGCCGGCATTGTTGATCAGGATGTCGAGCCGGCCGAAGGCCTCGACCCCTCGTGCGACGAGCGAGCGACAGTCGTCCTCGCGCGACAAGTCGACCTCGATGCCGATGGCGCCGGGCCCGAGCGTTTCCAGTTCGGCGACGGCGGCCTGGTTCTTCGCCGCGTTGCGTCCGGCAACGACGATGCGCGCGCCGGCGCGTGCGAGTCCGCGCGCCATGCCGAGCCCGATTCCGCCGTTGCCGCCGGTGACGATCGCTACGCGACCGGAAAGATCGAAGGGATTCATCGTCAGATCCTCCTGCGCGAAACGCCGAGGTGCTCGTCGAGCACGGCGGGTTCGCGCGACAGTTGCTCGGGCGTGCCCTCGAAGACGAAACGGCCCGAGGCCAGCACGTACAGGTAGTCGGCCACCGACATCGCGAGCGCCAGGTTCTGCTCGACGAGCAGCACCGCCAGCCCGTGCTCGCGCAGCCGTTTCATCATTTCGCCGACCTGGAGCACCAGGCGCGGCGAAAGCCCCTCCGACGGCTCGTCCATCAGCACCAGCGACGGATTGGCCATCAGCGCACGGCCGACCGCGAGCATCTGCTGCTCGCCTCCCGACAACTCGCCGCCGAAGTGGCCGATACGCTCGGCAAGCTGCGGAAACTCGTTCAGGATGGCCTCGAGGTTCCAGCGGCCCTTGCGCGGCCGAGCGAGCGAACTCGTCGGCAACTGCAGGTTCTCGCGCACGGTCAGCGAGCGGTAGACGCGCCGACCCTGCGGAACCAGCGCAATGCCGGCCTGCGCGATCGAGTAGGCCGGCCGGCCGGCCAGCGAACGGCCCTGGAAGCGCACGTCGCCGCGTCGCGGCGGGGTCAATCCCGAGACGGTGCGGATCAGCGTCGTCTTGCCCATCCCGTTGCGACCGAGGATCGCCACGATGCGACCGGGATCGAGCTTCATGCTCAACCCCTGCAGGACATAGCTGTCGCCGTAGTAGGTATGGACGTCCTCGACCTGCAGCAGAGGATCAGACATGGCCGAAATAGACCTCCCTGACTTCCGGATCCGCTTGCACTTCGTCGGGCGAACCTTCGAGCATGACCCTGCCCCGGTGAAGGACCGTCACCCGGTCCGCCAGTGCGAGGGCGACGTCCATGTCGTGTTCGATCATCATCAGCGTGATGTCGCGCGGCAGCGCCGAGATCAGGCGCGACAGGAGCTGCCGCTCGCTCGGCGACAGGCCGGCACAGGGCTCGTCGAGGAACAGGACGCGCGGCGACGTCGCCAGCGCGAGCGCCAGCTCGAGCTGGCGGCGCTCGCCATAGGACAGCAGCCGGACGAGGTCGTTCGCCCGCGCTCCGAGGCCGACCGCCTCGAGCCCGGCGGCCGCCGCCTCGTGCAGTTGCGGGTACCTGCGCAACGGGCGGTACGCCGTCCATTTCCGGCGGTCCTTGCCCAACCGGGCCAGGAGAACGTTCTCGACGACCGTGAGATCCATGAACACGTTCGAGATCTGGAACGTCCGCCCCATCCCGAGCTGGGTGCGGCTTGCTTCGTCGAGCTGCGTGACCTCGGTATCGAACAGGCGGATGCTGCCGCTGGTCGCACGCACGGTTCCGGTCACGCAGTGAAAGAGCGTGGTCTTGCCGGCACCGTTCGGACCGATCAGCACCCGCCGCTCGCCCGGCGCAACGGTCAGCGTCACCGAGTCGACCGCCTGCAGCCCACCGTAGCGCTTGCCGACGTCGACGAGCTGGATCGCGGGCACGCTCATCGTCTCTGCCCCCTGCCCGTCCGCAAGGACTCCAGCAAACCGACGAGACCGCCCGGCGCCCACAGGACGACGGCGATGAAGACCAGGCCCATCACCGCGGCATGCAGCTCGAAGAAGCTGCTCACCCAGTTTCGCAGCGCCAGCACGATGCCCGATCCGAGCAGCGGACCGATGATGGTTCCGCTGCCGCCGACGATGGCCATCAGCACGGCCTCGACCGAGACCGGGAACGAGGCCGAGACCGGATTGACGAACCGGTTGTAGTAGACGTAGAGAACTCCGGCGAAGCTGGCGATCGCCGCCGAAAGCACGAAGGCCGCATACAGGTGCCGGTCGGGCCGGAATCCGACGCTGGCCATCCGGCTCTCGCTCGTCTTGATGCCGCGCAAGGTCAGGCCGAACGGCGACGAGACGAGCACGCGGTAGGCGAGCAGGCTCGCCACGATCACGACAAGCATGAAGTAGTAGTAGCTGGTCATCGACTCGAGTCCGTAGCCGACGAGCGCCGGACGCGGGACGTTGGTCACGCCGTTGTCGCCGCCGGTGAACGACGACCAGCGGTAGGCCACGCCCCAGACGATGTAGCCGAGCGCGATCGTCGTCAGGATGAAGTAGACGCCGCGTGTGCGTACCGCCAGTCCGAACAGCATGCCCAGCAGGGTCCCGGCCACGATTCCCGCCGGCGCCGCCGCTGCCGTCGACACGCCGTAGCGCACCTGCAGGATCGCTGTCGTATAGGCGGCCACCGAAAAGAACGCGGCATGGCACAGCGAGAAGAGCCCCGCGTGCCCGAGCAGCAGGTCGACCGACAGCGCCAGCAAGCCGAAGATGAAGACCTGCGTGAGCAATGCGATCCAGAACGGGCCGGCCACCAGCGGCAGCAATACGGCGATCGCCACGGCGATGACCGACAGGGTGACGACGAGCTTGCGGTCCATCTCAGTGCGCCTTGCCGAACAGGCCCGTCGGACGGAACAGCATCAGGATCGCCATGGGTCCGAAAAGCACGAAGTACGAGAACTCGGGCAGCAGCCAACGCCCGTACGCATCGAGAAGTCCGACGATCAGCGCACCGATCATCGCGCCCTCGAGGCTGCCGAGGCCGCCGACGATGACGACGACGAGCGCGAACACGAGGATTTCCCATTCGGCGCCCGGATACAGCGTGAGAAACGCGCCGCCGACGACGCCCGCCATTCCGGCGAGAAAAGAGGCGAGCGCGGAGACGACCATGAACAGCCGGTCGACGTGGATGCCGTTGGCGGCGACCATTTCCCTGTCGTCGACACCGGCCCGCACGACCGCACCGATCTGCGTCTTGTGATAGAGCAGCCACAACAGCAGCGCGACGACGAACCCGATGCCGATCAGCATCAGCCGGAACGACGGGTAGACGATGCCGCCGGGCAATTCGACCGCTCCGCGCAGGAACATCGGCACCGGAACCTTCAGGTTGTCGCCGCCCCAGGTCCACAGGGCGAGGTCGCCGATCACGAACGCGATGCCGACCGTCAGCAGCACCTGCGCAAGGTGATTCTCGCCGGTACGCCGGATCAGCACGCGGTCGATGAACAGGCCCAGCAGCGCGATCGCCGCTCCACCGACGACGATGGCGAGCCAGAAGTTCCCGGTGCTTCGCGCCACCGTCAGCCCGACGTAACCCCCGAGCAGGTAGTAGGCGCCATGGGCCATGTTGACGACCCGCATCAGGCCGAACGAAAGGGTGAAGCCGCTGGCGAGAAGAAACAGCAGCGCGGCAAGCGACGCGCCGTTGATCGCCTGCAGGATCGCACTAGTGGTCATATCGGAAGATCGTGGCGGAGCGCCGGGGAACAGGCGCTCCGCAGTCGTCGAACGAGATCAGCGCTTGTACGGACCCCGCTCGAGAAAGACCTCGGGCTTGTCCGTCCAGAACTGCGAGACGGCCTCGTAGGTCTTGATCGGCACGTTCGTCATCACCTCGCCGAGCACCGGGTGCTTGATCTTCTCGACCTTCGAGACGTAGACGTTCTGGATCGGATTGTCGTACTCGTCGAGGTACAGCGGACCGCGCGGCGCGTTGATCTTCACCGAGCGCATCGCCTTCAGGAAGGCCTCGCGATCCTCGACCTTGCCCTCGATCGAATCGATGGCGGTCTTGGTCCACAGGCCCGCCGTGTACGCCGACTCGCCGAACCACGAGGGCAGGCGCTTGTACGCCTCGGCGAAGGCCGTCGTGAACTTCTTGTTCTCGGGCGTGTCGAGTCCGGCCGCGTAGTGCAGCGAGTTGCCCAGCATGCCGACGGCGCGCTCGTCGAGCTGCGGCAGCGCGTCCTGGTGCATCCAGTAGCCGCCGTAGATCTTCATCTTCTTGTCCATGCCGAAGCCGAACCAGGCCTCGAACAGGCGAACGCGATCGGCGCCGACGACGACGGCGACGACCGCGTCGGAGTCGGCGGGGATCGATGCGATCGTCGCGCCGTAGTCTTTCGTGCCGATCGGGTTCCAGATGACTCGCGCGATCTTGCCGCCCGCCTCCTGGTACGTGCGCATCATCCCCAACGCCACCTCCTGTCCCCAGGTGTAATCCTGGGCAATGAAGGTCACGTTGCGCGCACCGATCTCGCGGTACAGGTAGTCCCCGAACGGATGACCGATCTGGCTCGCCGAAACCGCGGTACGAACGACCGTGGGCGTGCGATCCCACTTGGTCACGCTGTCGGCGCCCGCCGAGTCCATCACGAGCGGAACGCCGGTTTCCTTGCTGACCTGCGCGACGGCCGGCCCCTCGTGGCCGCACAGCGGACCGACGAGAAAGTGGACGTTTTCCTGATGCACGAGCCGGCGAGCCTGCGTGAGTGCCTGGTCCGGGTTGCAGGTGGTGTCTGCGATCACGTACTCCACCTTGCGACCGCCGGCTTCGTGCTTGGCTTCGTTCCAGAACAGCTTCCAGGCATCGACCATGTCCTTTCCGGACGTGGCGAGCGGACCGGTCACCGGAGCCAGCACGCCGATGCGGATCGGGTCCTGGGCGTGTGCGGGTGCGGCGGCAATCAGGGTGGCCGTCGCGCAAGCGGCGAGCATACGGCCCACCGAAGCCTTTCGAGCGTCGGACTGCATGGGTCTCCTCCGTTTCGTCTTGCGATCTTGGTTTGCGAGAGCGTGCAGCATGAACTTACATGGCAGGCGTCATTTTGTAAAACATTTAGAACGTGCGATCAAGCGACCGGGTTCTGCAATTCGCCGATTCCGTCGATCTCGATACGCACGACCGAACCGGGACGCAGGTACCGGGGCGGCTCGAAACCGATCCCGACGCCCTCCGGCGTGCCGGTCGCGATCACGTCGCCCGGCTGCAGCGTCGTCCGGCGCGATATGGCAGCGATGATTGCCGGAACGTCGAAGATCATGTCCGCAAGCAGCGCGTCCTGCCGAAGCTCGCCATCGACGAAGGTGCGCAGCCGCGCGGCCCCGAAGTCGGGCAGCTCGTCTCTGGTCGCGACCCAGGGTCCCATCGGGCAGAACCCGTCCGGCGACTTGCCGAGGAACCACTGCCGGTGGTCGCGCTGCAACTGGCGCGACGTCACGTCGTTGATGATCGTGAAGCCGAACACGTGGTCCATGGCCTGCTCGCGCGGAATCGCCCGGCCGCCGCGACCGATGACTACCCCGAGTTCGCCTTCGTAGTCGGTCGTTCCGGTTTCGTCGAGAAACGAGGGAATCGACTCGCCGGGACCGATCACCGCGCTCGGCGCCTTGGTGAAGACGACCGGCAGCGCCGGCTCGGCCGACTCGCTGGCCGCGCTGCTCGAATCGAAGCCGCTGCGGTGAAATTCCAGCGCATGCGGGCGATAGTTCTTGCCCACGCAAATCACGTTGCGACGCGGCATCAGCGGGGCCCGCAAGCGCACGTCGGCCAACGCATGCCAGGCCGATGCCGGCGCCTCCCGGCGCCACGCGTCGAGTCGATGCAGGCCCTCGGGTCCGAGCGCGCACAACTCCGGCAGCTCGCGGGGAAAGCGGTCGGAGTCGAGCGCGAGAATCTTCGAATCCGACGCGTCGAGCACCCCGAGGGAAGGCCCGGCTGCGGAGTCGCTACAGAAGACGGCAAGTTTCATGACGGGCGCCTCCCAAGCAAATTTCCACTAAAGTATGGGACTTTTACAAAATCGGCAACCCAACGGAACGTAGGCATGCCGGAAACCGTGAAACCGATCGATTCAGCGACGAATTCGCCCCCAGCACGGACGGCGCGTTCCGCGACCGAGGAGACGCTGAGTGCGCGCGTCTACGAACGCTTGCGCGACGAAATCATCTCGGGCGCGCTCGAGCCGGGCCATCGGCTGACGCTCGGAGTCCTGAAGGAGCGTTACGGCGTCGGCGTGACGCCGCTGCGAGAGGCGATGCTGCGGCTCTCTGCGTCGCGACTGATCGTCGGAGAGGATCGGCGCGGTTTCCGTGTCGCGCCGGCCACGCGCGAACATCTCGCCGACGTCCTGCAGACGCGTCAACTCGTCGAGGCCCTCGTGCTGCGCAGTGCCTTCGAGGCAGGCAGCCTCGAATGGGAAGCGCGCGTGCTCGGAGCCTTTCATCGCCTGAAGGGAACGGCGATGTACGAGCCGGGCGCCAGCGTGATCAGGGAAGAATGGGAACTCGCGCATCGCGACTTCCACCATGCGGTCCTGTCGCCATCGCCGCTGCGAATCCTGCTCGAGTTCCAGGCCGTGCTGTGGGATCACGCGGCGCGATACCGCAACCTCGTGCGCCCGGCGATCCTCGACGCCGAGGTGCTGCTGCACGAACACGAACAACTGCTCGAGGCCGTGCTCGCCAAGGATGCGGACATGGCCTGCATGGCTTTGCGCCGGCATATCCGGAACGCGGGCAACGCGGTACTCGCGGGGATGCCCGCTCCCGGAAAGCCGGAGCTCAGGATCGGCGAAACGGTTCGCCGCGAAGTCAAGCGCGCGCAGTGACCACGCGGGATCAGCCGAAGCCACGCCGACGTTTCAACCAGCGATCGAGCAAGGCGAACGCCGCCTCGACCACGAAGGCCAGCGCCGCCGCCGGCAAGGCCCCCGCCAGCAGCAGCCGGTGGTCGTTCAGCGCCAGTCCGGTCACGATCCGCTCGCCGAAGCCGCCGGCACCGATGAACGCCGCGATCGTCGCCGTCCCCACGTTGATGACCGCCGCCGTGCGAACGCCGGCCAGGATCACCGGCAGCGCGATCGGCAGGTCGACGAGCACGATCCGCTGGCCGGTGCGCAGCCCGAACGCGTCGGCGGCATCGCGGATGCCGCGCGCGATGCCGCCGACGCCGACCCAGGTGTTGCGCACGATCGGCAGCAACGCGTAGGCGAACAGTGCAATCAGCGCCGGCAGCGTGCCGATGACGCCGAGCGCCGAAATCAGCAGCGCCAGCAGCGCCAGCGACGGAATCGTCTGCAGCGCGCCGACCGCGGGCAGCAACAGCGCGCCGAAACGCGGCCGCAGCACGGCGGCGACGCCGGCCGGAACGCCGACCAGCACGGCCGCGGCGACCGAGACGGACACGAGCATCAGGTGCTGTCGAGCGAGCCGCCAGAAATCTTCGGCGGCGATAGCCCGCCACAATCCGGGTCCGCGCGGCACCGCAGAATCCTTGTCGCCCGCCGATCTTGGATTCGCCGCGGCGCGCGGACCCGTCGCCGACGCCGGGGACGTCGACCGCCCCGTCGAAGCCGCGCTGCCGGCGACGAATTCCGCCGCGATCTCGCCGAAGCTGCGTCGCTCGATCTCCGCCTGCCCGTTCAGCGCGATCATCTGCTGCTCGTCGATGCGCCCGGCCAGGCCCTGCAGCGCGGCCCAGGCCTGCGGAAAACGCTGCGGCAGGTCGGCCCGGTGCAGCACGACCGCGTCGTAGCGCGGAAAGTGGTCGAGATCGTCGCGCAAGATGCGAAGTTCGTAACGGCCGAGCTTCGCGTCGGTCGTGTAGACGTCGATGACGTCGACCTGTCCGGCAGCAAGCGCCTCGTAGGCGAGCCCGTGATCGAGGCCGACCGGCTGCTGCGGCAGCCCATAGCGCGCGCGCAGGCCCGGCCAGCCGTCGGGTCGGCCGAGAAACTCGTGCGACAGTCCCAGGCGAAGCTGCGGTTCGGCAGCCAGTTCGCTGATCGTCTCGAGCGCGGGCGCGCCGTCGCGGTCGGTCCGCATCGCGAGCGCATAGCGATTCTCGAAGCCGAAACGAATCGACGCGGCCAGCCCGAAGGCCGCGAGCCCGCGGTTGACCTCCTCGAGCGAGCCGGTCGGCGCGTCGCTCTTGAGGATTTCGAGCTCGATCGTTCCGAGGTATTCGGGATAGAGGTCGATGCTGCCCCGGCGCAGCGCCTCGAAGACGATCGCCGTGTTGCCCAGGCCGGGCACATGCCGTGCTGGCGTGCTGGTCGCCGCCGTCCGGGCGAGGATCTCTGCAAGCAGATACGACTCGGTGAACCGCTTCGAGCCGATCCGCAAGGCCTCGTTGCCGGCGGCACCGCCCTCGGGCAGCACGCACAGCATCGCAATGGCGAGGGCGAGCCGGCACAGGGCCCCGGCCTGCCGGCACAGTTTCGCGGCGCTTGCGTGCTGCCTCGTCTTCACGATCCGGGGTTTCGCGACGCGGGGGACCTCGAACGGTACCATGCGCACAGGAGGTATCCGCGATGCCGACCACGAAGCAGACCGACGAAAACCCGCGCGTCGACGCGTCGCTTCGGCAGCGCCTTGCCGAGTGCCGCTCGACGACGACCGCATTGGTCGAGGGACTCAACGAGGCCGACGTCACGGTCCAATCGATGGACGACGCGAGCCCGGCGAAATGGCACCTCGCGCACACGACCTGGTTCTTCGAGGAGTTCGTGCTCGGTCCCTGGCTTGCCGGATGGCAGCCGGTCGACCCCGGCTACCGGTTCCTGTTCAACTCCTATTACGACACGGTCGGCGAGCGCCACCCGCGTCCGCGCCGCGGCTTGCTGACGCGCCCCGCGCTCGCCGAGGTCCTCGATTACCGGGCGCGCGTCGACGACGGACTCGACCGCCTGTTCGGACAGCGCGAGCTGCCCGAGGGCGTGCCCGGGCTCCTCGAGCTCGGCATCGCGCACGAGCAGCAACACCAGGAGCTGCTGCTCACCGACATCCTCCACCTGTTCGCGCAGAATCCGCTGAAGCCCGCATGGCGGCACCCGGATCCGTCGGCGCGCCCTCGGCCTCGTGCGGTTGCCGGCCCCGCCCGCTGGATCGAGCAGCCGGGCGGCTGCTTCGAAGTCGGCCATGACGGCGACGGCTTCGCATTCGACTGCGAGACGCCGCATCACCGGGTGCTGCTCGCCCCTTACGCATTGGCCAGCCGTCCGGTCAACAATCGCGAATGGCTCGAGTTCATCGACGACGGCGGCTATTCGACGCCGACGCTGTGGCTGTCCGACGGTTGGAGGCAGGTCCAGGAGGCCGACTGGAGCGCGCCGCTGTACTGGGCGCAGCGCGACGGCGAGTGGCGACAGATGACGCTGTTCGGGGAACTGCCGCTCGATCCCGATGCGCCCGTCTCGCACGTCTCGTACTTCGAGGCCGACGCCTTTGCGCGTTGGCGAGGCGCGCGCCTGCCGACCGAATTCGAATGGGAAGTGGCGGCGGCCGGACGGCCGATGGTCGGCAACTTCGCGTCCAGCGGCCGGTTGCGGCCGCTGCCGCCCGACGGCGACCGCGCGTCCCTGCAGCAGCTGTATGGCGACGTCTGGGAATGGACGGCCAGTGCGTATGCGGCCTACCCGGGCTTTCGAACGGCCGCCGGCGCCGTCGGCGA
>JAAZBL010000084.1 GCA_012513825.1 Limnobacter sp. | reverse complement strand
CGGACAACAGCCGACGCAGCCTGCGGTAGCCGTCCTCGTCGTGGATCGCGTCGATCTGCAGCTTGTCGCGCGAATCGTCGTCGAGCACCGCAAAGAAGCGGAACTCGCGCATCAGCCGCGGCGACAGATACTGCGCGATGAAGCTCTCGTCCTTGAAGTTGCGCATTGCGAAGTCGAAGGTCTTCAGCCAGTCGGACCCCGCGACCTCCGGGAACCATTCGCGGTCCTCGGGGGTCGGATCCTCGCAGATGCGGCGAAGGTCGCGCCACATCGCGAAGCCCAGTGCGTACGGGTTGATGCCCGAATAATGCGGGCTGTTGTACGGCGGCTGCTGGACGACGTTCGTGTGCGAATGCAGGAACTCGAGCATGAAGCTGTCCGACAGCCGCCCTTCTTCGTACAGCGTGTTCAGCAGCGTGTAGTGCCAGAAGCAGGCCCAGCCTTCGTTCATCACCTGGGTCTGGCGCTGCGGATGGAAGTACTGGCCGATCTTGCGCACGATGCGCACGATCTCGCGCTGCCACGGTTCGAGCAGCGGCGCGTTCTTCTCGATGAAGTACAGCAAGTTCTCCTCGGGCTCCTCGGGGAACCGCTTCTCGTCGCGTTCGTCGGTCTTTTCGGGCTGAGGCGGCAGCGTGCGCCACAGGTCGTTGACCTGCGACTGCAGATAGTTCTCCCGCTCGGACTGGCGTTGCGCCTCCTGCGCCATCGACAGCTTCGGCGCACGCTTGTAGCGGTCCACGCCGACGTTCATCAGCGCATGGCAGGCGTCGAGCAGCCGCTCGACCTCGGCCTCGCCATAGCGCTCCTCGCACTCGGAGACGAAGTTGCGCGCGAACACCAGGTAGTCGATGATCGCGTCGGCACTGGTCCACTGCCGGAACAGGTGATTGCCCTTGAAGAACGAGTTGTGTCCATAGGCGGCGTGGGCGATCACCAGCGCCTGCATCGGCAGCGTGTTCTCGTCCATCAGGTAGGCCACGCACGGATTCGAGTTGATGACGATCTCGTAGGCCAGGCCCATCTGCCCGCGCCGGTAGCGCCGTTCGGTGGCCAGGAAGTGCTTGCCGAAGGACCAGTGGTGGTAATAGACCGGCATGCCGATCGACGCGTAGGCGTCCATCATCTGCTCGGCGCTGATGATCTCCACGTGGTGCGGGTAGACGTCGAGCCCGAATCGCCGCGCAACGTCGCCGATGGCGTCGTTGTACTCGGCGATCGCCTCGATCGTCCACTCGGAGCCGCCGGGGAGCTGACGGATACGTCGTCGCTTCATGGCATCGGCACCGGTGCGCGCTTGCGGAACAGCTCGCGGAACACCGGGTAGATGTCGGAGACGTCGGCGATGCGCTGCATCGCGAAACGCGACTCGCGCTGCTGCAGCTTCTCGTATTCGCGCCACAGGTTCTGCGGCTCGGCTTCGGTGATCTCGATGTAGGCGAAGTACTGGCAGGCCGGCAGGATCTGTTCGGCCAGGATCTGCCTGCACAGCGGCGAATCGTCGTTCCAGTTGTCGCCGTCGGAGGCCTGCGCGCCATAGATGTTCCACAGCGCCGACGAGTAGCGCTCGGAGATGATCTTCGCCATCATCTCGAGCGCGCTCGAGACGACGGTGCCGCCGGTCTCGCGCGAACCGAAGAAGTCTTCCTCGTCGACCTCGGATGCGATCGTGTGGTGACGGATGAAGACGACGTCGATCCGCTCGTAGTTCCGGTTCAGGAACAGGTACAGCAGCATGAAGAAGCGCTTGGCGATGCTCTTCTTCTCTTCGTCCATCGAGCCGGAGACGTCCATCAGGCAGAACATGACCGCCTGCGTCGTAGGCTCCGGGATGCGCACGCGATGCCGGTAGCGCAGGTCGAAGGTGTCGATGAACGGCACGCCCTCGATGCGCGCGCGCAGCCGAGCGAGCTCCTCGCGCAGCGCGATGACCTCGGGGTCGCTCTCGCGATGCCCGAGCAGCAGCCGCTCGAGCTCTTCCTCGAGCTCGCGCATGCGCCGCGCGATGCCGCTGCCGGCTGCGATGCGCCTGCCGGCGGCGCCGCGCATCGTGCGCGTCAGGCTGATGTTGGTCGGCACGCCGCTCTGCGTGTAGCCGGCCCTCACCCGCTTGAACTCGTGAATGCGCGCGAGCTGCCGCTTGACGAGGTTCGGCAGCGCCAGTTCGTCGAAGAAGATGTCGAGGAACTCCTCGCGAGTCAGCGTGAACGCGAACTCGTCGAGCCCCTCGCCCTCCTTGCTGGCCCGGCCGCCGCCGCGCCCGCCTCCGCCGCCCTGCGGCCGGTCGACTTCGTCGCCGGTCGCGTAGCGGTCGTTGCCCGGGTGCACGTGCCGCCAGACGCCGCCGGGGCCGAGCCCGAACTGCGGCTCGGCGATGTCCCGATCGGGAATGCCGATCTTCTCGCCGTTCTCGAGGTCGCGGATCCCGCGCCGCGAGATCGCTTCGGAGACCGCGCGGCGGATCTGCCCCTTGAATCGGCGGAGAAAACGGCTCCGGTTGACGGAACTGCGGTTCCGGCTGTCGTACCTGCGGTCGACGATGCGCAGCATGGGTCGTGGTTCAGGAGGACTTGCGAACGCGCAAGTACCATTCGCAAAGCAGGCGAACCTGCTTTTCAGTATAGCCCCGCGCGATCATCCGGTTGACGAAGTCCTTGTGCTTCTTCTGATCGTCGGCGCTGGCCTTGGCGTTGAACGAGATGACCGGCAGCAGTTCCTCGGTGTTCGAGAACATCTTCTTCTCGATCACCGCACGCAGCTTCTCGTAGCTGGTCCACGACGGGTTCTTGCCGTCGTGCTGCGCACGTGCGCGCAGCACGAAGTTGACGACCTCGTTGCGGAAGTCCTTCGGGTTCGAGATGCCGGCCGGCTTCTCGATCTTCTCGAGCTCGTCGTTCAGCGCACTGCGGTCGAGGATCTCGCCGGTGTTCGGGTCGCGGAACTCCTGGTCCTGGATCCAGAAGTCTGCGTAGGTGACGTAGCGGTCGAAGATGTTCTGGCCGTACTCGGAGTAGCTCTCGAGGTAGGCGGTCTGGATCTCCTTGCCGATGAACTCGGCGTAGCGCGGCGACAGGTATTCCTTGATCGTGCGCAGGTACTTCTCCTCGACCTCCGGCTGGAACTGCTCCTGCTCGATCTGCTGCTCGAGCACGTACATCAGGTGCACCGGGTTGGCGGCGACCTCGCGGTGGTCGAAGTTGAAGACGCGCGACAGGATCTTGAAGCCGAAGCGCGTCGACAGGCCGGTCATGCCCTCGTCGACGCCCGCATAGTCGCGGTACTCCTGGTAGCTCTTCGCCTTCGGGTCGGTGTCCTTCAGGTTCTCGCCGTCGTAGATCCGCATCTTCGAGTAGATCGACGAGTTTTCGGGCTCCTTGAGCCGCGACAGCACCGCGAACTGCGCCATCATCCGCAGCGTGTCGGGCGCGCACGGCGCCTCGGACAGCGACGAGTTCGCGAGCAGCTTCTCGTAGATCCTCATCTCGTCGGACACGCGCAACGAGTACGGCACCTTGACGATGTAGATCCGGTCGAGGAAGGCCTCGTTGTTGCGGTTGTTCTTGAACGACAGCCATTCGGCCTCGTTCGAGTGCGCGAGGATCAGCCCGTCGAACGGGATCGCGCCGAAGCCTTCGGTGCCCTTGTAGTTGCCTTCCTGCGTCGCGGTCAGCAACGGGTGAAGCACCTTGATCGGCGCCTTGAACATCTCGACGAATTCGAGGATCCCGCGGTTGGCCAGGCACAGCCCGCCCGAGTAGCTGTAGCAGTCGGGATCGTTCTGCGAATAGGTCTCGAGCTTGCGGATGTCGACCTTGCCGACCAGCGACGAAATGTCCTGGTTGTTCTCGTCTCCGGGCTCGGTCTTCGAGACGGCGATCTGCGACAGCACCGACGGGCGCAGCCGCACGACGCGAAACTTCGTGATGTCGCCGCCGAACTCGTGCAGCCGCTTGACGGCCCACGGGCTCATCACCGAACCGAGGTAGCGTTGCGGAATGCCGTAGTCCTGTTCGAGGATCGGGCCGTCTTCGACCGGATTGAACAGGCCGAGCGGCGATTCGTGGATCGGCGAGCCCTTGATCGCGTAGAACGGGACCTTCTCGATCAGTTGCTTGAGCTTCTCGGCCAGCGAGCTCTTGCCGCCGCCGACCGGTCCGAGCAGATAGAGGATCTGCTTCTTCTCCTCCAGCCCCTGCGCCGCATGGCGGAAGTAGGCGACGATGCTCTCGATCACCTCTTCCATGCCGTAGAACTCGCTGAAGGCCGGATACACCTTCAGCATCTTGTTCGCGAAGATCCGCGAGCGGCGCGGATCCAGCCGCGTGTCGACGAGCTCGGGCTCCCCGATCGCCATCAACATCCGCTCGGCAACACTGGCGTAGGCGGCGGGATCTTCCTTGCACAGGTTCAGATAGTCCTGGATGGACATCTCCTCTTCCTGCGCCGCCTCGTAGCGGCTTTGATAGCGGGCGAATATCGACATGGTCACCTCCTGCTCGAACCTGCCGGTGCAATCCAGCGTCGCACCTTTAACCCAATCCACGGATGACTGGCCTTTTGGTTGACACGCTGTTGCACAACTTACGTCCTGGCGGATCAAACAGAAGGCCCGGGCCCGCTGCTTGCCTGCCGCCGCTTACGGCGGGCCGGCTGCGACGCGAGCCGCCCATCGCGCCGGCCCGACGGAGCCCGGACCGCGATCGGCTCGAACCAGAGTGGCACACCGAACGACCCGCAGGGGCGGAACAAACGCACGGGCATCGACAGGACCGAGGACATCCGCAATGGCGCGACGAAGCCGTTGGCTGACGCTGCCGATAGGCGCGATACTGGTGGTCATCGCAAGCGTCGTGCTGCTCGAGCTGCTCGGCTGGCCCTTCCTGCGCGGTCCGTTCCAGCGCGCGCTGGCCGACGCCACCGGCCGCCAGGTCGAACTCGGGCCCGATTTCCAGTTGCGGCTGATCGGTTCGGTGCGCCTGCGCGACGAATACGTCGAGATCGGGCAACCGCCGCCCGATGCGCGGCAGCCGGCCGGCGAAGGGCCGTTCCTGCGGGCCACGCAACTGCGAATCGAGCTGCCGTATTCGACGGTCTGGCGGATGCTGCGCGGCCCGATCGATGCGCCGCTGCGCGTGCGCCTGCTCGAAGTCGACGAACTCGATGCTTCGCTTGCGCGCGACGCCGAAGGCAACGCGAACTGGAGTTTCGCCGACCCGGAGCGCGCCGAGCGCGCCGAGCCGTCGACCCCGGTACCGTTGCCGCAGTTCGACCGTTTCGAAGTCGGCTCGGGCGAGATCCGGCTGCGCGACGAGCTGCTCGGTCTGAGGATTGATGCGCAGGTGCGCACCCGTGAAGGAAACGCCACGGCAGCCGGAAACGGCAGCGACCGAGCCGGCGCCGACACCGGACTGGAGATCATCGCCACAGGCACCTACCGGGACTCCCCTCTGCACGCCACGCTTCGGTCTCCAGGCATTCTCCCGCTCGCCGCCAGCGGCGGCAATGCGCCGCCGGTGCCGTTCCAGTTGCAGTTGCGCGCGGGCGACAGTCGCAACGGTGGCGGCGATGACGGAAACGACGTGCAGACGGTGCTCGATCTGGACGGCCAGGTCGCCGACCTGCTCCAGCTCCGGGGGCTGACCGCCGACTACAGGTTGCGCGGCCCGTCGCTCGCTGCGGCGGGCGCTCCGCTCGGTCTGACGCTGCCCACGACCAGCGCTTTCGACATCCGCGGCTCGCTCGTCAAGGATGGCCAGCAGTGGAGCACGCGGGTCGAGGCGCTCGAGGTCGGCAGCAGCCGGCTCAACGGCGAATTCGCCTACGACGCGGCGGCAGGAACCGCGAAGCTGAGCGGTACCTTGCGCGGCGAGCACCTGACGCTGAGCGACCTGGCACCGGCGCTCGGCGCCGGCGGCGGCAGCGCCGAAGAAGCGGCGCGCAAGCGCGAGACGGTGCCCGTCGGGCGGGTGCTGCCCCATCGCGAGTTCGACATCGCAGCGCTGGCCAAGATGGATGCCGACCTGCGGCTCGACCTGGACAGCGTCGACCTGGGCAGCGCCGCGCTGGCCTCGATTGCGCCATTGCGGGCGCAGCTTTCGCTCGACGACAGCGTGCTGGCGATCGCCGAGCTGCAGGCGCGCACGGCCAGCGGCGAACTGCGCGGGCTGCTCCGTCTCGACGCCCGTGCGAAGCAACCGCGCTGGCACATCGACCTGCGCGTGTCCCGGGTCCGTCTCGAGCAATTCCTCACGGCGCGCACGCCGGGCGGGGTCGCCTACCTGAGCGGCACGCTCGGCGGGCGCACGAAACTGGATGGCCGCGGCAATTCGACCGCCCAGATGCTCGGCTCGCTAGACGGCAGCGCCGAGTTCTGGATCGACGACGGCAGGATCTCGCAGTTGCTGCTCGAGATCAGCGGCATCGACATCGCCGAGAGCCTGGGCCTGCTGATCGGCGGCGACGGCCAATTGCGGATGCAGTGTGCAGCGGCCCGACTCGAGGTCGAAGACGGCCTCGTGACGCCCGAGGTCGCATTGATCGACACGGTGGACACGACCCTGCTGGTCGACGGCGAGATGTCGCTGGCCGAGGAGCGGCTGGACCTGGTCCTGGCCGCACGACCGAAGGACGCATCGCCGCTCGCGCTTCGCTCGCCGGTGCGCATCGAGGGCAGTTTCGGCGAGCCGAAGGTGCGCCTCGACATGGGCGCTACCGCGCTGCGCCTCGGGGCGGCAGCACTGCTGGCCACGATCGCCGCGCCGGCCGCGGCTCTGCTGGCCCTCATCGATCCGGGTGCGGGCGACGATGGAGGCGCCGTCTGTGCGCAGTCGCTGCAGCAGTTGCGGGCAGGCAGCGTAAAGGATGGCGCGAAAGAAGGAACCCGGCGGCGCGGCGATGGCGGACGTCCGCCGGATTCCGGAGGATAGGAGGCTGTCGGGCTAGCTGCCGTAGACCTGGCCGGGCGCGTCGGACGACCTGCGTTCGGCGGCGCCTTCGTTGCCGGGTTCGTAGTCGGGCACCGCCCCGCCCTCGCCTTCCCACCTTTGCAGCGCGTCCCGACGTTGCACGCTCAACAGCCGGTCGCGCCGCCGCTGGGCATTCGAGCAGGCGATCGCGCCGAGCACGACGCCGGCCGCGATCAGGGTGACAAGGTCTCGGGTCGAAATCATGGCGATCCTCCGCAATCAGCGGCGCACTCGGAGCTTGCGCCGGGAACCCAGACGGGTTGCAACGAAGCCGGCCAGCGCGGTGGCCGTGGCCGGACTCATCCGCGCGCGCCAGCGGCCAGGCAGCAGCGGCCACATCAGCGGTATCAGCCCGGCCCACGGAAACCGCGGGCCGGCCTGGACGACGACGTCCGGCTGCGACGCAGTCGTGTCGCGGGTGCGCATCCAGCCGACGCGCACCGGACGCTCGTCGCGCCGACCGTGCCGCCTGGCACGACGAAACAGCAAGGCTGCGAACGCACCGGCCCCGGCGCCCGCGGCGGCCAGCATGGCGGTGCGCGGCCGCGGAAGCGTCTGTCGGGCCTGGTGCTCGAGCGCGTGCAACTTCAGCGCGATCCGCGCGTCACGCGCGGCGACCTCCGCCTCTGCGGCACGGACCTGGGCTTCGAGGTCGTCGTCGGGCCGGATCGACGGGCCGCCCGTCGGGGGTTCAGCCTGCATGGTCGTCGACTCGCGTGTCATCGGTCATCGGTTTCCGTAGCGGAGAACGGGTGAGCTGGCGCACGGTCGCCGGCAATGCCAGCCGGTCGACCAGGCGCAGCGCGCGCGCCACGGCAAAGCCGGCCGCTGCCATGTTGACGAGCAGGACGATGCCGATTGCCCAGCCCCAGTGCAGCTCGGCGACCGAGACCAGCATCGCCGCGACGCCGACCCACAACGCGACCCAGGCCGTCCCGCCGAAGACCAGCGCGGCGAGGCCCATCACGACCATCGTGCCGAGCGACTTGCCGGCCAGGCGCAGTTCGAGTATCAGCAGCCGAACCCGATCGCTGACGAGGCCCGGCAGTTCTTCGAGCAGAGCCTGCAGCGTGTGCAGGATGGCAGCGAGGCCTCGGTCGGATCGGTCTTCGGTGCGACGCATGTCGTGATTCTGTCCTGTAACGAGCGTGAGAAGCAGCAATCGACGGCCTGCGACCGACGGACCGGGCTGGCCGGCCGTCGGGCGCCGAACCGGATCGCTGCTAGCGGACGCGCCCGCGGCGGAACAGGTTCACGATCGCCAGCAGGATCACAGCACCAATCAGCGAGACGAGCAAGGCGCCGAAGCTGAACGAGTTCTGGTTGATGGTCGGCATGCCCAGCAATGGCGAGATGACGAAGCCGGCCAGCGCGGCACCGACGATGCCTACGACCACGTTCAGGAACACGCCTTGTTGAGCATCGGTACGCATGATGACGCTGGCAAGCCAGCCTATGAGCCCGCCGACGACGAGCCAGACGATCAGGTTGATCATTGAACTTCCCTCCTTTCGATGAAAGCGCCGATCGAGCGACGCGCTGGCACGGCCAGCAAGAGCAATGCCCGGAGGGCGCAGGCTCGGGAATTCGGGCCGGCCGCGTCGCGGCCAGCCGCGCGTCGAGAACCGGACCGGCGGACTCAGCCCCGATCCATCAGGCGTCCGATCAGGACACCGACGGCGACCGCGACGGCGACCGTCGTGATCGGTTGCCGGTCGACCTTGTCTCTGAGGTCCGACAACCAGCGCTCTTGCACGGCCTCGATGTTGCCGGCATGACCGAGCGCCCGATCGGCGACGCGGTCGACCAGCTGATGCGCGCCTTCGCGGACGCGCTCCAACGGCTGGCGCATCGAGGTTTGCGCGCCGGAAGCCTCGCTCGACCCGGGCTGCCCCCCGGATGCCAGATCGTCCATGTTCGTGACCTCCCGTTCATGACCTCAATTCTGGGTCGCGCCATTGTCGCCCCGACCCGGCTTCCGTGTCACCCGACGGGCGTCGCCGAAGCGCTGACGCCCATCGGCGAGGGCATGCCGGGCGGTTCGCGCACCGGGGGCGTGGCATCCGGCGGGCGCGGATCGTCGATCTCCGGCGGCGGCTGCTCGCCCGGCGGCAGAGTCGGCGGGATTTCAGGCGGCGACTCCGGCTCGGGTCCCGGCTGGCCGGGGGAGCCGGGGTCCGGCGCGGGGGCCGAGCCGGGAAGATCCTCCGGCGCGGGATAGGGTTTGGGTGGTTCGTGCATCGGCGCGTTCGGCCGATCAGGCGCCGAATACCAGGTAAAGCAGCACGAGGACTACCGCAGGGACGCCGAGCAGCCAGCCGATCAGATACTTGCCCATGATGTTGCTCCATTGAGTTCGGTAGCGGACAGTGCGCAAGCCGGATGCCCGCATCGTCCACACACGTAGGCGCCTGAATTGCTGGAGGCGAGTCGCCTCCGGTCTGCGGAGGGATTTCCTCGTCCACTCTTCGTGACTCGAATGGCCATCCGCGCGCTCTGGAAAGGTGCAATCAATTTCGGGCTGGTCCACATCCCGGTGAGCCTGCACGCCGCAAGCGAAGACAGCGGCATCGATTTCGACTGGCTCGACCGGCGCAGCCTCGATCCCGTCGGCTACAAGCGAATCAACAAGCGCACCGGCCGTGAAATCGACCGCAAGCACATTGTCAAGGGCGTCGCCTACGAGAAGGACAAGTACGTCGTTCTCGAGGACGACGAGATTGCCGAGGCCTTCCCGAAGTCCACGCAGTCGATCGACATCGAGACCTTCGTCGAAGCGTCCGAAATTCCCTTCGTCTACCTCGAACGGCCGTACTATCTGGCGCCGAACGGCAACAGCAAGAAGGTCTACGCGTTGCTTCGCGAAACGCTGCTCGATACCGGACGGATCGGACTGGCTCGCGTCGTGATCCACACGCGTCAGCACCTGGCGGCGCTCGTGCCCTCGGGGCCCGCGCTGGTCCTGAACCTGCTTCGCTGGGGCGACGAGGTCCGTTCCTTCGAAGGCCTCGACCTCCCGCCCGAAGGCACGAAGGCCGCCGGGCTCAGCCAGAAGGAGCTGTCGATGGCCGCGAAACTCGTCGAAGACATGAGCACGAAGTTCGAACCGGCCGAATACCGGGACTCCTTCGCCGATCGGATCATGGAGCTGGTCGAACGCAAGGCGAAGGCCGGCGATGCCGAGCGAGTGCAACCGGTCGAGGAAGCGCCCGCCGAAGGCCGCGGCGCGGAAATCATCGACCTGACCGAGTTGCTGCAGCGCAGCCTGGCTGGCGGCAAGGCGGGTTCGAGCGGATCGCGTTCCGGCACGAAGCGTCCGGCCGCGGAAAGCTCGGGTCGCGGCAAGGCGAAGTCATCCGGGAACGCCAGCGAGGCGAAAGACGCGAAGCGCGCCAGCAGCGCGACTAGCAAGCGCAAGAGCAAGACAGCGTCGACGCGAAAGGGCGCGGCCGCCCGCAAGTCCGCCGCGCGCCGCAGCGCCGACAGTCCGCGACGGGCGAACGCCGCGTGAGCCATGCCAGGCCAGCGGCGGCCAGCCGGTCTTCGCCGGATCCGCTGGCGCGCTACCGAAGCCGGCGCGACTTCGACCGCTCGCCCGAGCCGCAGGACACGGCTTCTGCGGCTGAAGAAGAACGGATCTTCGTCGTCCAGGAACACCACGCGCGCAGGCTGCATTACGACTTCCGCCTCGAACTCGACGGTACGCTGAAGAGCTGGGCCGTCCCCAAGGGGCCGAGCATGGATCCGTCGATCAAGCGGATGGCGGTGCACGTCG
>JAAZBL010000083.1 GCA_012513825.1 Limnobacter sp. | reverse complement strand
GGCTTCGGCTTCCGCTGCGGCTTCCTCGGCCTGCTGCACATGGACATCGTGCAGGAGCGCCTCGAGCGCGAGTTCGACATGGACCTCATCACCACGGCGCCGACCGTGGTCTACGAGATCCAGTTGAACGACGGCACCGTGACGCGCGTCGAGAACCCGTCGAAGATGCCGGAGCCTTCGAAGATCGCCGAGATCCGCGAACCGATCGTCAGCGTCACGATCTTCACGCCGCAGGAATACGTCGGCAACGTGATGACGCTTTGCACGAACAAGCGCGGCGTGCAGACCAACCTCGCGTATCACGGTCGGCAGGTGCACCTGAGCTACGAGCTGCCGATGAACGAGATCGTGCTCGACTTCTTCGACAAGCTGAAGTCGACTTCGCGCGGCTATGCATCGATGGACTACGAGTTCCTCGAGTACCGTCCCTCCGACGTCGTGAAGATGGACATCCTCGTCAACGGCGAGAAGGTCGACGCGCTGTCGTTGATCGTCCATCGCAGCGTCGCGCAGAGCCGCGGCCGGGAGGTCGTGGCCAAGATGCGCGAACTGATTCCGCGCCAGATGTACGACGTGGCGATCCAGGCCACGATCGGAAGCAACATCATCGCGCGCGAAAACGTCAAGGCACTGCGCAAGAACGTGCTCGCCAAGTGCTATGGCGGCGACATCTCCCGCAAGAAGAAACTGCTGGAAAAGCAGAAGGCGGGCAAGAAGCGGATGAAGCAGGTCGGCTCCGTCGAAATTCCGCAGGAGGCGTTCCTTGCCGTCCTGCAGGTCGACGACCGCTGAATTCGAATCCGCAGGACCGATAGGACGCTCCCTCAGATGAATTTCGCGCTGATCCTGTTTCTGCTGCTGCTCGTGACCTTCGCGGCCTGGGTGGCCGAGCGTGCGGTGTTCCGTCCGCGCCGCCAGCGCGCCGCGGCGACCGAACTCACGATCTTCGATCGCGACGCGGCGCCCACGCTGCGTGCGGCCGGCGGCGAACATGCGGTCGACTCCGAGCGCAAGGCGCTGCGCGAACGGATCGAGCGGCAACCGCTCTGGCTGGAATACACGGCCGGCCTGTTCCCGGTGATCCTGCTGGTATTCGCATTGCGCTCCTTCGTTGCCGAACCGTTCCGGATCCCGTCGGAGTCGATGCTGCCCACGCTGGTCGTCGGCGACCTGATCCTCGTGAACAAGTTCAGCTACGGCCTGCGCCTGCCGGTCGTGCACACCAAGATCCTGGAAACCGGCTCGCCGCAGCGCGGCGACGTCATGGTGTTCCGTTATCCGGCCGATACCTCGGTGGATTACGTGAAGCGCGTGATCGGCCTTCCGGGCGACATGGTCAGCTACGAAGACAAGCGCCTGGCGATCAACGGCGTCGAAGTGCCGACGGAAAGGATCGGCGAATACGAGGACAGGCGCCGTTTGTCGCTCGCTCCGCAATACCTGGAAAAACTGGGCGAAACCAGCCATAGAATATTGACAGAGCTGGATAAACCACCTTTCATTCAGCCGATGGAACGGTTCGCTCATTTCGACAAGTGCACCTACAACGGCCGCGGAGTCGTCTGCGCGGTGCCCGAGGGACACTATTTCGTCATGGGCGACAACCGGGAGAACAGCCTCGACAGCCGGTTCTGGGGATTCGTCCCCGAACGGAACATCGTCGGTCGTGCGTTCTTCATCTGGATGAACTTCAGCGACTTTTCCAGGATCGGAAAGATTCAATGAACCAAGGCTTCGTTTCGACGTCCGTGCGTCGCCGCCAGCGCGGCCTGTCGCTGTTCGGCCTGTTGATCGCGGCAGCGCTGATCATCACGGTCGCCATCGTCGCGATGCGCGTCGTGCCCTCGGCCCTCGAATTCATGGCGATTCGCGGCGCGGTCGAGAAGATCGTGACCTCGGGCGCCACGACACCGCGCGACCTGCAGCAGGCATTCGACCGCTTCGCGGCCGTCGACGACATCACGGCGATCCGCGGCAGCGACCTGATCATCGAGAAGCTCGACACCGGCACCGTCGTCTCCTTCGCCTACGAGAAGCGCGTACCGCTGATGGGCCCGGTGTCGCTGCTCATCGACTACCACGGCAGCAGCCGGCAGTAGTCCGCACACCGCAGGGGAATGGACGCCGAACGGCTGCAGCAACAACTCGGGTATCGCTTTGCCGATGCCTCGCTGCTGCGCCAGGCGCTGACCCATCGCAGCTACGGACAACCGCACAACGAACGTCTCGAGTTCCTCGGCGACTCGGTGCTCAACTGCACGGTCGCCTCGCTGCTCTACGATCGTTTCACGCGGCTCGACGAAGGCGATCTGTCGCGGCTGCGTTCGAACCTCGTCAAGCAACAGACGCTCTACGAGATCGCGCAGCGACTCGGCTTGAGCGAACATCTGCTGCTGGGCGAGGGCGAGCTGAAGAGCGGCGGCTTTCGCAGGCCGTCGATCCTCGCCGATGCGGTCGAAGGCATCGTCGGCGCCGTGTTCCTTGACTCCGGTTTCGAAGCGGCCCGCGAGCTGATCGCTTCGCTCTACGAACCGATCCTGAAAGACGTGGATCCGCTGACGCTCGGCAAGGACGCGAAGACGCTGCTGCAGGAATGGCTGCAGGGCAAGAAGCTGCCGCTGCCCGTCTATGCGGTCGTCGCCACGCACGGCGCCGCGCACAGCCAGATGTTCGAGGTCGAGTGCGCGATTCCGAAACTGCGGATCCGGGTGCTGGGCAGCGGCGCGAGCCGGCGCGCGGCCGAGCAGGGCGCCGCCCGGCGAGCGCTCGAAGCCGCGCAGGCGGCGATGCCGGCCGAACGGCGGCGTGCGCGCGCGCAGCGCGAAGACGTTCCGTCGTCGGGCGACCGATCGCCGGCGAACCCCGAGGTACCGCATTGAGCACGTCGTCGACGCCCGTCGAGCAGCCCGGCGGGGCACCGCCCGCGCATCGCAGCGGCCACGTTGCGATCGTCGGCCGGCCCAACGTCGGCAAGTCGACGCTGCTGAACCGCGTCGTCGGACAGAAGCTTTCGATCACCTCCGATCGGCCGCAAACGACGCGCCACCGGATCGCGGGCATCGTGACGCGCCCCGATGCGCAGCTCGTGTTCATCGACAGTCCCGGCTACCAGACCCGCAAGAGCAATGCGCTGAATCGCGTGTTGAACCGCACGGCAGTGCAGGTCGCCACCGACGCCGACGTCGTCGTGCTCGTCTGCGACGCGCGCGCGTGGACGCCGGCCGACGAGCGTTTCGCGAAGCTGCTGCCGACCGATCGGCCGGTGCTGCTGGCGGTCAACAAGATCGACGCGGTCCCGGACAAGGCCCGCTTGCTCGAACTCGTGAAGAAGGCCACCGCCTGCCGCGAGTTCGACGAAGTCGTGCCGATCAGCGCGCGCACCGGCCGGCAGGTCTCGCTGCTGCTCGACCTGTGCGCGGCGCGACTGCCCGAGGGGCCGGCGCTCTACGACGCCGATTCGCTGACCGATCGCAGCGAGCGCTTTCTCGCGGCCGAACTGATCCGCGAAAAGCTGTTCCGGCAGCTCGGCGACGAACTTCCGTACGACAGCACCGTCGAGATCGAGATGTTCGAGGAGCTGCCGAAGCTGCGCCGGATCCACGCCGCGATCCTCGTCGAGCGCGAGGGCCAGAAGCCGATCGTGCTCGGTGCGCGCGGCGAGCGGATCAAACGGATCGCCAGCGATGCCCGCCACGATCTCGAGAAACTGTTCGGGTGCAAGGTCTACCTCGAACTGTTCGTCAAGGTGAAATCCGGCTGGGCCGCAACCGAGCAGAGCCTGCGGGCCTATGGCTACGAATAGGGCCAGCGCACCGGCCTTCCTGCTGCACTCGACGCCGTACCGCGAAACCAGCCTCGTCGTCGACCTGTTCACCCGCGACTACGGTCGGATCGCTGCCGTCGCGAAGGGTGCGAAGCGGCCGCGATCGGCGCTTCGCGCGGTGCTGCTGCAATTCCAGCCGCTGCAGGCCACCTGGTCGGGTCGCAACGAACTGCGCACGCTGATCGGCGCGGAATGGACCGGCGGCCTGCCGGCGCCGCAGGGCGACGCACTGCTCTGCGCGTTCTACCTGAACGAACTGCTGATCCGGCTGCTGCCGCGCGAAGACGCGCACCCGCTGCTCTACGACGCCTACGAGCAGGCGCTGCGCGAGCTTGCCGCGGGCGCCGCCTTCGACGAAACGCTGCGGCGCTTCGAGTGGCAACTGCTGCGCGAGGCCGGCTACGCGCCCGATCTCGAGCACGACGCCGAGAACCGGCCGATCGACGAGCACGGCGCCTACCGCTGGCGCCCGGGAAGCGGATTCGTCGCTGCCGAGCCCGCGGAGATCGGGGCGGGCCAACCCGGGGCCGGCCATCCGGGGGCGGGCCAACCCGGGGCCGGCCAGCCGGGGATGGTGTCCGGGACGACGCTGCGCGAACTCGCGGAAGGCCGCTTCGCCTCCGTGGCCGGACGACAGCAGGCAAAATACCTGATGCGCGCGATCCTGGCTCATCATCTGGACGGCGCGCCGCTGAACACGCGGCAGATCCTGATCGACCTGCAGAAGCTGTGATCCGGCCCTGCATCCATCCCTAGTCCAATGATCGAACTCGGCGTAAACATCGACCACGTTGCCACCGTGCGCCAGGCGCGCCGCACCTGGGAGCCCGATCCGGTCTGGGCTGCCGTCGAGGCGCATCTCGGCGGCGCCGACGGCATCACCGTGCACCTGCGCGAAGACCGGCGCCACATCCAGGACGACGACGTGCGGCGCCTGCGCGAGCTGACGCACATCAAGCTGAACCTCGAGATGGCGGCCACCGACGAAATGCTCGACATCGCCTGCCGGCTGAAGCCGGAGATGGCGATGCTGGTGCCCGAGGGCCGTCACGAGGTCACCACCGAAGGCGGGCTGGACATCGTCGCCCAGGAAGCCCGGCTGGCCGACGTGGTCGCACGGCTGTCCGACGCCGGCATCGTCACCAGCGTGTTCATCGACGCGGAGCCGGCGCAGGTCGAGGCGGCCGCCCGCATCGGCGTGCGCGTCTGCGAAGTGCACACCGGCCCGTATGCGCACGCATTTCACGATCGCGGCCGCGACGCCGACAGCCCGCCGGTCGTCGCCGAGCTCGAGCGCATCCGCAGCGCGGGCGCGGCGATCGTCGCGCACGGCATGCGCTTCAACGCCGGCCACGCGCTGAACTACTTCAATGTGCAGCACGTCGCCGCGCTGCCCGGCGTGCGCGAACTGCACATCGGCCACGCGATCGTCTCGCGCGCACTGTTCGTCGGGATGCGCGAGGCGGTGCGCGAGATGAAGCGGCTGATGCGCGAAGCCGCCGTGACGGCATGATCTACGGCATCGGTACCGACGTCGTCCAGGTCGACCGGATCGTCGATCTGCTCGCCCGCTACGGCGATCGCTTCGCGCGCCGCGTGCTCGGGCCCGACGAGCTCGCCGAGTTCCAGCGCCGACGCAGCCGCGGCGGACACGGGCCGGCCTACTCGGCGCGCTACCTCGCCAAGCGCTTCGCGGCCAAGGAGGCCTATTCGAAGGCGCTCGGGCTCGGGCTGCGCGGGCCGATGACGCTGCTCTCGCTGCAAGTGCTGAACGACCGGCGTGGGCAACCGGTCGCGCGGCCGCGCAAGGCGCTGGCCGACTATGTGCGCGAGCGCGGGCTCGTCGCCCATGTGTCGCTTTCCGACGAGGTCGACAGCGCAGTCGCCTTCGTCATCATCGAACAGCATTCGGGCGACGCGCAGGCCGACCCCGGGCTCGCCCGCGACGCCGGGGCAGTGTCGCCCGACGCGCGCGCGACCGATCGCCGGGAGGGTTGACTTGCCTCGAACGAAAGACGCTGCCGACCCGACGATGGCTCACGTGCAGGCCTACGATGGCGCGCCCGCCGACGCCACACTGCACGAGTCGGTGCCGAAGCAGCGCGTACGGCTGCCGCGCGGCCCGGTCGTCGTCGACGTCGCGGGTACGGAGTTGACCGACGCCGAACGCGTTCGGCTGCAGCATCCGCTCGTCGGCGGCGTGATCCTGTTTTCGCGCAACTTCGAGTCGCGCGGCCAGGTGCGCAAGTTGTGCCGCGAGATCCGCCGGCTGCGCAAGCCGCGACTGCTCGTCTGCGTGGACCACGAAGGCGGGCGCGTGCAGCGCTTTCGCAAGAGCTTCACCGCGATTCCGCCGATGCGCGAGCTGGGCCGGCAGTGGGACGAAGACGTGCTCGGCGCCTGCCGGCGAGCGACCGAGATCGGCCGCATCATCGGTTCGGAGTTGCGCGAGGTCGGCGTCGACCTGAGTTTCACGCCGGTGCTCGACATCGACTGGGGCGAGTCCGGCGTCATCGGCGATCGCGCATTCCACAGCGATCCGCGTGTCGTCGCGATGCTCGCGCGCTGCCTGAGCCACGGGCTGCTGCTGGCCGGCATGGGAAACTGCGGCAAGCATTTCCCGGGACACGGATTCGCGGCGGGCGACTCGCATCTCGAAGTGCCGACCGATCCGCGCGAGCTCGATGCGCTGCTCGCCGACGACGCGGCGCCGTACGCCTGGCTCGGCGAGACCTTGCTGTCGGTGATGCCGGCGCACGTCATCTATCCGCAGGTCGACGAGCAGCCGGCCGGCTTCTCGAGGCGCTGGCTGCAGGAAATCCTGCGCGGGCGTCTCGGCTACCAGGGCCTGATCTTCAGCGACGACCTGACGATGGAAGGGGCCTCGGTCGCCGGCGACATCGTCGCTCGCGCCGAAGCGGCGCTCGGCGCCGGCTGCGACATGGTGCTCGTCTGCAACCGTCCGGACCTGGCCGACGAAGTGCTGTCGCGGCTGCAATGGAGCAAGCCGAAGGGCTTTGCGCGCCGGCTCGGCGCGCTTTTCCGGGACTGATGATCGACCCCGCCGCACGCGATCCGAAGCAATCGGAACAGCCGCAGCAAGCGGAGCAGCCGGAGCAAGCAAAGCAGCCGGAGCAGGCGGGACCGGCGCAGCAGCCGGACCGCAACCGCGCCGAGCCCTTCGATCCGCGCCGCTTCGTCGCGCAGCTGCCGAACCGTCCGGGCGTCTACCGGATGATCGGCGCCGACGATACGCTGCTCTATGTCGGCAAGGCGCGCGACCTGAAAAAGCGAGTCGGCTCGTACTTCAACAAGGGCTCGCATTCGCCGCGCATCGCGCACATGATCGAGCGCATCGAGCGCGTCGAGTACACGGTCACCGGTTCGGAGGCCGAGGCGCTGCTGCTCGAGAACAACCTGATCAAGACGGCTGCTCCGCGCTACAACATCCTGTTCCGCGACGACAAGTCGTATCCGTACCTGAAGGTCAGCGGGCATCGCTATCCGCGCATCGCCTACTACCGCGGCGCCGTCGACCGGCGCAACCGTTACTTCGGGCCGTTTCCGAACGCCTGGGCGGTCAAGGAGAGCATCCAGGTGCTGCAGAAGGTGTTCCGGCTGCGCACCTGCGAGGACACGGTCTTCGCCAATCGTTCGCGCCCGTGCCTGCTCTACCAGATCGAACGCTGCAGCGCGCCTTGCGTCGGGCTCGTCTCGGACGACGACTATGCCGCCGACGTGTCGGCCGCGCTGCGTTTTCTCGGCGGCGACCACCAGCAGGTGCTGGCCGAGATCGAAGCGCGGATGCTCGCGGCTGCCGAAGCGCTTCGCTTCGAGGAAGCGGCAGCCTTGCGCGACCGGATGAGCGCGCTGTCGCGCGTGCTGCACCAGCAGGCGATGGAGACCGGCGGCGACACCGATGCCGACGTCATCGCCACCGTGGTGCGCGGCGGCCGGGTCTGCGTGAACCTCGCGATGGTGCGCGGCGGCCGGCACCTCGGCGACAAGGCCTTCTTCCCGGTTCGCGGCGCCGGCGAGTCCGACGGTGCCGAACTCGGTGACGGGCTCGCCGAGGTCGTCGAGGCCTTCGTCGTCCAGCACTACGACGAAGCCTTCGTTCCGCCGGTGCTGATCGTCGACGGGCCGAAGCCCGACGACGCCGTACTCGAATTCCTGCAGCAGCGCGCCGGCCGCCAGGTGAGCTGGATCCGCCAGCCGCAGGGCCAGCGCCGCAAGTGGCTCGACATGGCGATCGAGAACGCAGGGCTCGCGCTCGCACGCACGCTGGCCGAAGAAGGATCGCAGAAGGCGCGCACCCGCGCGCTCGCGCAACTGCTCGGGCTCGACGACGGTGGCGATCTCGGCGCACTGCGCATCGAATGCTTCGACATCAGCCACACGATGGGCGAGGCGACGCAGGCTTCCTGCGTCGTCTACCAGGACCACGCGATGCGACCTTCCGAGTACCGGCGCTTCAACATCGGCGGCATCGAGCCGGGCGACGACTACGCGGCGATGCGGCAGGTGCTGCGCCGGCGCTACGAGTCGCTTGCGGCGATGGACGACGAGGCAGGGGCGCCCGCGGAAACCGGAGATGTCTCGGAGGCGCTCGATGGAGAGCCGTCGGATCGACCGTCGCCAGCGGTTGCGGACGCGGACGGCGCATCGCCGAAGGCCGGCGCGCTCGCACGCAGGGCCGGCGGGAGCGGCAAGGCGGCGAGCCTGCCCGACGTCGTGCTGATCGACGGCGGCAAGGGCCAGGTCGAGGTCGCGCGCCAGGTGTTCGCCGAGCTCGGGCTCGACACCGGCGTGCTGGTCGGCGTCGCGAAAGGCGAGGGCAGGCGCGTGGGCCTCGAGACGCTGGTCTTCGCCGACGAGCGCCCGCCGGTGGTGCCGGGACGCGAATCGGCCGCTTTGATGCTCGTCGCTCAGATCCGCGACGAAGCGCATCGCTTCGCGATCACCGGCATGCGCACGCGACGTGCGAAGACGCGCCAGCACTCGCGCCTGGAGGAGATTCCGGGCATCGGACCGAAACGCCGGCAGCGCCTGCTGGCGCGGTTCGGCGGGCTGCGTGGCATCATGGCGGCGAGCGTCGAGGATCTGGCTTCCGTCGAAGGTGTTTCCAGAGGCCTTGCCGAAGAGATCTACCGCCGACTCCACTGATCCTCCCGATTCCGGCTGCAGGTGCCCGTCGAGACGATGTCGTTGAACCTTCCCAATCTGCTGACCTGGAGCCGGGTGATCGCGATTCCGGTGCTGGTCGCCGTTTTCTTCCTGCCGATCCCGGTGTTCGCGCAGAACCTGATCGCCACCGTGCTGTTCGTCGGTGCGGCGATCACCGACTGGCTCGATGGCTGGCTCGCGCGCAGGATGGGAATCACCTCGGCATTCGGCGCCTTCCTCGACCCGGTTGCCGACAAGCTGATCGTCTGCGTGGCGCTGGTCATGCTCGTCGACCTCGATCGGCTCGTAGGCGTCGACGTCGTGGTCGCCGCGATCATCATCGGGCGCGAGCTGACGATCTCGGCGTTGCGCGAATGGATGGCGCAGATGGGCGCGCGCAAGAGCGTCGCCGTTCATTCGATCGGCAAGTTCAAGACGACCGCGCAGCTGGTGTCGATCCCGCTGCTGCTCTACGACGGAAGCTTCTTCGGGCTGTTCCATACGCGAACACCGGGCATCGTGCTGATCTGGATCGCGGCGGTGCTGACCGTCTGGTCGATGCTGTACTACCTTCGGCGCGCCTGGCCGGTGCTGCGAAACGGCGCAGCCCGTAGCGTCTGACCACGGGCGAGGCGCGTCGTTTGACAAGCCCTTTCGCTTCGATATAATTGCGGGCTCACGAGACGCGGGAGTAGCTCAGTTGGTAGAGCGCAACCTTGCCAAGGTTGAGGTCGCGAGTTCGAGACTCGTCTCCCGCTCCAGAATCAGCAAGGGCCGAATCCGCTTCGGCCCCTCTTCGAAGCCCTGTCCCCGGACAGGGCTTCGTCGTTTGTGGCCAGGCACGACAGGAGAACGATGACGATGTCCTTACGCAGATCCCTCATCGTGACCGCGCTCGTCGGCTCGCTGCTGGGCGGCGCAGCCTGTGCTCAGACGACAGCCCAAGCGGCCGCCGACGAGACCTACATGCCGATGGTGGGCCAGTCGGGCAAGGACGTCGTCTGGGTGCCCACCTCGCAGACGCTGGTCGACCGGATGCTCGACATGGCCGAACTCACGCCGCAGGATCGACTCGTGGACCTGGGATCGGGAGACGGGCGGCTGGTCATCACCGCCGCCAAGCGCGGCGCCAGGGCTCGCGGCATCGAGTTCAACCCCGACATGGTCGAACTGGCGAGGCGTCGGGCACTGGCCGAAGGCGTGTCCGACCGCGCGAGCTTCGAGCAAGCCGACATCTTCGAATCCGACTTCTCCGAAGCGACCGTCGTCACGCTGTTCCTGCTGCCCACGCTGAACCTGAAGCTGCGC
>JAAZBL010000494.1 GCA_012513825.1 Limnobacter sp. | reverse complement strand
GCTCGGCGGCTACGAGGTGTCCTCGGTATTGGCGAGCGAACTCGACGCCTTCACCGTGCGGTCGGCGCCTGCGGTTTCTCGCGTGTCTTTCATCGAACTGCGCTCGGGCACCGACGGAGAGCCGGTCGAACCCTCGGCGGGCTCGAGGAAGCGTGTCGAGGGCTGGCCCGAAAGCGGTGTGGAGGTCGAACTGCAGGCGCTTGCGGGCCCGGCATTCTGGAACGTCGCGGACCTCGTCGATGTCCCGGGATTGATCGAGCTGTCTGTACGAGCTGCCGAACGAATACTCGTCGGTTTCGCGCAGGAGAGCGTGCGGTGATCGATGAAGTGGCATTCGCGTTCGGAGCACCCGGGACCGAGCTCGTCGGTGTGCTCGCCAGGCCGGCGAATCCCGCGACCGAGAAGGGTCTTGCGCTTGTCGTCGTTGTCGGCGGACCGCAGACGCGAGTGGGCTCACATCGCCAGTTCGTGCTGTTGACGCGTGCCGCCGCTGCCGAGGGATATCCGAGCCTGCGCTTCGACTACACGGGCATGGGCGACAGCCCGGGACCGAAGCCGGATTTCGAAGCCGCCGGGCAGGACATCCGTCGTGCCTGCGACGCGCTGCAGGAGCGGGTTCCCGCCTGCAGGCGCTTCGTCCTGTGGGGACTTTGCGACGGAGCCAGCGCCGCACTTCTGTACGCCGCCAGCGACCCGCGTATCGTTGCAGTGGTCGCGGCGAACCCCTGGGCGCGGAGCGAAGCGACTCGATCGGCGGTAATCGTCACCGACCACTACGGGTCACGGCTACGCTCGCCCGAGTTCTGGAAGAAGCTCGCAACGGGGAAGATCGACATCGTCGCGTCAGCGCGAGAGGCGCTCGGCCACTTCTGGCGAGCCCGTGCATCGCGAACCGGTCCGGCCGATGGCCGAGCTGCGGGCCTGCCCGAGCGCCTGGCCCAGGCGCTGACGAACCGGCGCGCGATCCTCCGGTTCCAGATCAGCGGAAGGGACCTGACGGCCGCCGAGTTCGAGCTGGCGATGAAGTCGGTCGGCGAGGCGGTCTACGACCCGGGCGCGGCGCTCAGGCTCGAACAGGCCGATCACACGTTTTCCGACCCGCAGGCTTGGCAGGCGGTGATCGAGGACACGAAGTCGGTGCTGGCTCGACCCCGAGCGCCAGACCGACCGTCGTAAACCGGCCATTGTGCACTAGCTAACAGCTGTCGTCCCCCAGCCCGGCTACACTCGGGCCTCGACCTCCAAGGAAAGAAGAATGTGCGGCATCTACGGCGTGTTCCGGTTCGATTCGAAGCCGGTGGAACCGGCGACCCTGGCCCGGATGGGACAGTCGATCGCCCACCGGGGCCCGGACGACCGAGGCCAGCACATCGACGGCAATTGCGGCATCGGCATGACCCGCCTCGCGATCATCGATCCAGCCGGCGGGCAGCAGCCGATCTCGAACCAGGATGACTCGAACTGGGTCGTCTGCAACGGCGAGATCTACAACTTCCGCGAACTGAGGGACGACCTGATCCGCGCCGGCTATCGCTTCAAGACCCACTCGGACAGCGAAGTCATCCTCCACCTTTACGACGCGCTGGGCGACGGCTTCGTCGATCGCCTGGAAGGGATGTTCGATTTCGCGTTGTGGGATTCCAGGAGGCGGCGCTTGCTGGTCGGACGCGACCAGCTCGGCGTGAAGCCGCTGTACCTGTACCGCAGCGCAACGATGATCGCCTTCGCGACCGAAGCGAAGGCCTTGCTCACGCTGCCCGAAGTGTCGGTGGACATCGATCGCTCGGTGCTCGTCGACTACCTGCACCTCGGATACGTTTCGGCCCCGCATTCGCTGTTCAAGGGGATCATGAAGCTGCCGCCCGCCACGCTGCTCGAGATCGGCGAGCACGGCGTCCAGCAGAGGCGCTACTGGCGACTGCCCGGTGCGATCGATGCGCAGCGCAGCGAACAGGACTGGATCGCCGCGATTCGCGAAGCGATCGAGCAGGCCGTGCACAAGCAGATGGTCAGCGACGTGCCGATCGGCGCATTCCTGTCGGGCGGCGTCGATTCGAG
>JAAZBL010000082.1 GCA_012513825.1 Limnobacter sp. | reverse complement strand
GACCGAAGCGCACGTCTGCGTGCTCGGATCCGAAAAAGCGGCCTGGTTCAAGGACACCGAAGGCAACTGGCTCTGCATCCACCAGGACCTCTGAACCCGAACGGCCGCGCCGTTCGCCGGGCGGCCGCTGCGCCGGGCGCATCGGGGCCGCAGGTATAATCCCCGGTCCCCAGAAGGAGGCTTTCGTGTTCATTTCAACGGCTTACGCACAGGCTGCAGGCGGTTCGACCGAACAGCAGCTGATCGGGTTCCTGCCGATCATCCTGATGTTCGTGGTGTTGTACTTCCTGATGATCCGGCCACAGATGAAGCGCGCCAAGGAACACCGGACGATGCTCGAAGCGCTGAAGAAGGGCGACGAGGTCATCACGGCCGGCGGGCTCGTCGGACGCGTCACGCGGGTCGGCGAAAGCTACGTCACGATCGAGGTCGCCCGCGGCGAACGCGGCGAAGGCGCGATCGAAATGCACTTCCAGAAGTCTGCCGTGCAGACGCTGCTTCCCAACGGCACGATCAAGGCGATCTGAAGAGCGCTCCGGATGAATCGATACCCGGCATGGAAGTACGCGATCCTCGCGATCTCGCTGGTATTCGGCCTGCTCTACACGTTGCCGAACTTCTTCGGCGAGGCGCCGGCCGTTCAGGTATCGAGCGGCAGGGCCACGCTCCGCGTCGAGCCCGAGCTGATGAAGCGCGTCGAAACCGTGCTGAGCGAAGCCGGAATCCAGCACACCGGCCTGTTCTTCGACGGCAACTCGATCAAGGCGCGCTTCGCGTCGACCGACACGCAACTGCGCGCCAAGGACGTCATCGCCGCGGCCCTGAACCCCGACCCCGAGGACCCGTCGTGGATCGTCGCGCTCAACCTGCTGTCGAATTCTCCGCAGTGGCTGACCAGCATCGGCGCGCTGCCGATGTACCTGGGACTCGACCTGCGCGGCGGCGTCCATTTCCTGCTGCAGGTGGACATGGACGAAGCGCTGACCAAGCGCATGGACTCCACGGCCAGCGACCTGCGCACGCTGATGCGCGACCGCAACATCCGCCATGCCGGCGTGACCCGCACGCGCGACGGCATCGAGATCCGCTTTCGCGACACCGAGAACCGCAACCGGGCGATCGACGCGATCCAGAGCAACGTCCCCGACCTGGCGCTGACCGAGGCCGGTGAAGGCGAATCGCTGCGCCTGGTGGCCGATTTCCGGCCCGAGGCCGCCAAACGGCTCCAGGACAATGCGCTGCAGCAGAACATCACCACGCTGAGCAATCGGATCAACGAGCTCGGCGTCTCCGAACCGGTGATCCAGCAGCAGGGCGCCGACCGGGTCGTCGTGCAGTTGCCCGGCGTCCAGGACACCGCGAAGGCCAAGGACATCCTCGGGCGCACGGCGACACTCGAAGTCAGGATGGTCTGCGAGTCGGCCGACGAACTGGCGGCGCTGGCCGCGGGCACCGTGCCCTTCGGCTGCGAAGCGTTCACCGAACGCGGCGGCCGCACGCTCGCACTGCGCCGGCAGGTCCTGCTGACCGGCGAGAACCTGCAGGACGCGCAGGCCGGCTTCGATTCGCAGACGCAGGAGCCCGCCGTCCACCTGAACCTCGATGCCCGCGGCGCACGGATCTTCCGCGAAGTCACGCGCGAGAACATCGGCAAGCGGATGGCGATCGTCCTGTTCGAGAAGGGCAAGGGCGAAGTGGTCACGGCGCCGGTGATCCGCTCCGAGATCCCGGGCGGGCGCGTGCAGATCAGCGGCAGCATGACCTCGACCGAGGCCAGCGACACCGCGCTGCTGCTGCGCGCCGGTTCGCTGGCCGCGCCGATGGAGATCATCGAGGAGCGCACGATCGGCCCGAGCCTCGGCGCCGACAACATCCGCATGGGCTTTCTCGCGACGCTGTGGGGCTTCATCGCGGTCATCGTCTTCATGTCGGCCTACTACATGCTGTTCGGCGTGATCTCGTCGATCGCGCTGTCGGTCAACGTGCTGCTGCTGATCGCGCTGCTGTCGCTGCTGCAGGCCACGCTCACGCTGCCCGGCATCGCCGCGATCGCGCTCACGCTGGGCATGGCGATCGACGCCAACGTGCTGATCAACGAACGGATCCGCGAGGAGCTGCGCAACGGGTCCACGCCGCAGGCCGCGATCGCCGCAGGCTACGAACGCGCCTGGGCCACGATCCTCGATTCGAACATCACGTCGATGATCGCCGGGGTCGCCTTGCTGGTCTTCGGCAGCGGGCCGGTGCGCGGCTTTGCCGTGGTTCACGTGCTCGGCCTTCTGACTTCGATGTTCTCGGCCGTCTTCTTCTCGCGCGGCCTCGTCAATCTCTGGTACGGCCGGCGCAGGAAACTGTCGAAGATCTCGATCGGCCAGGTCTGGAGACCGGGAACCGCCACCTGAGGCGCCGGGAAGGCGCCCACGACCCGAGGCAGTCCGACAGCATGGAATTTTTCCGGATCAAACGCGTCATCCCGTTCATGCGCCATGCGCTGGTGCTGAACGCGATCTCGATCGTCACCTTCGTGCTCGCGGTGTTCTTCCTGGCCGCCAAGGGCCTGCACCTGTCGATCGAATTCACCGGCGGCACGGTGATAGAGGTCAACTTTGCGCAGAGCGCCGACCTCGACAGGATCCGCGAAACCGTCGCCGGGCTCGGCTACTCCGACGTCCAGGTGCAGAACTTCGGCACTTCGCGCGACGTGATGATCCGCCTGCCGCTGCGCGAAGGCGACAGCGAGGATCGCAGCTCCACGCGCCAGAGCGACGAAGTGATGGCGGCCTTGCAGGCGGTCGACCCGAGCGCCGACCTGCGGCGCGTCGAGTTCGTGGGCCCGCAGGTCGGCAAGGAGCTTTACACGAACGGCGCGCTCGCACTGCTGTTCGTGATCGTCGGGATCATGATCTACCTGGCGATCCGCTTCGAGTGGAAGTTCGCGGTCGCGGCGATCGTCGCGAACATGCACGACGTCGTGATCATCCTCGGCTTCTTCGCCGCCTTCCAGTGGGAGTTCTCGCTGTCGGTGCTGGCCGCGGTGCTGGCGGTGCTCGGCTACTCGGTCAACGAGTCGGTCATCATCTTCGACCGGATCCGCGAGTATTTCCGCAAGTACCGCAAGATCGAGACGCCGGAGATCATCGACCGGGCGATCACCAGCACCATCTCGCGCACGATCATCACGCACGGCTCCACGCAGATGGTCGTGCTGTCGATGCTGCTGTTCGGCGGCCCGACGCTGCACTACTTCGCGGTGGCGCTGACGATCGGCATCCTGTTCGGCATCTACTCGTCGGTGTTCGTCGGCGCTGCGATCGCAATGTGGCTCGGCGTCAAGCGCGAAGACCTCGTCAAGCCGGTGCGCAAGAAGGAAGGCGACGGCATGCCAGAGTTGCCGTGAGTTCGAAGCAGGCGTCGCTGCCCCGATCGACGCCCGGCGCGAACGGCCGGCGGTCCGGTTCGTACGGGCCGGCGACGGGGCGCGGGCGCGCCACGGTCGTCCGCGTCTGGGACCTGCCGACGCGGCTGTTCCACTGGGCGCTGGTCGCCTGCGTTATCGGCTCGCTGGTCTCGATCAACATCGGCGGCAACGCCGTCGGCTGGCATTTCCGCTTCGGCTACGCGATCCTGACGCTGCTGCTGTTCCGCGTCGCCTGGGGCTTCGTCGGACCGCGCCACGCGCGCTTCGCGAACTTTCCGCCGAACCCGGCCGCCGCCTGGCGCTACCTGCGCGGGCGCGAACCGCACCGGGTCGGCCACAGCCCGCTCGGCGCCCTGTCGGTCTACGCGCTGCTGCTGGCGCTGGCCGTGCAGGTCGTCACCGGCCTGTTCGCCAACGACGCGATCATGTGGGACGGCCCGCTGCGCAGCCTCGTCTCGAACAGCACCAGCGACCGGCTGACCGCGCTGCACCAGTTCAACCGTGTCGTCGTGATCGGGCTGGTGCTGCTGCACCTGGCCGCGATCGCGTACTACCGCTTCGTCAGGCGCGATGCGCTGGTCGGCCCGATGCTGACCGGAGACCGGGAAATTCCCGGCGCGACCGAGCAGGACTCCGCTCGCGACGGCTTGCGCGAACGCCTGCTCGGTCTGGCGCTGGCCGCCGCCAGCGCCGCGATCGTCTGGGCCGTGGTCACGAAGCTGCCTGCCTGGTAGAGCAGCCGCCGGCCGGGAGGCTCCTCGCGGCGGGGCGCTTCGCGGCGCAGCCGCTCAGATCTTGCGGAACTGATCGTGGCAGGCCTTGCAGGCAGCACCGGTTGCGCCGACCTGCTTGCGCAGCGCATCGAGGTCGCCGCTCGCCTCGACCAGCTTGTCGGTTTCGCCGGCCAGGCGCTCCTGCAGCTTGCGGAATTCGTCGGCCTTGGCCCAGGGGTCGTCCTTCAGCCTCGCGCCGTCCTTGTCCGAACCGGGCACGAAGGCCTCCCACGGGAGCTGCGAGACCACGTGGATCAGGCGCGCGGACTGCTTGGCGGCCTCGGCGTCGTACGGCTGCTCGCCCTTGGCCATCGCCGCGAGCCGGCCCATGTGGTTCGACATCAGCGTGAAAGCCGACTGGCGGTAGTCGACGGCGTCTTCGTTCTTACGGAACTGCGCAAACGCCGTGTTGGCGAGCAGCACGGCGGCTGTACAGCCGATGGCAACGGCAATCCGGGCTTTGCTGGGCATCGGTGGGATTCTCCTCTTGGGTGATGGAACAGCCCGCGCATTATTCCCGATTCGGTCGCGCTGCCCAAGGAGGCTCTCGCTTCGCGCCCGACGAGCACGAGGTTCCTGCGGCAGCGCTGCCGCGCCCGAGCAGAATCAGATGCGGCGCGCGAGTTCCGCGGCCTTGCCGACGTAGCCGGCCGGCGTCAACGAACGCAGCCGCGCCTTCGCGTCGTCGGGGATCGGCAGCCGATCGACGAAGGCGGCCAGTTCGGCGGGGCCGATCCGCTTGCCGCGCGTCAGCTCCTTGAGCTGCTCGTAGGGATTCTCGACGCCGTAGCGGCGCATGACCGTCTGGATCGGCTCGGCGAGCACTTCCCAGTTCGCGTCGAGGTCGTCGGCCAGCCGCTCGCGGTCGACCTCGAGCTTGCCGAGCCCGCGCTGCAGCGCATCCCAGCCCAGAAGCGAGTACCCGAGCGCGACGCCGACGTTGCGCAGCACCGTGGAGTCGGTCAGGTCGCGCTGCCAGCGCGATACCGGCAGCTTGGCCGACAGGTGGCCGAGCAGCGCGTTGGCGAGGCCCAGGTTGCCTTCGGAATTCTCGAAGTCGATCGGATTGACCTTGTGCGGCATCGTCGACGATCCGATCTCGCCGGCTTTCGTGCGCTGGCGGAAGTAACCGAGCGAGATGTACCCCCAGACGTCGCGGTCGAAGTCGAGCAGCACCGTGTTCAGCCGCGCGATCGCGTCGAACAGTTCGGCCATCCAGTCGTGCGGCTCGATCTGGATCGTGTACGGATTGAACTCGAGCCCGAGCGACTCGACGACGCCGCGACAGAAGGCTTCCCAGTCGAAGTCGGGCCAGGCCGACAGGTGCGCGTTGTAGTTGCCGACCGCCCCGTTCAGCTTGGCGAGCGGCTGCACCCGCACGACCGCGTCGATCGCACGCTCGACGCGGGCCAGCACGTTCGCGATCTCCTTGCCGACCGTGGTCGGCGAGGCCGGCTGGCCGTGCGTGCGCGACAGCATCGGCACGTCGGCCAGCTCGTGCGCCATCGTGCGCAGCGTCTCGGCGATGCCGCGCGCAGCGGGCAGCAGCACCTGCTCGCGGGCGGCGGCCAGCATCAGCGCGTGCGAAGTGTTGTTGATGTCCTCGGAGGTGCAGGCGAAGTGGATGAACTCCGAGGCCGCGACGAGCTCGGGCACGTCGCGCACCGACTCCTTCAGGAAGTACTCGACGGCCTTCACGTCATGGTTCGTGACGCGCTCGATGTCCTTGATGCGTGCGGCCTGCGCCGTGCCGAAATCGTCGGCGAGCTTGCGCAACCGGGCCCGCGCTTCGGCGCCGAACGGAGGCAACTCGGAGAAGCCGGCGTCGGACAGCGCGATCAGCCACTCGACCTCGACCCGCACCCGATGGTGCATGAATCCGGCCTCCGACATCAGCGTACGGAGCGCCCCCATCCTGGATGCGTAGCGGCCGTCGAGCGGGGACAGCGCGGTCAGTTCGGACAGGGGCGACGAGGCTTGCGATGCGGTCATGGCTTTGCTCAGGACAACCTTGAATTGTAACAGCCGCTTGCAGCCCCTTTGCTATACTGGCCAAAACCACTGTCACACCAGATGAAGCTCCTCGGAACGAACAGCAGCCCCTACGTTCGAAAGGTTCGGGTCGTGATGGCCGAGAAAAGGATCGACGCGCAATACGAGGTCGTCGACGTTCTCGCGTCCGACACGCCGCTCACGCAAGCGAACCCGCTGGGCAAGGTGCCCTGTCTGATCATGGACGACGGCGCCGCCGTGTTCGATTCCCGCGTCATCGTCGAATACCTGGACAACCTCACGCCGGTCCATCGGCTGATTCCGCCGAACGGACGTGCGCGGATCGAGGTCCGTACCTGGGAAGCGCTCGCCGACGGCCTGCTCGACGCGGCCGTCCTCGTGCGGGCCGAACAGACCCAGCGCAGCGAAGGCCAGCGCAGCCCCGGCGCGATCGCCCGGCAGATGGGCAAGATCGAATCGGCGCTCGCCGCGATCTCCGCCGGCCTGGCCGACAAGCCCTGGTGCGCCGACGGTCGCTACTCGCTCGCCGACATTGCCGTCGGCTGCGCGCTCGGCTACCTCGACTTCCGCTTCCCGCAACTGGGCTGGCGCACGCAGTTCTCGAACCTCGAAGCGCACGCCGAAAAACTGTTCGCCCGCCCGAGCTTCGTCGACACGCTGCCGTCGTAGTCGAACCCGGGGCGTCGAACCCGGGTCGTGCACACGCAGCGGCGGACGTTGCGTGTCCACGCTGTCGCCGAAACTGCCGGAATCGTGCCGCCGCCGAGGCGGCGGCTGCGCTCATCGCAGCTCGTCGGCGGCGGGCTCGCCGTCGCGGCGCCCAGCGTCTTCGGTTGCAGACGCGATGATTCCCCCACCCAGGCAGACCTCGCCACGATAGAGCACCGCGCTCTGCCCCGGCGTCACCGCCCACTGCGGCTCGTCGAAGTGCAACGCGAAGCGGTCGCCGTCGAGCCGTTCGAACCGGCATCCGGCGTCCTGCTGCCGATAACGCGTCTTGGCAGCCAGCAGGCCATCGTCGACCGGCGGCTCGCCGGCGATCCAGCTCGCGCTGTCGGCCACGAGGCGATCGGACAGCAGCCACGGATGCTCGTGTCCCTGCACCACGACCAGCGCATTGCGTTCGAGGTCCTTGCGTGCGACGAACCAGGGTTCGCCGCTGCCCTCGCGCTGCCCGCCGATGCCGATTCCCTTGCGCTGGCCCAGCGTGTAGAACGACAAGCCGACGTGCTCGCCGATCCGGCGGCCGTCCTCGGTCACGATCG
>JAAZBL010000081.1 GCA_012513825.1 Limnobacter sp. | reverse complement strand
TTGGTCAGGTTCGTGCCGATCCCGAACGACAGCTTGATCCGGTCGCGGAAACGCAGGTATAGCTCGATCATCAGCGGAAAGGTCAGCGCATCCGAGAACACCAGCGTCTTGCTCTTCGGATCGACGCGATTCTGCTCGTAGTGCCTGATCATCCGCTCGCCCCATTCGAACGGGTCGCCGGAATCGTGGCGCGCGCCGTCGAACAGCTTGCAGAAATACATGTCGAAATCGCGCAGGAACGCATCGAAGCCGTAGACGTCGGACAGCGCGATGCCGAGGTCGCCGCGGTATTCGCGTGCCCACATCTCGAGCGCGAAGGTCTGCGAGTCGCGCAGCCGCGGCCCGAGCGCCTGCGCCGCCTGCAGGTACTCGTGCGCCATCGTGCCCAGCGGCGTGAGCCCGTGCTCCATCGCGAACATCACGTTCGAGGTGCCGGCCAGATGATCGCCGAGCTGCGCCCTCGCGGTCAGCAGCACCTCTTCGTGCCACTTCTTCGAGAAGCGGCGCCGCGTGCCGTAGTCGGCGATCTTCATGCCGCGCAGGTCCGGATGCTCGGTGATCAGCGCGAGTTTTTCGTTCAGGCGCCGGCGGCCCTCGGCATAGTCCGGCTCGGGCTGCGTCTCGCGGAACCAGATCTCGTTGACGATCGCAAGCACCGGGATCTCGAACATGATCGTGTGCAGCCACGGCCCCTGGACCGTGATGTCGATCTCGCCGTTGTCCTTCGGCGAGTTCGAGACCGAGATGTACTTCTGGTTGAAGTGGAAAAGCCCGAGAAAATCGACGAAGTCGCTCTTGATGAAGCGCAGCCCGCGCAGGAATTCGAGTTCGTCCTCGCTGAAGCGCAGCGAACACAGGGCCTCGATCTCCGATCGGATCGCCGGAACGTAGGGTCGCAGGTCGACGTCCGGCGTTCGGCACCGGAATCGATATTCAGCCTTCGCGCCGGGGAACTGATGCAGAACGCTCTGCATCATCGTGAACTTGTACAGATCGGTGTCCAGCAGCGAACTGATGATCATCGGCCAGGGCTCTGCCGCCAATGCGGCGCAGTGGGCGGCCGGCGGCCGCCTCGCGGTCGATGATAACCCCCCGGGGTGTCGGGCGATTCCATCGTTTCCGGGACCGATCGCGTCCCGGCGAACGGCCGGCGGTTCATCGTGAAGGATCGGCCGGCGCAGGCGCGAGATCGTCGGGCCGGTCGATGTCGCGCACGCAGCCCGCGTCGGCGACCGGCAGCGTGACGACCCGATCGGCCAGCCGGCGCAGCAGCCCGGCTGCGCCGGCTTCGTCGCCGATCGACATCAGCGGCTCGCGCAGGCGCGCCGCGAAGCCGACCGGGTGCCCGGGGCGCCCTTCGAAGACGGGCCGCACGATGTCGGCGCCCTGTCGCAGCCGCTCGCCGACCGCGCGCAGCGTGGCCGGTGCGACGAACGGCATGTCGGCCAGCGCGAGCAGCCAGCCGACCGACGGAGCGCTCGCCCGCAGGCCGCACTTGAGGCTGGCCCCCATGCCGGCGGCGGCCTCGGGGCAAGGCACGAGACGCAGCGGCATGCCGGCGAGCAGGCGCGCCAGTTCGGATTCGTGCGCGCCGCAGACGACGACGATCTCGTCGACCTGTCCGAGCAGCGCCTCGCAGCTCGCGCGAACGACGCTCCGGCCGTCGGGCAGCGCTTCGGCGAGCTTCCAGCGCCGCCCGCTCGGATCGAAGCGGCGTCCTTCGCCGGCGGCGAGGACCAGCGCGCTCAGCGCCGGCGGGCCGGACGCGGCGCCCGGCGCCGGCGCTGCGGGACCTGCGGCCGCGTCGGTCACCGGGATCCCCCGACGCCGCCGTCTTCGGGCCGCAGCATCACGGTCCGCGGCGCCCCCGGATCGGTCGGCTGCCGTCGCGTCAGTGCCTCGGCCTGCGCCTGCCGCGCGACGTCGGCGCGCAGCCGGGCGACGGTCGCCGACAGGTCGGGCCACGGCGCCTTGTCGGGCGCATAGCGCTCGCGCATCCAGGCCGCCAGCTCGGTGATCTGCGCGTCGTCGAGGCTGTCGGCGAAGGCGGGCATGAAGCCGAGCTCGCGCGTGGCCGGCTCGCGGATTCCTTCGAGGATCACGCGCAGCAGATTGTCGGGCCGGTCGCTGTGCAGCTTGCTGGCCAGCGCCAGCGGCACGTTGCGGCCGAGCTGCACCGGACCGTCGCCGTCGTGGTGGCAGGCGCCGCAGGCGGCCTCGAACTGCCGCTGCGCGGCGCCGGTCAGCCGCGGCGCCTGCGCGCGCGCCCGGCCGACGACGGCGGCGGCCGTTTCGGCCGCCTGCCGGGTCTCGATCGGCGTCGCGAACGAGGCCAGGTAATGGGCCATGGCCCGCACGTCGGCCTCGGGCAGCTCGGCCAGTTGCCCGACGACGGGCGCCATCGGCCCGGCCACGGTTCCGTGCCGCGCCGTGTGGCCGTTGCGCAGGTACGCGAACAGCTCGTCTTCGGTCCAGGGCACCGGTGCATGCGTGAGCGCGGTCAGCGCCGGCGCTTCCCAGCCCTCGACCATCGCTCCGGCGAGCCACGCGGCCCCGCCCTTCTCGGCACCGAGCGCGTTGCGCGGCGTATGGCAGGCGCCGCAGTGGCCGACGCCGTTGACCAGGTACTCGCCGCGGTTCCACTGCCCCGAGCGCGCCGGGTCGGGCGCGACCGGGCCGGGCTGCAGATACAGCGCGTTCCACAGCGCCATCAGCGGGCGGATCCGGAACGGGAACGCGAGCCGGGTCTCCGGCGGCTGCGAACGCACCGGAGGACGCGTCATCAGCCACGCGTACAGCGCGGTCAGGTCGTCGTCGGTCAGTCGCGTGAACGAGGTGTACGGAAACGCCGGGTACAGATGGCGGCCGTCGCGCGCGATGCCCTCGCGCATCGCGCGCTGGAACGCGCTGAACGACCAGCGCCCGATGCCGGTCTCGGGGTCGGGCGTCAGGTTCGTCGTGTAGACGGTGCCGAACGGGGTCTCCATCGCGCGCCCGCCCGCGTTCGGCACGCCGCCGGGCGCCGTGTGGCAGACGACGCAGTCGCCAGCGGCCGCGAGCTGCCGGCCGCGCTCGAGAACCTCCGCGCGGTAGATCGATCCGGAGACTTCGACCGGCGCGATCCCGGGTCGCGACCCGAACGCGGCGCCGGCCAGGCCGGCGGCGGCAGCGAGCAGCGCGCCCAGCGTCGCCCAGCGGCGACGCCGGTGCGGCGCTGCGCCGGGCCCGAGCGCAGCCCCCGGCCCGGACGACCCGCCGCGTCCGGCGAAGTCGCCCGGCCCCGAGGTCGGCGGCGTGGACCCGGCTCCGGGCGCAGCCGGCGGCGCGATCGCGGCGCGCACGACCTCGGGCGTGAACGGCGGCTGCCGGAAGCGCACGCCGGTCGCATCGAAGATCGCGTTGGCGATCGCCGCCGTCCCCGGCACCGACGACGACTCGCCGACGCCCTGCGGCGGCTGGTCCGGGCGCGGAATCGTGACGACCTCGATGACCGGCACTTCGCGAAAGCTCAGGATCGGGTAGCTGCCCCACTCGCGGCTCGCGACGAGATTCGTCTGCCGATCGACGCGCACGCGCTCCTTCAGCGCGCGGCTCGTCGTCTGGACGACGTTGCCGTGGATCTGGTGGCGCACGCCGGCCGGATTGATCACCAGGCCCGCGTCGTGGCCGACGACGACGCGGCTGACGTGCACGGCGCCGGTCACGCGGTTGACCTCGACGTCGGCGACCCAGGCCGACCAGGCCGCGCCGAAACCCGGGAACTTGCTGTGGATGTAGCGCGCGTAGGCGAAGCCCTGCCCCTTGAGCAGCTCGCCTTCGGCCGGCTGCTGCTGCGGTCGCGTGTGCTCGATCCATCCGGCGCGCTCGGCCGTGGCCCGGACCAGCTCGACCGCGCGCGGGTCGTCGAGCAGGCGCAGGCGGAACTCGACCGGATCGACGCCGGCCTCGGTGGCCAGTTCGTCGACGTACGATTCGTGCGCGAACGAATTTGGCAGCGCCGAGACGCCGCGCAGCCAGGACGCGCGCAGGATCGGCGCCATGTCGTTGATCCTGACGCGCAGGTTCTCGTAGCGGTACGGCGGCACCGAAGTCCGGTCGCCCATCTCGTAGGCGACCGGGCGCGCGGCGACGGTGCCGGTCAGCAGCAGCGCCAGCGTCACCGCGCCGTTCGACGGATACGAGGTCGAGAAGTCGTAGCCGGCGACCGAGCCGTCGGCGTTCAGCCCGCCGTCGATTTCCATCAGTTGCGCCGCGCCCTTCGGCTCCCACAGG
>JAAZBL010000493.1 GCA_012513825.1 Limnobacter sp. | reverse complement strand
GCCGTTCGCGGTTCACTGGCGGGTCGGCCTCGTTCAGCGCCGGATCGTGGCCAGCCGTGTCCGCGCTCGCTCGACCGCCTTCGCGACCGCTGCGCGACGCCGGGCGTCGGCCTCGCTGGAGGCGGCCCGCCCGCTGGTCGTGCCCGCGCTTGCCGCCAGCGCCGCTTCGCGCCGCGCGCGTTCGCGTTCGAGGCGTGCACGCCGCGCCGAGTGCCGCCACCGGGCGGCCGCGGCGTCATCGTCGGACCACGGGGTCTCCGACGGCAGCGGGTCCATCGCGATGCAGTCGACGGGGCAGGGCGCGACACAGAGCTCGCAGCCCGTGCACTGCGCGGCGATCACCGTGTGCATGCGCCGGTGCGCGCCGATGATCGCGTCGACCGGGCAGGCCTGGATGCACTTCGTGCAGCCGATGCACAGCTCCGGGTCGATGCGGGCGAGCCGGCGTGGCGCCTCGCTACCGCAGGCCGGATCCAGCAGCAGCGCCGGGCGCCCGAGCAGCCGTGCAAGGCGCGCGATGCCGGCCGTGCCGCCCGGCGGACAGCGGTTGATTGCCGCCCCGTCGGCGGCGATCGCCTCCGCGTAGGGCCGACAGCCGCTGTAGCCGCACTTCGTGCACTGGGTCTGCGGCAGCAACGCTTCGATCGCGTCGGCCGGAACCATCGAAACGCTCAGCTCACCAACCGCAGCTGCGATTCGCGACGGTTGGCGGCGATGAAGGCGCGGACTTCGGGGCAGATCGTCTGACGCCAGCGGCGACCGCTGAAGATGCCGTAGTGACCCGCGCCCTCGACCATCATGTGCGACTTGCTGGCCGCAGGAATGCCCGAGCACATCGAGTGGGCGGCCTCGGTCTGGCCGGGCCCCGAGATGTCGTCGAGTTCGCCCTCGATCGTGAACAGCGCGACGTCGCGGATCTTGTCGGGTTCGACGCGCCGCAGGCGGCCTTCGAACTCGACGTCCCAGCTGCCGTTGGCCAGCGCGCGCTCCTGGAACACGGTGCGGATCGTGTCCAGGTAGTACTCGGCCGGCATGTCGAGCACCGCGTTGTACTCGTCGTAGAAGCGGCGGTGGGCCTCGGCGTCTTCGAGGTCGCCGCGCACCAGGTCGAGGTAGAAATCCCAGTGCGAGATCATGTGCCGGTCGGGGTTCATCGAAACGAAACCGGCGCGTTGCAGGAAGCCCGGATAGACGCGCCGCCCGGAGCCCGGATAGCGCGACGGCACGCGATGGATCAGCACGCGCTCGAACCAGTCGTAGCTGCGCGTGGTCGCAAGATCGTTGACCCGGGTCGGGCTGTTGCTCGTGTCCAGCGGCCCGCCCATCAGCGTCATCGTCGACGGCATGTGCGGATCCTTCATCGCCGCCATCAGCGATACCGCCGCCATGACCGGAACGGTCGGCTGGCAGACGGCGAGCACGTGCAGATCGGGCGCCAGATGCCGCATGAAGCGGATCGAGTAGCCGACGTAGTCGTCGAGCGTGAACGGACCGTGCCAGGTCGACACCATCCGCGCATCGATCCAGTCGGTGATGTAGACGTTGTGATCGGGCAGCAGTGCGCGCACCGTGTCGCGCAGCAGCGTCGCGTGGTGGCCCGACAGCGGCGCGAAGACCAGCACCACCGGGTCGCTGGCACGATGCGCCAGCGACTTCGGGAGAAGGCGCTCGAACTTCAACAGCCGGCAGAAGGGCAGGCCGATCTCGACCCGCTCGGCCACCGGCACTTCGAGGCCTTCGATGTAGGTCGTGCTGAGGCCGAACTCGGGTTTTTCATAGTCCTTGCCGAGCCGGTGCAGCAGCTCGAAACCCGCCGAGATCCGGTTGGCGAACGGAGTCAAGGCGAGCGGGCTGTACGGGTCGCCGTACAGGTGCCCCATCGAATCCGCCCAGGAGGCGAGCGGCTGGAGAACCGCCCTTTGGGCTTCGCGCAAGTGGTAGAGCATTTCGCGTTCCGATCTGGCTACTGGGTATACGGGCAAGCCCG
>JAAZBL010000492.1 GCA_012513825.1 Limnobacter sp. | reverse complement strand
TACGAACGCACGATGGCCGAACTGTATCCACGGCTGCTCGGACTCGCGCGGCTGGCGCGCCGCTACGGACTCGGGCTGAACATCGACGCCGAGGAAGCCGACCGGCTCGAGCTGTCGATCGACCTGCTCGAGCGCCTGTGTTTCGAGCCCGAGCTCGCCGGCTGGGACGGCATCGGCTTCGTTGCGCAGGCCTACCAGAAGCGCTGTCCGCTCGTCGTCGACTGGCTGATCGAACTGGCGCGCCGCAGCCACCGACGGTTGATGGTCCGGCTGGTCAAGGGTGCCTATTGGGACAGCGAGATCAAGCGCGCGCAGGTGGCCGGGCTCGACGGCTACCCGGTCTACACGCGCAAGGCCTACACCGACCTGGCCTACCTGGCCTGCGCGCGAAAGCTGCTTGCGGCGCCCGAAGCCGTCTACCCGCAATTCGCGACGCACAACGCCCAGACGCTGGCGGCCATCGTGCAGATGGCCGGCGAGCGCTTCCGTGCCGGCCAGTACGAATTCCAGTGCCTGTTCGGCATGGGCGAGGCGCTGTACGAACAGGTCGTGCGTCCGACGGGCGACGGCGGTCTCGGCCGGCCGTGCCGGATCTATGCGCCGGTCGGCACGCATCGCACGCTGCTGGCCTACCTGGTCAGGCGGCTGCTCGAGAACGGCGCGAACAGCTCGTTCGTCAACCGGATCGCCGACGACGAGATCGCGCTCGACGAGCTGGTCGCCGACCCGGTGGCGACCGTCACGGCGATGGCTGCCGCCGAAGGCGCAATCGGACGGCCGCATCCGGCGATCCCGTTGCCCGGCGAGCTGTACGGCAGCCGGCGACGCAATTCGGCGGGGATCGACCTGTCGAGCGAAATCGCTCTCGCCGCGCTGGCGCCGGCGCTGGTGCGCAGCGGCCAGCGCCGGTGGCGCGCGACGCCGCTGCTCGGCGACGCACCGATCGACGCTGCCGGCGCCGCCCGCACAGCGCAGGCCGGCGCGACGGGTCACGCGCAGGCCGGCGCGACGGACAACGCGCAGGCCGTCGTCCGCAACCCCGCCGATCGTCGCGACGAGGTCGGCGAGGTCGTCGAAGCCAGCGCGCAGGACGTCGCCCGCGCGCTGGAGACCGCGGCCGGCGCGGCATCCGGCTGGGCCGCTGTTGCCGCGGCGAACCGCGCGGCCTGCCTCGAGCGCGCCGCAGAATCGATCGAGGCGCAGACCGGCGAGCTGATCGGACTGATCGTGCGCGAGGGCGGCAGGACGATCGCCAATGCGCTCGGCGAGGTCCGCGAGGCCGTCGACTTCCTGCGCTACTACGCAGCGCGATTGCGCGCCGACCCGACGCTGTCCGGGGGCCGGCCGCTGGGCCCGGTCGTCTGCATCAGTCCGTGGAACTTTCCGCTGGCGATCTTCGTCGGCCAGGTCGCGGCCGCGCTGGCTGCCGGCAACACGGTGATCGCGAAACCGGCCGAGCAGACGCCGCTGGTCGCCGCCGAGGCCGTGCGCCTGCTGCACGAGGCCGGCGTGCCGCGACAGGTGCTGCAGTTCCTGCCCGGCAGCGGCGAGACGGTCGGCGCCGCGCTCGTCGCCGACGGCCGGACGCGCGGCGTGCTGTTCACCGGCTCGACCGAGGTCGCGCGCACGCTGCAGCGAGCGCTGGCCGAGCGGCTCGACGAGCACGGCCAGCCGCCCGTCCTGGTCGCCGAGACCGGCGGGCAGAACGCGATGATCGTCGATTCGTCGGCGCTGATCGAGCAGGCGGTCGGCGACATCCTGAGCTCGGCCTTCGACAGCGCAGGGCAGCGCTGCTCGGCGCTGCGGGTGCTCTGCGTGCAGGACGACATCGCCGCACCGCTGCTGACGATGCTGCGCGGCGCGATGGTCGAACTGCGCGTCGGCTCGCCGCAGCAGCTGGCCACCGACATCGGACCGGTCATCGATGCCGAAGCACGGCAGGCGCTGCTCGCACACATCGAGCGGATGCGGGCCACCGGACACCGCGTCCATCAACCGCCGCTGGACGACGACAGCGCGGAACTCGTCAACGGCGGCTTCGTGGCGCCGACGCTGATCGAACTCGACAGCGTCTCCGAACTCGGCGGCGAGGTATTCGGCCCGGTGCTGCACTTCGTGCGCTTCCCCCGGCGCGAACTGGCCCGGCTCGTCGAGCAGATCAATGCGACCGGCTACGGGCTCACGTTCGGCCTGCAGACGCGCATCGACGAGACGGTCGACTTCGTCACCGGTCGCGCGCGCGCCGGCAACCAGTACGTGAACCGCAACATGATCGGCGCCGTCGTCGGGGTGCAGCCCTTCGGCGGCGAAGGACTGTCGGGCACCGGTCCGAAGGCCGGCGGGCCGCTGTACCTTTACCGGCTCGTGCGCGGCGCGATCCCGTCCCCGGCGATGCTCGCCGACGACGCGCCGCTGCCGGAGACACCGCCGGGAACTCCGAAGCCGGAGGAGCCGCCCGCCCGCGCGGCGCAGGCACTCGAAGCGCTGCAGACCTGGCTCGAGTCGGCCCCCTGCGACGAACTGCGCCGGCTGGCGCCGCTCTGCGCGGCGCTCGCGCGCAATTCGCCGCTCGGCCTGCGGACGACGCTGCCGGGCCCGACGGGCGAGCGCAACACCTACCGGCTGCTGCCGCGCGCGAGCGTTCTCTGCATCGCCGACGACGACGCCGACCGGCTGTTCCAGCTCGCCCACGTGCTCGCCGCCGGCACCCGCGCCGTCTGGCCGGAGAATCCACGCACGCAGCAGCTGCACGCGCGGCTTCCGGCTGACGTGCAGTCGCGGATACGTCGCGCTGCCGATCCGGTCTCGGCCCCGTGCGACGCCGCGCTCGTGCACGGCGAGGCCGCGACCGTGCGAAGCTGGAATCGCAGGCTCGCGCGGCGCGATGGTCCGATCGTCGGATTGCAGGCCTGCGCTCGTGGCGAGCGTCGACTCGGTGCGATCCGGCTCGACGGGCTGATGCTCGAGCGCAGCCTGTCGGTCGACACGACGGCCGCCGGCGGCAATGCGAGCCTGCTGACGATCGACTGACTCGGTCGTTCGCCGGTTGCGAATCGCGAGCCGGCACGGGCCGTCGACCTCGCTTGGTGTACGATCCGTCGCAGCGCTACGATGGGCCGTTCCAATGGCCCGGGCAAACGCAACGCGCCGAAGCGCCTCCGGCGGCATACGGCAAGGATCCACTACACGATGACGCCCGCACCGGAAAACGACGCTGCGCAGCGCGGACAACGCGTGCCTCCTGATTTCTCGCAGCTCGTCGCGGCAGTCATCGACTACGCGATCTTCTTCGTCGACGCCGACGGCATCATCCGGAGCTGGAACGCCGGCGCCGAACTGATCGAGGGCTATCGCGCCCACGAAGCGATCGGCCAGCCGCTTCACCTGCTGTACCCGCCCGGCCCGAAGGCCGACATGGCCTGTGCACGCGACCTCGGCACGGCCAGGCGCGCCGGGCGGTTCGTCAGCGAAGGCTGGCGCATGCGCAAGGACGGCTCGGAGTACTGGGCGGACATCGTGATCACCGCGCTCTTCGACGAACAGGGCGAGCTGATCGGGTATTCGCACGTCACGCGCGACGCCACCGCGCGTCACGCGCAGGAAGAACGCCTGCGCCAGAGCGAGGAGCTGTACCGGCTGCTGGTCGCCGGCGTGCGCGGCTACGCGATCTTCGCGCTCGACGTCGACGGGAACGTCGTCAACTGGAACGACGGCGCGCAGCGAACCAAGGGCTACACCGCCGACGAGGTGCTCGGCAGGCACTTCTCGCTGTTCTATCCGCCCGACGCCGTTGCGCGCGGATGGCCCGAACACGAACTGGCCAGCGCGCTCGAGAACGGTGTCTACGAAGAGGAAGGCTGGCGGATCCACAAGGACGGCGGCCGCTTCTGGGCCAGCGTCATGATCACGCCGATCTACGACAGCGGCGGGCGACACATCGGCTTCACGAAGATCACGCGCGATCTGACCGACAAGCACCGGATCAGCCGGCTCGAAGACGAGAATCGACGGATCTCGCACTTCCTGGCGATGCTCGGCCACGAACTGCGCAATCCGCTGGCCCCGATCAGTTATGCGCTGGCGCTGGTCGAGCAGCCGGACGCGAAGCCCGAACTGGTCGCGCGAATGCACGAACTGATCGCACGCCAGGTCCGGCAGATTTCGCGACTCGTCGACGACCTGCTCGACGTCGGGCGGATCGTCCACGACAAGATCAGGCTGACGCTGCATCCGCTGCCGCTGCGCGAGCTCGTGGCACAGGCGGTCGAGACCGCGGCCACGCAGGCAGCCGCCAGGGGCCAGCAGATCGAGTTCGATGCCGGCGATGCCGCCGACGTCTGGGTCGACGGCGACTCGGCACGCCTGCTGCAGGTGATCGGCAACCTGCTCGGCAACGCGATCAAGTTCACGCCGACCGATACCGGCCGCATCGCCGTCGAGCTCGCGCGCACCGGGCGCGGGGTCGAGATCCGCGTGCGCGACAACGGCCCCGGCATTCCGCCCGACCAGTTGTCGGCGGTCTTCGAGATGTTCGCCCAGCGAGACGTCGACGGTACCGCTTCGACAGACGGCCTCGGCCTCGGCTTGAGCCTGGCGCGGGCCCTGGTCGAGCTGCACGGCGGCACGATCGGCGCGTACAGCACCGGCCGTGCCGGCGAAGGCTGCGAATTCGTCGTCCAGCTGCCGACGATCGCCGCGCCGCGCGGACGACGGACTCGCAAGGCCGCCGCGGCGTCGCCCGAACTACCCGAAGCGCTCCGCCCGCCTTCCGCTGCCCGATCGATCCTGGTCGTCGACGGCGACGCGGATGCCGCCGATACGCTGCGACTCCTGCTGGAATCGGCCGGGCACCCGGTCACGGTCGCACGCAGCGCGCAGCAGGCACTCGAAGCGGCGAAACGCGAACGTTTCGACGCCGTACTGACCGACCTTCGGCTGCCCGACTACGACGGCCTGCAACTGGCTGGCCGGATTCGCGCACTGCCGACCGAGCCGCCACGGCTGATCGCGCTGACCAGCGCCGGACGCATGCGCGACCGCCGCGCGACGCAGGAAGCCGGCTTCGCCTCGCACCTGATCAAGCCGGTGTCGGCCGGCGAGCTGTTCCGCGCGCTCGATGCGCGGCCGGAGCCGGAGCCGGATAACGAAGGCGGGATCGGCAGGCAGCTTCCCCCCTGAGACCGCAACGGCAGCCGGGCAACGCAGCGCCTGCCCGGCGCCGCAACGCATGCCCGCTCCGTAGCGGCTGCCCTGCTCCGTAGCGGCCACCCGGCTCGAAGACCGGGCCGGCCGGGGCGTCTCCGGATCGGCCGAAGTTGCCCGGTGCAAGACGCCCAGCTCAGTGCTTGCGTCCCAGCATGTCGTCGCGCGCCTGCTCGGCCCGTGACGCTCCGATCGCCGTCTCCACTTTCTTGATTTCCTCCGGCGGAGGCAGCACGGCGGGGAAGCCGAGCGACTCGATCCAGAGCTCGCGCAGCCAGCCCTTCGTGTGATAGAGGTGATGGTCTTCTTCCTGCTCGACCGCCTCGTAAGCCTTGGCGAGCGTACTCGCGATCGGGCCCGACAGCTTCTCGGCCGCACGGCCGATCAGCTCCCAGTTCATGTGGTCCTTGGTTTCGGCGAGCACCACGCATTCGGCCGCGACGATCTGCGCCGCAGCGGGGTCGCCGGCCGCCTTCGCCATCTCGATCGCTTCGAGCAGCGACGCACCGAGGTGCGCGACGACCTGCCGGCCAGGCGTCTGCTCCTCCGGATCGAGGCCCAGTTCCTCGAAGATCGACATCATCACCTGGTGGTGGGTCGTCGTCTGCTCGAGGTACTCGTTCCACTCCTTCTTCAGGTCCTCGTTGACCGCACAGCTGACGGCGGCCTCGTAGATCTTCATGCCGCCGGCCTCGGTCTCCAGCGATTGCAGCAGCAGTTCGTTCAGTTGCGCCTGGTCGCGCATTTGTTTCGCCATCGTGATCAACTCCTCTGGGCGTGGATGATGTCGACAGACGCCCGGCCGTCCCGCGCCATGGCTCGGGCCGGCGGCCTCGTCGTACCCGCAAGCCCGGACCAAAGCAAGTGGCGTGCCCGGCGACCTGGCGACATCGGACGCACGCGGCCGTCCGGGCCGGCGATCCGGGCACCGGACTTGCCTGCCGGTCAGGACCCGGACCCGCGTTGAAGTCCGGCATTGCAAGGGGACCCCACAATGAACGGGAAACTCGCACTGTGCGCCGGCACGACTGCAGCGACCGCCTTCGCCTTCGCGCTGTCCATGGACGCCGGCGCCGATCCGCTGCCGCCCGACACGACCTACCGCCCGCTGCCGACCTTGCCGTTCTCGACGGTCAAGCAGAACGACGAAGCGATGAAGCCGCAGGTCATGGAACGCCAGCGGGCGTTGTTGAACCAGCGCTACGACCTGTCGGACCGGCCGATCCCGGACGTGATGATGTCCGGCGGCCGCAAGGCCGTGCAGGCGGGCGTGCGGGTCAAACTGCCGGAAGGTATGACCTGGGAATCGCTGGCCGAGCTGAGCCCGGAGGAAATCCGGAACCGGAACCTGCTGCCCGAAGGATTCAAGCCGCTGCCGCACGTCAAGCAGACGGCCGGCGGACAGGTCTTTCCGGAGCCGCAGATCGATGCGATCCAGCAGATGGAACAGCGCGAGCTGCGCCGCTTCGACGTCGACTTCGACCTGCCCGAGCACCTGACGCCGGAGTTTCCGCCGCCGATCTTCCTGACGACCCGGCCCGAACTCGGCGACGTCTCGCGCGGCCAGCTTCTGACGATCCGCAACTTCTACGAGATCATGAACGGCATCCTGACGCCGGTGCAGATGGAAGGCTTGCGCCTGCTGCTGACGCCGTTCCCGCAGGAGGAATTCAACCAGACCGAGGACCGCAAGGTCGCGCAGCAGAGCCTGGGCGTGACCTGCCTCGACTGCCATTCGAACTTCCACTCGAACGC
>JAAZBL010000491.1 GCA_012513825.1 Limnobacter sp. | reverse complement strand
TCGTAGAGCCGCGCGCGCAGCATGTTCATCGCTTCGTCGCGGTTGCGATGCTGCGAGCGGTCGTTCTGGCACTGGACGACGATGCCGGTCGGGTTGTGCGTGATCCGCACCGCCGATTCGGTCTTGTTGACGTGCTGGCCACCGGCTCCCGAGGCGCGATAGACGTCGATGCGCAGGTCGGCCGGATTGATCTCGACCTCGAAGGAGTCGTCGACCTCCGGGTAGACGAAGACCGACGCGAACGAGGTGTGGCGTCCGCCGCTGGCGTCGAAAGGCGACTTGCGAACCAGCCGATGGATGCCGGTCTCGGTTCGCAGGTAGCCGTACGCGTATTCGCCGGTGACCTTGACTGTCGCCCCCTTGATGCCGGCGACGTCGCCTTCGGACTCTTCGAGCACTTCGGTCTCGAAGCCCTTGCGCTCGCAGAAGCGCAGGTATTGGCGCAACAGCATGGCTGCCCAGTCCTGCGCCTCGGTACCGCCGGCGCCGGCCTGGATCTCGATGAAGCAGTTGTTCGGGTCGGCCGGGTTCGAGAACATCCGGCGAAATTCGAGGTCCTCGACGTCGGCGGCCACCGACCGCACGTCGGCTTCGAGTGCGACCAGCGTCGCGTCGTCGTCTTCGCTGCTGGCCAGTTCGAACAGATCGGCGCTGTCGGCCAGCCGTGCGTCGATGCTGGTCAGCCGTTCGACGACGCCTTCGAGGCTGTTCTTTTCGCGACCGAGCTCGCGAGCGCGATCGGGATCGTTCCAGATGTCCGGGTTCTCGAATTCCCGGTTGATCACTTCGAGCCGGTTTTTCTTCCGGTCGAAGTCAAAGATACCTCCGAAGTTCCACGGCCCGCTCGCGCAGGTCGTCGAGCTGGGCTTCGAGTTGGTTCAGTCGCTCGGCTTCCATCTCTCGATCCTCTCTGGTGAACCGAACATTATAACCTTCGAGCGACGAACGCCGGTGGCGTCAGGCCTGCCGGGCCCCGCGCCATCGATGCCGCCGTGTCGATCGGCGCCGGAGCGACCGCCTGGATCACCAGTTGCACGCCGCTGCGGCCCTGCCAGTCGTCGCGCATCAGCCGGTAGGCCAGCATCACCGGCGAGGGCAGGGGTTCGGTGCGCCCGAACATGATCGCGTCGAGGCGCCGGGTGCCGCCGCTTCGCAGGCCGCCGCGCGCTGTCGTGCCACGCATCCCGGGTTGTGCCGGCGCCAGGCAGCGCAACGCGAGCCGCAGGTGCTTCGATCCGACTACCGTCTGGCGATCGACGACGAAGCAGTCGGAGAACAGCGGTTCCGGAAATCCCTGGCCCCAGACTCGCGACTCCAGCGCCTCGAGCAGTTCGAGTCCGATCCGTTCGGGCTCGAGCGCGCCGTCGGTCAGCAGCACCGGTGCGAAGCAGGCGGGGTCCGCGTGCTCGGCCAGCGCGGCCTCGAAGGCACGCGCGAGCCGTGCCTGCTCGCCGGCGCGCATCGACAGGCCGGCCGCCATCGCATGGCCGCCGAAGCGAAGCAGCAGGCCGGGCTCGCGCTTGTCGATCAGGTCGAGCACGTCGCGCAGGTGCACGCCCGGGATCGAACGCCCGGAGCCGCGCAGCAGCGACGGATCGGCGCTCGACGGCGCCAGCGCGATCGTCGGCCGGTGCAGGCGATCCTTGACGCGGCTGGCGACGAGCCCGACGACGCCCTCGTGCCAGCCGTCGCGGAACACGACGGCACCGAGGCCCACCGCCTGCAGCGCATCGAGATCGGCCATCGCCTCCTCGCGCATCGTCGACTCGATGCGTCGCCGCTCCCGGTTGATCGAGTCGAGCTGCAGGGCCAGTTCGTCGGCCTGGACGTCGTCGTCGGCGAGCAGGCACTCGATCCCGACCGAGATGTCGGCGAGCCGGCCGGCCGCGTTGATTCGCGGTCCGACGGCGAAACCCATGTCGCCGCAACCGGCGCGCCGCGCGTCGCGGCCGGCGACGCGCAGCAGCGCGCGCAGCCCGGCGCACGCATGTCCGGCACGGATCCGGCGCAGGCCGGCGGCAACCAGCAGCCGGTTGTTGCGGTCGAGCCTGACGAGGTCGGCGACGGTGCCCAGCGCCACGAGGTCGAGAAGCGATTGCAGCGGCGCGCGGGCGGCAGCGCTGTCCGGTGCGCGGCGCCGCAGTTCGGCGCGCAGCGCGATCAGCAGGTAGAACATGACGCCGACGCCGGCCAGGTGGGGGCTGCCGAAGTCGCAGCCCGGCTGGTTGGGGTCGACGATCGCGTCGGCGTCGGGCAACTGCGGCCCGGGCAGGTGGTGGTCGGTGATGACGACGCGCAGCCCGCGTTCGCGCGCTGCGCGCACGCCGTCGACACTCGCGATGCCGCTGTCGACGGTGATCAGCCAGTCGGGCCGGCCCAGGCGCGGATGTTCGCAGGCCAGCGCGACGACCGGCTCGGTCAGGCCGTAGCCGTGTTCGAAGCGGTTCGGGACCAGGTAGTCGA
>JAAZBL010000490.1 GCA_012513825.1 Limnobacter sp. | reverse complement strand
TGGCGCCGGCTTCGCGCGCCTTCGTGCCGAGCGCCAGACCGATCGCGCGAACCGCCTCGACGGTCAGCGTCTCGCCGACGACACCGCGAATGTCGTAGGCCTTGAAGATCGACGGGGAAATGTTCTGAGTCATTCGGCTTGTTCCATGCATTGCAGCATCCACGTGAACGACCGACAACTCGCTCGATGCCCGGAGTGCTCGTACTGCTGGCCCGCAAGCCAGCGGTACGGCGAGCTTGCGAGTCGCGGCCACATGGAAATCGTGAAGAACCTGTGTGCGACCGCCGCGCTGCGCCGGACCAATGTAGCACGAGGCCCAGGCGCGCCCCGGCTCGCGATTCAATCTTTCCGAGCCAGCTCGGCGAGCACCAGCATCAATCCCGCCCGCCAGTCGGGCAGCCGCAAATCGTATCTCTCTTCGAGCCGAGTGCAGTCGAGCCTCGAGTTCAGCGGACGTGCTGCCGGGGTCGGGTAATCGCGCGTCGGAATCGCCGCCAGCTCGCGCAGCTTCAGCGAATCCGCGCCGGCCAGCTCGCGCCAGCCCTCGAGAATCGCTGCGGCGAAGCCGTGCCAGCTCGTTTCGCCGGCAGCGCACAGGTGCAGCAGTTCGGAGCCGAACGACCCGCGCGAGCGCTCGTCGAGCGCCTGCCGGATCAGCTGGGCGCTGGCATCGGCGATCAATCGCGCCGAAGTCGGCGCGCCGACCTGGTCGTCGACGACGCGCAGCGATTCGCGCTCGGCCGCCAGGCGCAGCATCGTGCGCACGAAGTTCTGGCCGCGCGCCGCATAGACCCAGCTCGTGCGCAGGACCAGCCAGTCGCCGCCGGCCGCTGCGACACGCTCTTCGCCCGCGCGCTTCGAGCGGCCATAGGCGTTGACCGGCGCGACCGGTGCCGATTCCTTGCGCGGCTCGTGCCCCGACCCGTCGAATACGTAATCGGTCGAATAGTGGACGAACAGCGCTCCCGCGCTGCGAGCCGCCTGGGCCAGGATACCCGGGGCGACGCCATTGACCGTCTGCGCCAGGTCGAACTCCTGTTCGGCCCGGTCGACGGCCGTGTAGGCAGCCGCGTTGACGACGACCGCCGGCTTCACGTCGGCGACCAGGGCCCCAAGCGTTGCCGGCTCCGAAAGATCGGCACGGCGACGATCGCAGGCGACGACCTCCCCAAGCGGCTGCAGGCTGCGAACGAGTTCCCAGCCGACCTGTCCTCCAGCGCCGAGAACGAGCAGCTTCGTCACGTCCGGCCTCCCGGCTTGTCTCGACTTCCTTTCTCGCCCGGGAACGGCGGCCGTACACGAGGCCGGAGACCCCTGCGCAAGCGGCTCATTCGAAGACCTCGGATTCTGCGAGCGACACACCGGCCGCGTCTTTAGCGGACAGCAGCGGCTCGATCCCGTCCAGCGGCCAGTCGACGCCGACCTGCGGGTCATTCCAGAGCAGGGAGCGCTCGTGCTCGGGCGCGTAGTAGTCGGTCGTCTTGTACAGGCACTCCGCGAACTCGGAAACGACGAGGAACCCGTGGCCGAAACCCGGGGGCACCCACAACTGGCGTCGGTTCGCTTCACTGAGCGAAAGGCCGAACCAGCGCCCGAAGTGCGGCGACGAACGGCGCAGGTCGACCGCCACGTCGAACACCTCGCCGCGCACGACCCTCACCAGCTTGCCCTGCGGCTGTCGGATCTGAAAATGCAAGCCGCGCAGCACACCGCGGCGCGATCGCGAATGATTGTCCTGAACGAAGCGCAGGTCGACCCCGGTGGCGCGAGCAAACTCGCGTTCGTTCCAGCTCTCGTAGAAAAAGCCGCGATCGTCGCCGAAGACCTTCGGTTCGATGATCAGCACGCCCGGCAACGCGGTTTCGAGCACGTTCATCGCCGCCCCCCGATCAGAAGATCCGCTCGTCGAGCAGACCGAGCAGGTACTGGCCGTAGCCACTCTTGGCCAGGGCAGCCGCGTGCTCGCGGAGCCGCGAATCGTCGATCCATCCCTGTCGCCAGGCGATCTCCTCGGGACAGGCGACCTTCAGTCCCTGGCGTTTTTCGATCGTCTGGATGAACTGCGAGGCTTCGAGCAGCGACTCGTGCGTGCCGGTATCGAGCCATGCGTCACCGCGGCCCATGCGCTGCACGTCGAGCTGGCCCGCTTCGAGGTAGATCCGGTTCACGTCGGTGATCTCGAGTTCGCCGCGTGCCGACGGCTTGATCCGGCGTGCGATGTCGACCACCTGCGCATCGTAGAAGTACAGGCCGGTGACCGCGTAGCGGCTCTTCGGCTTCGCCGGCTTCTCCTCGAGGCTGATCGCCCTGCCTTCGTCATCGAAAGCGACGACACCGTAGCGCTCGGGATCGTGGACCGGATAGGCGAACACCGAAGCCCCGGCCTGCTTGCGGTCGGCGGCGCGCAAGCGGCCGATCAGGTCGTGGCCATAGAAGATGTTGTCGCCGAGAACGAGCGCCGACGGCCGGTCCCCGACGAAGTCCGCACCGATGATGAAGGCCTGCGCCAGTCCCTCCGGCGCCGGCTGCGCGGCATAACTGAGCTCAAGCCCCCAGGCGCGCCCGTCGCCGAGCAGCCGTTCGAACAGCGGCAGGTCGTGCGGCGTGGAGATCAGCAGAATCTCGCGGATACCGGCCAGCATCAAGACCGACAGCGGGTAGTAGACCATCGGCTTGTCGTAGACCGGAAGCAGTTGCTTCGACGCCGCCATCGTGACCGGATGCAGCCGGGTTCCGGACCCGCCGGCCAGGATGATCCCCTTGCGAGGACTCGCGTTGCTCATGCCTGCCCCCGATCCGCGTAGTTGGTCTCGACCCAGTCGCGATAGGCGCCGGACTGAACGTTTTCCACCCAGGGCCGATTGTCCAGGTACCAGCGCACGGTGCGCGCGAGCCCGCTTTCGAAGCTCTCGCTGGGCCGCCAGCCCAGTTCGCGCTCGATCTTGCGCGCGTCGATCGCGTAGCGCCGGTCGTGGCCAGGCCGGTCGGCGACGAAACTGATCAGCCGCTCGTGCGGACCGGCGGGGTCGGGACGCAGTTCGTCGAGCAGTCGGCATACGGCCTGCACGATCTGCAGGTTCGTCCGCTCGCTGTTGCCGCCGACGTTGTAGGTCTCGCCCGGCCGTCCGCGCGCCAGCACCTCGC
>JAAZBL010000489.1 GCA_012513825.1 Limnobacter sp. | reverse complement strand
TGGCGCCGGCTTCGCGCGCCTTCGTGCCGAGCGCCAGACCGATCGCGCGAACCGCCTCGACGGTCAGCGTCTCGCCGACGACACCGCGAATGTCGTAGGCCTTGAAGATCGACGGGGAAATGTTCTGGGTCATTCGGTTTGTTCCATGAACGGATTCACGATCCTCACTCCTTCGACGACCTGATCGTGTCGAAGATCCTCTGTATAGAGAACCGACGCGCCTCCGAGTCTCGCCGCCTGCACGATGAGCGCATCCCAAAAGGAAAACCTGAACCGGTCGGCAGTGGCGGTTGCCTCGAGGATCATTGCAACATCCACATGAACGACCGACAACTCGCTCAATGCCCGGAGTGCCCGTACCGCGGGTTCGCAAGCCAGCGGGACGGCGAGCTTGCGAGTCACGGCCACGTAGAATTCCTGCAGAACCTGTGTGCTGAGGGTCGCACGGCCGAGCGCCGCTTCGCGCTCGAGCAGTGCGCCGGCAAGACGCTGCTTGTCGGGCGCGCCCGCATCGAACAGGTAGACCAGTACGTTGGTGTCGAAGAATGCACGCATCACGACCGTTCGTGCAGGTCGTCACGCGTCCATGCGGCGTTTCCACGCCGCGCGGTCGAATCCTTCGAGAGCCTGATCAATTCGGCAACGGCGTCGGATTGCGCGGGCCCTACGCCTGCGTAGGCTTCGAGCAATTCCCGAAGGATCGCATTGACCGAGGACCCTTGCTGAAGCGCCCGGATGCGTGCGCGGCGAAGAACCTCTTCGTCGACGCTTATCGTGAGGTTGGACATCGATCACCTCCGTGCTGCACTGAATCAGTGTAGCACGAGGCTCAAGCGTGCCGGCTCCGATTCAATCTTTCCGAGCCAGCTCGGCGAGCACCAACATCAACCCCGTCCGCCAATCGGGCAGCCGCAAATCGAATCTCTCCTCGAGTCGAGCGCAATCGAGCCTCGAATTCAGCGGGCGCGCGGCCGGGGTCGGGTACTCGCGGGTCGGAATCGCCTCCAGCTCGCGCAGCTTCAGCGAATCCGCGCCGGCCAGCTCGCGCCAGCCCTCGAAGATCGCTGCGGCAAAGCCGTGCCAGCTCGTCTCGCCGGCAGCACACAGGTGCAGCAGTTCGGAGCCGAACGACCCGCGCTGGCGCTCGTCGAGCGCCTGCCGGATCAGCTGGGCGCTGGCATCGGCGATCAATCGCGCCGAAGTCGGCGCGCCGACCTGGTCGCCGACGACGCGCAACGATTCGCGTTCGGCCGCCAGGCGCAGCATCGTGCGCACGAAGTTCTGGCCGCGCGCCGCATAGACCCAGCTCGTGCGCAGCACCAGCCAGTCGCCGCCAGCCACTGCGACACGCTCTTCGCCCGCGCGCTTCGAGCGGCCATAAGCGTTGACCGGCGCGACCGGTGCCGATTCCTTGCGCGGCTCGTGCCCCGACCCATCGAACACGTAATCGGTCGAATAGTGGACGAACAGCGCCCCCACGCTGCGAGCCGCCTGGGCCAGGATGCCCGGGGCGACGCCATTGATCGTCTGGGCCAGATCGAACTCCTGTTCGGCCCGGTCGACGGCCGTGTAGGCAGCCGCGTTGACGACGACCTCCGGCTTCTCGTCGGCGACCAGGGCGCCGAGCGTCGCCGGCTCCGAAAGATCGGCTCGGCGGCGATCGCAGGCGACGACATCCCCGAGCGGCTGCAGGCTGCGAACGAGCTCCCAGCCGACCTGACCGCCGGCACCGAGAACGAGCAGTTTCGTCAAACCCGGCCTCCCGGCTCGCCTCGACGCTCTCTCCTGTCCCGGAACGACGGCCGAACCTCGGGTCGGCGATCGCTGCGCAATCGGCTCATTCGAAGACCTCGGATTCGGCCAGCGGCACACCGGCCGCGTCCTTGGCGGACAGCAGCGGCTCGGTGCCGCCCAGCGGCCAATCGACGCCGACCTTCGGGTCGTTCCAGAGCAGCGAGCGCTCGTGCTCCGGCGCGTAGTAGTCGGTCGTCTTGTACAGGCACTCCGCGAACTCGGAAACGACGAGGAATCCGTGGCCGAAACCCGGGGGCACCCACAACTGGCGCCGGTTCGCTTCACTGAGCGCCAGGCCGAACCAGCGCCCGAAGTGCGGCGACGAACGGCGCAGGTCGACCGCCACGTCGAACACCTCGCCCCGCACGACTCGCACCAGCTTGCCCTGCGGCTGCCGGATCTGATAATGCAAGCCGCGCAGCACGCCGCGGCGCGACCGCGAATGGTTGTCCTGTACGAAGCGCAGGTCGACGCCGGTGGCGCGAGCAAACTCGCGTTCGTTCCAGCTCTCGTAGAAGAAGCCGCGATCGTCGCCGAAGACCTTCGGTTCGATGATCAGCACGCCCGGCAGCGCGGTTTCGAGCACGTTCATCGTCGCCTCCCCGATCAGAAGATCCGGTCGTCGAGCAGATCGAGCAGGTACCGACCGTAGCCACTCTTGGCCAGGGCAGCCGCATGCTCGCGAAGCCGCGAATCGTCGATCCAACCCTGCCGCCAGGCGATTTCCTCGGGACAGGCGACCTTCAGCCCCTGGCGTTTCTCGATCGTCTGGATGAATTGCGAGGCTTCCAGCAGCGACTCGTGGGTGCCGGTGTCGAGCCATGCGTCGCCGCGGCCCATGCGCTGCACGTCGAGCTGGCCCGCTTCGAG
>JAAZBL010000488.1 GCA_012513825.1 Limnobacter sp. | reverse complement strand
TCGATCCCGCTCGGCATCGCGAAGGCCGTGCGCGACGGCAGCCGCTTCGACCTCTGGACTTCGGTCGCGATCCTGGTCGGCTACGCGATCCCCGGTTTCGTGCTCGGCGTGGCCTTGCTGGTGCTGTTCGGCGGCGGCAGCTTCCTGAACTGGTTTCCATTGCGCGGGCTGGTGTCCGACGACTTCGACGAGTTGTCGCTGATCGGCAAGGTGCTCGACTATTTCTGGCACCTGACGCTGCCGCTGATCTGCCTGGTCGTGGGCAGCTTCGCGGTCACGGCGATGCTCACGAAGAACACCTTCCTCGAGGAGATCCGCAAGCAGTACGTGCTGACGGCGCGCGCCAAGGGACTCAGCGAACGGCGCGTGTTCTACAAGCACGTGTTCCGCAACGCGCTGATCCCGCTGGTCACGGCGCTGCCGGCCGCATTCGTCGGGGCGTTCTTCACCGGCTCGTTGCTGATCGAGACGCTGTTCTCGCTCGACGGGCTCGGGCTGCTGTCCTACGACTCGGTCATCAAGCGCGATTACCCGGTCGTGCTCGGATCGCTGTACGTGTTCTCGCTGATCGGACTGTTGACGAAGCTGCTGACCGACATCGCCTACACCTGGGTCGATCCGCGCGTGAAGTTCGATGCCAGTCGATGAACGAGGCGAGTCGATGCGGGGAGCCGGCGATGGTCGGCGACGGGCGATGATTTCGAAGAAGGTGGGTGATGGGAGACAGTCGGTGATTGGAGGCGGGCGGTGATTGGAGGCGGGCGGTGATCGGGGGCGGTCGATGAAGCCATCGGGGCAGTCGACCGGCATGCCGGCCGCACCGACGGCGTCGACGGCGCCGTCGGAAGCGGCGTCGGTGTCGACTACTGCAATGACGGCGGCGACGGCGACCAGGACAAGCGCGGCGACCGCGGCCGCCGCGGCGCGCGAGACTGTCGAGGTCGACGCCGTGCTCGAACCGGTCCCGGCGCTGCCGAGGAGCCGTGCCGAAGTCCGGCAGCCCGTGGACGGCCCCGGGAGCGGCTCGACCGAAGACGCCCGCAAGGCTTTCGGCTCCGGCCGTGCGCGCCCCGCACGTGCCTCGCTGTCGCCGGGCCGGCGCGCCTGGCTGCGTTTCCGCAGCAATCGGCGCGGCTGGATCAGCCTGTGGATCTTCGTGGCGATCTTCGGGCTGAGCCTGTTCGCCGAACTGCTGTCGAACGACCGCCCGCTGGTCGCGCACTACGAAGGGCAGCTCTACTGGCCGCTGTGGAACTTCTATCCGGAGACCACGTTCGGCGGCGACTTCCACACGCGCACCGACTGGCACGACCCGTTCATCGTCGAGCAGATGTCGAAGGACGGCAACTGGGCCATCTGGCCGCCGAACCGCTACAGCTTCGACACGATCAACTACTTCGCCGCCAGTCCGAACCCGGCGCCGCCGTCGGCCGAGAACCTGCTCGGCACCGACGATCGCGGCCGCGACGTACTCGCGCGCCTGCTCTACGGTTTTCGGCTGTCGGTCCTGTTCGGGCTCGCGCTGACGACGATCGGCGTCGTGGCCGGCGTGCTCGCCGGTGCCGTGCAAGGCTATTTCGGCGGCCGGCTCGACCTGGCGTTCCAGCGGTTCATCGAAGTCTGGAGCGCGATTCCCGAGCTCTATCTGCTGCTGATCCTGGCGGCGATGTTCGAGCCCAGCGTCTGGATCCTGCTGGTGATCCTGTCGCTGTTCGGCTGGATGGG
>JAAZBL010000487.1 GCA_012513825.1 Limnobacter sp. | reverse complement strand
AGATCAAGTCCGTATCCGCCAACTGGCTGCACGTGCCGATTCCGTACGAGCAGCAACACGTGTCCGACTTCGGCCGCATCGCCTCCTTCGATTCGGTGCTCGTGACGATCGAGACCGAGTGCGGCCTGGTCGGCTACGGCGAGGCCAAGGAGGAAGTCGGCAGCGAAGGCAACAGCCATGCGCTGGTGGCGGCGATCGAGCGCAAGTTCGGCCCGTCGCTGATCGGCGAGGATCCGCGCGACATCGTGCGGCTCACCGAGCAGATGTACAGCGGCACGCGGGGCCACTACGCGATCGATCACGGGCACGTCTTCCCGATCCTCGGACGACGCGGCGTCACGATCTCGGCGCTGAGCGGGATCGACATGGCCCTGTGGGACCTCCTCGGCAAGGCGCTCGGCGCGCCGGTATGGCGCCTGCTCGGCGGGCGCAAGAGCCCGACGATGCCGGCATACGCGTCGGGCGGTTGGGCCGACGCCGAATCGATCGGCGAGCAACTGCTCGGGTACGTACGACGCGGCGGCTTCAAGGCCGTGAAGATGCGGGTGGGCATCATCGATGGAGATCCGGTCAATTCCGCGCGCCGGGTCCGTGCGGCTCGTGAAGCGCTCGGCCCCGACATCGGGCTGGCCTGCGACGCACACGGCACCTATACGGTCGACCAGGCCAAGCGGTTCTGCCGGCTCGTCGAGGACTGCAACCTGATGTGGTTCGAGGAGCCCGTGACCGCCGACGACAAGCGCGGCATGGCGGAAGTGCGTTCGGCGACGGCCATCCCCATCGCGGCCGGCGAGAGCGAGTTCAACCGATTCGATTTCCGGGACCTGGCGGAACTGCGTGCCGCCGACATCTTCCAGCCCGACCTCGCAATTTGCGGCGGCATCACCGAGGCGATGCGGATCGGTGCGATCGCGTCCGCATTCAACCTGCGTCTCGCGCCGCACCTGTGGACGGGTGCCCTCGCCTTCGCGGCCGGCATGCACGTCGCCGCGGCGTCGCCCGCCGGCTTCATCCTCGAATACTCGCTCGGTGCGAACCCGCTGCTGCACGAACTTGCGCACGAAAAGTTCGAGGTCCGCGACGGATCGATCGAGATCAGCGAACGGCCGGGCCTGGGCGTGACGATCGACCACGGCTTCGTCGAGCGTTACACGGTCCGCTGAACGCGTCCGGGCGGACGGCCTCGACGACCGCCCGCGACTTCACCGCTTCGCCACGAACTTGCCTGAGCAAGGAGATTCGATGATTCGCACGATCAAGCGCGGCGTCGCCACCCTGGCGGCCGCTTCCCTGTTGTCCGCCGCCGGGGCGGCGCTCGCCGAGAGCAGCTATCCGAGCAGGCCGATCCAGTTCGTCGTGCCTTTCGCACCCGGCGGCACGACGTCGATCCTGGCGCGCGCACTGGCCGACCGTCTCGGACCCGTCATCGGGCAGTCGGTCGTCGTGATGAACCGTCCCGGCGCGGGCGGCAACATCGGCGCGGAAGTCGTCGCCCGGGCGGAGCCCGACGGCTACACGATGCTGATGGGACCGATCGGGCTTGCGATCAATCCGGCCTTGTATCCGAAGCTCT
>JAAZBL010000080.1 GCA_012513825.1 Limnobacter sp. | reverse complement strand
GACGGTGCTGACCCCGGTCATCGCATGCGCGCCGATCTTGCAGTACTGGTGTACCTGCGTGCAGCCGCCGAGGATCACCCAGTCGCCGATCTGCACGTGTCCGGCCAGGTTCGTGGTATTCGCGAAGATCGTGTGGTCGCCGACCACGCAATCGTGAGCGATGTGCACGTAGGCCATGATCCAGTTGTCGCTGCCGATCGTCGTCAGCGCGCGATCCTGGACCGTGCCGCGGTTGATCGTCACGAACTCGCGAATCGTGTTGGCGTCGCCGATCTCGAGCGCGGTCGGCTCGCCGGCGTATTTCTTGTCCTGCGGCGCCGCGCCGATCGACGCGAACTGGAAGATCCGGTTGTCGCGTCCGATCGTCGTCGGGCCTTCGATCACCACGTGCGGGCCGATCCGCGTGCCGGCGCCGATCCGCACGCCGGCGCCGATCACCGCGTAGGCGCCGACTTCGACCGTGGAATCGAGCTGGGCAGCGGGGTCGATCAACGCTGTCGCGTGAATGCGAGGTTCGCCGGCGCTCGTTGCCATGCTTCGAACCGTCTCCTCGTGCAGCGGCCCGCCGTTGGCGTCAGGAGGCGTCGCGCGCGGCGTTGCCGGGCGCGTCGATGTCGCGCAGCGTGCACATCAGCTCGGCCTCGCAGCAGATCTGGCCCTGGACCGTCGAGCGTCCCGAGTATTTCCAGACCGAGCGCGAGGTGCGCAGGATCTCGACCTCGAGCATCAGCTGGTCGCCGGGCACGACCGGGCGCTTGAACCGCGCGCGGTCGACGCCGACGAAGTAGTAGACCGAGGACTCGTCGGAGACGCGGTCCATCGTCTGGAAGGACAGGATGCCGGCGGCCTGCGCCAGCGCTTCGACCTGCAGCACGCCGGGCATGACCGGAAAGTGCGGGAAGTGGCCGGTGAAGAAAGGCTCGTTGATCGAGACGTTCTTGACCGCCGTGATGCGCTTGCCCTTTTCGAGTTCGAGAACCCGGTCGACGAGCAGCATCGGGTATCGATGCGGGAGGTGCTGGAGGATCGTTCTTATGTCGAGGTGGCTCATCGGGATTCCCTGTTTCCGGAGTCGGCGGATGCGCCTGCTCCGGGATCGCGATCCTCCGCGGCGATCCCTTCGAGCCGGCGCACCCTGGCTCGCAGGTCGGGAAGACGGCGCAGCGCCGCCGCCGCCTTCTGCCAGTCGGGATGGTCCATCATCGGAGGCCCGCCGGAATAGACGCCGGGGCGCCGGATCGAGTGCGACACCAGCGTCATTCCGGTGATCGTCACGTCGTCGCAGATCTCGAGGTGTCCGGCGATGCCCACGCCGCCGCCGATCTGGCAGCGCCGCCCGATGATGGCGCTTCCGGCGATGCCGACGCAACCGGCCAGCGCACTGCCCTCGCCGATGCGCACGTTGTGCGCGACCTGGATCAGGTTGTCGAGCTTGCAGCCGTTGCCGATGACCGTGTCGTCGAGCGCGCCCCGATCGATGGTCGTGTTCGCGCCGATCTCGACGTCGTCGCCGATGACGACGGTGCCGAGCTGCGAGATCTTCTCCCAGCCTCCTTCGGCCCGCGCGAAGCCGAAACCGTCGGCGCCGATCACCGCGCCCGAATGGACGATGCAGCGTTCGCCGAGCCGGCAGGCGTCGTAGACGACGACGCGCGGATGCAGCAGCGAGCCGGCACCGATCGACGCCCGGGCGCCGATCGCGCTTCCGGCGCCGATCACGACGCCGTCGCCGATCGTGGCTCCGGCTCCGATCACGACCTGCGGTCCGATCGAGACGCCGTCGCCGATCCGGGCGTCGGGCGCGACGACGGCGCTCGGGTGGGCGCCGGGCGGCGGCGGCACGGCCTGGCGCGCCGCGAAGTCGCGTGCGACCGCGGCGATCGAGCGATACGGGTCGTCGACGGCAAGGACTGCGCAGGAAGCCGGCAGCAGGTCGGCGTCGCTTTCGCGTGCGACGACGGCACCGGCCGTGGTGGCGCGCGCCTGCGCCGCGTAGCGCGACTCGGACAGGAACGAGAGGTCGTCGGGGCCGGCCGAGGCCAGCGTGGCCAGCCGGTGCACGGTCCGCTGCGGGTCGCCGCGCAGGATGCGGGCGCCGATCAGCGCGGCGACCGCCGCAAGGCTCGGCGGGTCGCTCAGCGGGTCCATCGCGGCGATCCGGCCGCCGACCGCGGCATCGTCGCGCTGCCCGGCATCACTTGCCGCCCGCGGTCAGCGACTGCAGCACCTTGTCGGTGATGTCGACTCGCGGGCTGACGACGACGGCTTCCTGCAGGATCAGGTCGTAGCTCTCCTTTTCGGCGATCTGCTTGATGACCTGGTTGGCGCGTTCGATGACCTTGGCCAGCTCTTCGTTGCGCCGCTGGTTCAGGTCCTCGCGGAACTCGCGCTGCTTGCGCTGGAAGTCCTTCTCGAGGTCGGCGTACTCGCGTTGGCGACGCTGCCGGTCGCTGTCGGACATGACGGCGGCGTCGCGCTCGAGACGCTCACCCATCGTCTTGAGGCGAGACGCGATGTCCTGCAGGTCCTTGTCGCGCTTCGCGAACTCCTGCTCGAGCCTCTGTTGTGCGGCCTTGGCCGGAGCCGCGTCGCGCAGGATGCGCTCGGTGTTCACGAAGCCGATCTTGGCCTGCTGCGCGACCGCGACGGAAGTGGCCGCGGCCAGCAGGCCGGCGACGACGATTCTGGAAAACTTCATCGAGGATGTTCCTGCATGATTTCGCGAAGGACGGCGAGCGGGAATTGTCGCACAGCCGACATCGGGCGATCGGGGCCGACCGCAGCGCGCGGCCCGGCCGGTCAGAAGCCGGTGCCGATCTGGAACTGCACGCGCTGCGTGCGGTCGCCGTCCTTCTTGTTGATCGGGAAGCCGATGCTCAGTTTGAGCGGACCCACCGGCGACAGCCAGTTGAGCCCCAGGCCGGTCGAGTAGCGCAGTTCGCCGGCGTCGAAGTCGCCTTCTTCGAAGACGTTGCCGACGTCGAAGAAGACGAAGGAACGGATCGTGCGGTCGTTGCCGGTGCCCGGCAGCGGGAAGATGAACTCGGCGCTGCCGATCACGCGCATCTGGCCGCCGAGCGGCACTTCGCGCGTGCCGCCGCGAATCAGCGTCTCGGTGTCCTTCGGACCGAGCGAGCTCGGGTAGAAGCCGCGCACCGAGCCGATGCCGCCGGCGAAGTAGTTCTTGAACAGCGGATACGGCTTGTCGCCGTAGGCCCTGCCGTAGGCGACGTCGCCGTACAGCGCCAGCGTGTAGTCGCGGTTCAGCGGGTAGTACCACTGATGGTTGTAGTTGGCACGCCAGTAGCGCAGCTCGGCCGGCGGAATCGCGACCTCGAGGTTGGCCGACTGGGCACGGCCGCGCGTCGGCGTGATCGCGCTGTCGCGGCTGTCGCGCGACCAGCCGAGCACGGCCAGCAGCGCGGTCGCCGATTCGCCGAAGTCCTCGACCTGCTGGACGTAGCGATCGGGCGCCAGTTCGCCGAGCCGGAGCTCGTTGCGCTCGGCGACCAGGCCGAAGCTGAGGCGATCGTGCTCGGTATAGGGGACGCCGAACCGCAGGCCGACCCCGCTCGAGCGGATCCGGTAGTCGCCGAGGTCGAGCTCGGAGGCGTCGAAGGTACGGGTGTACAGATCGAAGCTGCGGCTGACCCCGTCGGGCGTGAAGTACGGATCGGTGTAGGCGAGCGCGATCGTGCGCTGCAGCCGGCTGGTGTTGATGTCGATGCCGAGCGACTTGCCGGTGCCCATGAAGTTCTGCTGGTTCAGGCCGGCCGACAGGATCACCTTCTCGGTACTGGAGAAGCCGATGCCGAAGGTGATGTTCCCGGTCGGACGCTCTTCGACGACGACGTTCAGGTCGACCTGGTCGGGCGCATCGGGGATCGGCTGCGTGTCGATGCGCACGTCGGTGAAGTAGCCGAGCCGGCCGATCCGTTCGCGCGACAGCCGGATCTTTTCGGCGTCGTACCAGGCGTCTTCGAACTGGCGCAGCTCGCGCCGGATGACCTCGTCGCGCGTGCGCGAGTTGCCGGTGACGTTGATCCGCCGCACGTAGACGCGGCGGGCCGGATCGACGAGGATCTGGAACTCGACCTCCCGCTTCTCGCGATCGATGATCGGCACGGCGTTGACGTTGCCGAACGCGTAGCCGAGCGCACCGAGCCGCTCGTCGATCGCGTCGGTCGACGCGGTCAGCTTCGAGCCCGAGAACACGTCGCCGGGCTTCAACTGGACCAGATCGGCGAACTCGCTTTCGCGGCCCAGCAGGTTGCCGCCGAAGGTAAAACCGGAGACACGGAACTGCTCGCCCTCGCGCACCGAGATCGTCAGTTCGACGGTTTCGCGATCGGGCGTGATCGAGACCTGCGTCGACTCGACCTGGAATTCCAGGTAACCGCGATCGAGGTAAAACGAGCGCAGCGCCTCGAGGTCGGCGGCGAACTTCTCGCGCGAATACTGGTCGGCCTTCGAATACCAGGTGAACCAGGTCGGCGTGGAAAGCCGCATCTCGTCGAGCAACTGCTTTTCGGTGAACGCCTCGTTGCCGACGAAGCGGATCGAGCCGATGCGCGCCGTGGCGCCCTCCTCGACCGTGAGCACGATGCCGACGCGGTTGCGTTCGAGCGGCGTGACCGTCGACGTGACGCTGGCCGCGTAGCGGCCGCGCGCCAGGTACTGGCGTTTCATTTCCTGCTCGGCGCGTTCGAGCACGCTGCGGTCGAAGATTCGCGATTCGCCGAGCCCCTGCTCGCGCAGCACGCGCTTGAGCGTGTCCTTGTCGAACTCCTTGGCGCCGACGATGTCGACCGACCCGATCGCCGGGCGCTCCTCGACGTAGACGACCAGCACCTGGCCGTCGATTTCGAGCCGCACGTCGCGAAAGAAGCCGGTCGCGAACAGCGCGCGCACCGCTTCGCTCGCGCGCTCCTCGGTCAGCGTGTCGCCGACCTTCACGGGCAGGTAGCTGAAGACCGTGCCGGGCTCGGTGCGTTGCACGCCCTCGACGCGGATGTCGCGAACGACGAAGGGATCGAAGGCCCAGGCGGCGTGCGTCAGCGCCAGCGCAGCCGCCGCAGCGAACACGAGGCGCGCCGCCCTGCGGCTGGGCCGCGGACGGCGGCTATCGGAAGGCATGGATCAGGAACCGAACAGACGAGTGATGTCGTTGAACAGCGCCACGGCCATCATCATCATGATGACGGCCAGCCCTGCCTTCTGGGTGAGCTCGAGAAAGCGCTCGGACAGGGGCCGGCCACGGGCGGCTTCGAGCGCGTAATATACCAAATGGCCTCCGTCGAGCACCGGGATCGGCAGCAGGTTCAGCACGCCGAGACTGATGCTGATGAGCGCCATGAAATTCAGGTAGGCGAACCACCCGACCCGGGCCGATTGCCCGGCCAGGTCGGCGATCGTGACCGGCCCGCTCAGGTTGCGCAGCGACAGGTCGCCGGTCAGCATGCGGCCGAGCATGCGCAGCGTGAACACCGACATGTCCCAGGTGCGCGTGGTGCCCTGCCACAGCGATTCGACCGGTCCATAGCGCACGGTATCCATCTGCACGCGGTCCTGCAGCGCGGCGCCGATGCGCCCGATCGTCGTGCCGGCGTCGGCCCCCTCGCCCGGAACGGCCTGCGGCACGACGCGCAGCGCCAGTTCGACGCCGTCGCGCTCGACCAGCAGGCGCAGTTCGCGGTCGGGCGCGGCCTTGACCGCCGCGATCAGGTCGACCGCGCGTCCGATCCGGGTCCCGTCGACGCTGAGCAGCCGGTCGCCGGGCTGCAGGCCCGCCTGCTGCGCCGAGCCGCCGTCGACGAGCGCCGAGACGACGACTTCGCCGGCGGCCAGCCGCATGCCGATCTTGTCGAGGAAATCGCTTTCGGCGTCGCGTCCGGACAGGCTCGACAGGTCGAGCGGCAGCGTGCTCGGCGAACCGTCGCGCAGCACGCCGAGCTCGGCGACGCGGCCGTCGATCAGCGGATCGAGCAGTTTCAGGCGCAGGTCGTTCCACGAGCGGACCGTGGTGCCGTCGACCGACTCGATGCGGTCGCCGCGTTCGAGGCCCGCTTGCGCCGCCAGCGACTGCGCGGCCGGCGCGTCGACGATCGGCGCCGGCTCGCGAACGCCGATCGCACCGAGCGCCGCGTACAGCGCGATGGCGAGCAGGAAATTCGCCAGCGGGCCGGCCGCGACGATCGCTGCACGCTGCCCGAGCGGCTTGCGGTTGAACGCACGCGGCAGCAGTTCGGGCGCGATCGGCGTTTCCGGCGATTCGCGTTCGTCGAGCATGCGCACGTAGCCGCCCAGCGGAATCGCGGCGAGCACCCATTCGGTGCGGTCCTTGCCGACGGTCCAGCGCAGCAGCGGCCGCCCGAAACCGATCGAGAAGCGCAACACCTTGACGTCGAAGAAGCGCGCGACCAGGTAGTGCCCGAGCTCGTGCACGAAGATCAGGATGGTCAGCGCGACCAGGAAGGCGATCAGCGTCTGAAGGCCGCTCATGCTGCGATCCTCCCGAGACGGGTAAGCGCGAGGGCGCGGCTTTCGGCATCGAGCTCGAGCACGCCCTCGACGCTGGTGCCGGCCGGCCGTGCGCCGAGTGCCTGCAACACGCCGTCGTTGATCGCCGCGATGCCGTCGAAACCGATGCGACGCGCGAGGAACGCGTCGACGGCGACCTCGTTGGCGGCGTTCAGCACGCAGGGTGCGCCGCCGCCGGCGCTCAGCGCCTGCTGCGCGAGCCGAAGGCAGGGAAAGCGGTCCATGTCGGGTTCCTCGAATTCGAGCCGGCCGATCGCCGCGAGATCGAGCGGCGCGACGCCGCTTTCGATCCGTTCGGGATGGGCCAGCGCGTGGGCGATCGGCGTGCGCATGTCGGGATTGCCCAGTTGGGCGAGCATCGAACCGTCGGTGTACTCGACCATCGAGTGCACGATGCTCTGCGGATGCACGAGCACGCCGAGCCGCGAGGCCGGCACGCCGAACAGGTAGTGTGCCTCGATCAGCTCGAGCCCCTTGTTCATCATCGTCGCCGAATCGACCGAAATCTTGCGTCCCATCGACCAGTTCGGATGCGCGCAGGCCTGGTCGGGCGTCGCGCACGCCATCTCGTCGCGACTCGCATTGCGGAACGGGCCGCCCGAGGCGGTCAGCAGGATGCGCCGGATGCCGGGACCGTCGGCCCGGCCGGCAGGCAGGCACTGGAAGACGGCGTTGTGTTCGCTGTCGATCGGCAGCACCGTGGCGCCGCCTTCGTGGCAGGCCGCGAGGAACACCGCACCGGCCATGACCAGCGATTCCTTGTTCGCCAGCAGGATGCGCTTGCCGGCGCGCGCCGCCGCGATCGCCGGCTCCAGCCCGGCGCCGCCGACCACGGCGGCCATCACGACATCGGTTTCCGGGGCCGCGGCGACCTCGACCGCCGCCGCCGCACCGCCGAGCACCTCGGTGGCGCTGCCGGCCTCGGCCAGTCGGCGGCGCAACTGCTGCGCGGCTTCGGCGTCGCCGAGCACCGCATAGCGCGGAGAGAAGCGCAGGCATTGCTCGGCCAGCGCTTCGTGCTGGCGGTTTGCGACCAGCGCGTGCACCCGGTAACGCTCGGGGTGGCGCGCCACAACGTCGAGCGTGCTGCGTCCGATCGAGCCGGTCGCGCCAAGAATCGTCAGGTTCGTCATGTCAGTCACCGGCTATTTGAAGCTGCCGGCGAACCAATGCAAGAGCAGCACGGCCGGCATCACCGGAATCAGCGCGTCGATCCGGTCGAGCACGCCGCCGTGGCCTGGCAGCAGCGTACCGCTGTCCTTGACGCCGGCCTGCCGCTTGAGCAGCGATTCGTGCAGGTCGCCGACCACCGACAGCGCAGCCAGGAGCACGAAGATCGCGAGCGCGAGCCAGGCCGGCGCGACCGCGAACAGGCTCACCGGCAGTGTCGTCGAAAGCAGCCCGCCTGCGCCCGCCGCCGCGGCGGAGCCAGCCGCGCCATCGACGCCGATGCGTGCCACGACGATGGCCGCCAGCGCGACGGCCAGCGCGCCGCCGATCGCGCCTTCCCAACTCTTGCCGGGGCTGATCCGCGGCGCCAGCTTGCGCCGTCCGATGGCGCGCCCGACGAAATAAGCGGCGATGTCGGCGATCCAGACGATCGCCATCGCGGCCAGCAGCGCCGCCGCGCCGATCGCGTGCAGTTCGATCAGCGCCACCCAGCAGGCGAGCAGCAGCGCGGCGGCCAGCGGCCAGCCGCCGCCACGCGCGTTGCCGACCGCGAGGCGCAGCGGCGCGGCCACGCACCACCAGGCGGTCGCGGCGGCGGCCAGCGTGGCGCCGAACCACGCAGGCCAGCCCGACGAGAGCCGCCAGCCGAGCAGCAGCAGGCCGACGACCAGCGCCCCGATCGCGACCAGCAGCGGCCGCTGCGTCGGGGCGCCTGCGCCGGCTGGCGCCGGCGTCGACGCACCGCCGATCGCGGGTTCGGGCGCGACGTCCTGCAGCAACGCGGTCCATTCGCGCGTGCCGACCGCCAGGAACAGCAGCGTGAGGGCAGCCCAGGTCCAGGCCGGCAGCACGAAGATCGCCGGCAGCAGGATTGCAAGCAGGACGACTGCCGTGAGCACTCGCTGGCCGAGCATCGGCGATTCCGTCCCTTGCGTCCGGACGCTCAGCGCGCCAGGCCGTCTGCGGCCAGTTGCGCGCTGGTGCGGCCGAAGCGGCGCTCGCGGCTGCGGAACGATGCGAAGGCGAGATCGAGCGCGGCGGCATCGAAGTCGGGCCACAGCGCATCGGTGAAATACAGCTCGGTGTAGGCGAGCTGCCATAGCAGGAAGTTGCTGATCCGCTGCTCGCCGCCGGTGCGGATGAAAAGATCGGGCTCGGGCGCCCAGGCCATCGCGAGCTTGGCCGACAAGGCCTCTTCGTCGAGTTGCGACGGGTCGTCGGCCAGTTCGGGCCGCTCGGCAAGCAGTGCGCGGAACGCCTGCAGGATGTCCCAGCGGCCGCCGTAGTTGGCCGCGACCGACAGCGTCATCCGCGTGTTGCCGGCGGTACGCGTTTCGGCCTGCGCGATCAGCTGGCGCAGCCGCGGCTCGAAGGCCGACAGGTCGCCGATCACGCGCAGGCGGATGCCGTTGTCGTGCAGCTGCACGACCTCGCGCTCGAGCGCCGTGATGAACAGTCGCATCAGCACCGAGACCTCGTCGGGCGGCCGACGCCAGTTCTCGGAACTGAACGCGAACAGCGTCAGGAAGCGCACGCCGCGCCGCGCGCAGGCGTCGACGGTACGGCGCACTGCGTCGACGCCCTTCGCGTGGCCGGCCACGCGCGGCAGGCGTCGCGACGTGGCCCAGCGGCCGTTGCCGTCCATGATGATCGCGACGTGCTGCGGCACGTCGCTGCCGGGCGGCACGACGCGGGTCGAACTCGGGAAAGCGGTCATCGCGGGACGGTTCAAACCGTCATGATCTCCTGCTCCTTCGCCGCCAGCAGCTTGTCGATCTCGGCGACGAAGCGGTCGGTGAGCTTCTGCATCTCGTCCTGCGAGCGCCGCTCCTCGTCTTCGGAGATCGCCTTCTCCTTGAGCAGCTTCTTGAACTGTTCGTTGGCCTCCCGGCGCAGGTTGCGCACGGCGACCTTCGCGTGTTCGGCGTCGGCGCGCGCGATCTTCGTCATCTCGCGGCGGCGCTCCTCGGACAGCGGCGGCATCGGCACGCGGATCAGGTCGCCGCTGGTGGCCGGATTGAGCCCGAGGTCGGACTCGCGGATCGCCTTGTCGACGACCTGCACCATCTTCTTCTCCCAGGGCTGCACGGCCAGCGTGCGCGCGTCCTGGACCGTGACGTTGGCGACCTGCGACAGCGGCACCGAGCTGCCGTAGTAGTCGACGTGGATGTGATCGAGCAGGCCCGCGTGCGCGCGGCCGGTTCGGATCTTCTGGAAGCTGGTCTTCATTGCTTCGAGCGACTTCTGCATCTTCTGCTCGGCCGCCTGCCTGACCTCGGCTACGCTCATGAGTCCTCCGGGATTTTTCTGTTCAGACGTGGACGAGCGTGCCCTCGTCCTCGCCGCGAACGGCGCGCATCAGCGCCCCTTCCTTGAAGATCGAGAACACGCGGATCGGCAGTTTCTGGTCGCGGCACAGCGCGAAGGCGGTCGCGTCCATCACTTGCAGGTTGCGGCTGATCGCCTCGTCGAAGCTGATGCGCTGGTAGCGCGTGGCACGCGAGTCCTTCATCGGGTCGGCCGTGTAGACGCCATCGACCTTGGTCGCCTTCAGCACGACCTCGACGCCCATCTCGGCGCCGCGCAGCGCGGCCGCCGTGTCGGTCGTGAAGAACGGATTGCCGGTACCGGCGGCGAAGATCACGACCTTGCCCTCTTCGAGGTAGCGCAGCGCCTTCGGCCGGATATACGGCTCGACGACCTGCTCGATCTTCAGCGCCGACTGCACGCGCGCGACGACGCCGCGCTGGCGCAGCGCGTCCTGCAGCGCGAGCGAATTCATCACGGTCGCCAGCATGCCCATGTAATCGGCGGTGGCGCGATCCATGCCGGTGGCGCCGCCTGCCATGCCGCGAAAGATGTTACCGCCGCCGATGACGATCGCCAGTTCCACGCCCAATGCCGCGACGCCGGCGATCTCGCCGACCATTGCGTGCAGCGTGTCGCGGTTGATGCCGTAGGCGTCGTCGCCCATCAGCGCCTCGCCCGACAGTTTCAGCAGCACGCGACGGTGGGCGAACGGGCTGGAGGCGGCAAGGACTTCAGCGGCAGCGCTTTGCAGGGAGTTCAATGACGCTCTCCGTTCGGTTTCGCCGGCCGACCGGGCCGGCGTCGGATTCAGCCGCCGAATTATGGCCCCTTTCCGGATCGGCGCCTCAGCGGCCGGCCGCGGCGGCCGCCTGCGCGGCGACCTCGGCGGCGAAATCGGACTGCTTGCGCTCGATCCCTTCGCCGACCACGTACAGCGTGAACGCGGCTATCTTGGCGCTGCGCGACTTCAGCAACTGCTCGACGGTCTGCTTGTCGTCCTTGACGAAGGGCTGACCCAGCAGCGTGACTTCCTTCAGGAACTTGTTGACCGCGCCGTCGACCATCTTGGCCAGGATCTCGGGCGACTTGCCGGGCTTGCCGGCCGCGGCGGCCTTGGCCTGCTCCTCGTCGGCCTTCAGTTGAGCGACCGAGCGCTCGCGCTCGATGTCCTCGGCCGGCACGCCGTCCTGCGACAGCGCCCTGGGCTTGCTCGCGGCGATGTGCATCGCGAGATCCTTGGCCAGCGTCTCGTCGCCGCCGACCACGTCGACCAGCACGCCGATCTTGGCTCCGCCGTGCAGGTAGCTGGCGAG